>JAKQQP010000167.1 GCA_029564115.1 Candidatus Rifleibacteriota bacterium | reverse complement strand
CATTTCCTGCCCGGGGTCGGTTTCGAAGCGCCGTTTGGCTGTGGGTTTTCTAGTTATGCCATTATCAACGCGAATTTTTGCAACAAGCTCGCCAAGAATGGTCCTGGAACCGGAATAACCGATGTCTCTTATATCACGCAGGATTCGCGTGGTAGTAAGCCCCAACAGAACCTTCGCGGTGATTACCTGTTGAAACTGGGCAAGTTTTGAACCGCCAGAAGTGCCGACTTTTAAATCTTCGGTCGAGCTTTCAGCAAGAACCCGACGCACCAGAGAACGGCTTATGTCCACCCTTATCGCAATGTTACGGCTGCCATAGCCATGAGCGGCAAGATAAAGGATCTGGTTTTTAAGAGATTCGCTGATTGCTTGTTTGATTTTCATAGAGCGCACCCCAGACCGCCCGATGGCGGCAGATGACAGAATGGCACTGGTGAAAACCGAACTGAAAGTGCAGATTCTTCGGCGCATTCATCTTCAGACACTTCAAGAGTATCATTGATCAGAGGTTGAGCGTCTTCCGGCTGCTGTTTGTCTGAAGACATTGGTGCAACATCAGAGACTTCACTTTTGACGCTATCGGCCATCTGATTAATCTGGTTTTGAATAGAAGAGCAGATCGCCTGTAACCGTCGCTGCTCGGCCTCAGCCAGGTCCTGAGGTATGATCATGCTCTGAAATTCGTTTAGAGCATTGCGTATCGCTGAAAGTTTGGATTCCAGAGCCTTTAATCTTGCAGAATGACTCGGGGAATCCTGTTGCTCCTTTTTAAAGAGCGGATCCGCCAGCAGGCCTGGCTTCTCTTCATCTGAAGCCGCACGCCAGGTCTGGATCAACAACTGGATTTCCCGCATTTTCAGAGCGTGTTTTTCAACAGCCGTAAGAATGGCATCCTGGTCTTTGTGGCTTATTGTGTTGATTCTCAACGAAACGTCCCGGTATTTTCTCAGAGAATTCTACCAGATACAGAGTCCGGTTTAAATCAGTATTTGAAAAAGCAGTGAGGCCCGCTGTTTTACCAGCAGGCCTCTTAGCCGTATACCGCCCGGGTTATTCCTTGATACCGAGTTCCCACCCGATATCTCCGCTTCACCCGTTTGCTTGCATATATTCCGTCGACAGGATCATTTCTGATGTAATGACTTTTTCATTTCTCAGATGCGCCTCCATGCATAGATTAAACGCCAGTTTCATCAGTTCGCGTCTGTTGCCACCGCAGTTGGCGGTAATGATCTCCATAGCCTCGCGGTCGAACAGGTTTGT
>JAKQQP010000154.1 GCA_029564115.1 Candidatus Rifleibacteriota bacterium | reverse complement strand
ATTACTACGCCAGACACCGGGTTAACCGCAACTTCATCGAGCTGCGTCACCTGATCGTGGTCGCTGAACTGATTGTCGACTGCGCCATGCGCCGCAAACAAAGCATCGGCCTGCACTACAACATCGACTACCCACCCGCCTAGCCAAAAACGTCTCGCTCTAGAATTTTAATCACGCTTCATTACAGCCAGGTACATTTTCGCGGTTCTTGAGCATTTCAAGAAATGCGATCAGACTGCTGAACGGAACCCTTTCCTGTTCAAGTCGAACTGACATGCCCAGACAATTTTCGGTCAGTTCGCCATAGACCTCGCGCTCTTCCGTAGTGAGCCGTTTAAGGTTTCTGATCGTCTGTTTTGGCTCTGTAACCCAGAATTGTCTGTTGCTCAACAAAGTCTGCCGATCCATCAGAAACGAGCACACCTGTGGAAAATAGCTGCGCAGCTGATCAAGCATCGCGAATCCGTGTGTATCTATATCTCCCCAGTAATAGATCTCCAGGTTTTTAAGCCATGCAACATCGGCGAGACGCTCAAGGCCGTAACCAAGACCGAAAATGACTATGGAATCAGCCATCTCGGGAAAAGCAAGCCCATTAATCTCATTTTCGGTAATAAAAACCTTTTTAGCGGGTAAATTTAAACCGGCAAACTCTTCGCTTCGTATCTGCAGATCTGTTAAACCACCGATACTGAGAGCCATATCCAGAATTTTAAACCGAACCTGTGATGGTTTGATTTTAAAACCATAGCGCTGTTCAAAACCGCCCAAGCCCTTAAACTCTTTTGTAATGACTCTTTCAGGAAGAATTAAATCAAAAATTTCTGCCAGCAGGGCTTTTCTTGTCTCAATAAACTTTGTATCCACGCCATCTATATCAATCTGCCGAAGATAAATGCCCGGGCGCGGATTTTTCTGCAACCAGAGGCATATTGCAATAATCCCTGGCCAGTCTTCTGCGTATTCGAGTATTTTGAATGGACTTTTTGCGATCCAGTCTCTTAAAACATCGAACCTTTCCATAACGAGCTCAGATATTCTCTGGAACTGTCGGAATCTGTTCTCAAGATGTAAAAAAGCAAGTAAAGACTCCTGGTCTTCAAAAACCAATGTGTCAGGCAGGCGATTTTTCCCAAAATTACGCGGGCTGACTTCTCTGTATTCAAGGCTTAGTCCTTGAATACCATTGTTTTCCAGGGCCCGGCTCCAGTCGCCGCTCCAGCTTTTAATCTCTGTAAATTTTTCGGCGATTTCGCCGCTTTTAGGGCCTTTGAGTCTGCGTCTCAAGGGAAATAATTTTTCACCGGTGATAGCGGCGCGTAAAAAAATGCCCCTCTCCCAGTCTTTTATCAGAGAAGCTCTGATATCTTTCATTGTTGTCCAGCCAGTCATAAGTTGCGTGCATCCAGTTCTTTTCGATAGTCTTCGATTGAAAGATTTCTCAGCAACGATTCCATACCATTTCGGGAGTGCACAAAACCAACACTCTCAACGTAAGGCTCAATAACGTGAATCTTCTGCAAAGGCGTAACCACAAGCAATTGCAGGTTCAATTTTTTGAACAGCTCAAGAGCGTATCTCGTCGATTCTTCTGAGCCTCGGCCAAAAGCCTCGTCAATAACCACAAATCTGAAACTTCTAGACCGTACACTGCCCCGCTCAAGACCGAACTGATAAGCAAGACTGGCTGCAAGAACGGTGTATGCCAGTTTTTCCTTTTGCCCACCTGATTTTCCGCCAGAATCAGTATAATGTTCATACTCAGTATCATCTTCTTTGTAACGCTCTGAAGCGGCAAAAACAAACCAGTTGCGAACATCGGTCACCTTGTCCATCCATTTTTGATCTGCCTCTGCCCGGCCTTCTCGGCCTTTGAAACGCTCAATGATCTGCCTGACCTTCAAAAATCTGCTCTCGGCATACAGGTCGTCTTCGCGCCCATCGAGGGTATTTTCAGTGCATGACCGTAATTCCTGCCTGAAATCTCTGATTTCGACGTCAGAAGAAGACTGCTCTTCGAGCCTGATATAACGCCCCGGATTATAGTCAATTTCTGCCAGCGACCTGTTGATACTTGAGATTCTCTCTTTTATCTTTTGTGCAGAACTGTCGAGTTGCGAATTGAAGTTGGCAATCTCGTTTATGGTATTTTCGTTAAGCAGTTTTTTGAAATTTTTCTCAAAACTTGGCAGATCGTCTTCAACAAGCCTTTTCAGGCAGTTGCGATACTCTTCAGAAGCTTCAACCCGGGCATCGAATTCGCTTGTTTCAATCTTATAGTCGTTTTTGTAATTCTGCATGGCGCCGACAATCTTCTCGTCGGTTTCTCTTAAACTGCTGTCAGCAGAATCTATTCTTGCCTGCAGACGACCGCGAACAGAGCTTTCAATTCGGTTCAGGTTCTGCAATGATAGTTCTTCGTTCAGATTGATTTCTTTGATAAACTGCCGGATACGTGCCCTGACCCCTTCAAATTCAGGCATCTCATTGTCTTTAAGCAACTTTTCAGTTTCTTCACGCTCGATGCGAACCTTATTAATCGTTGTATTTACTGAGCCCTTTTCTTCCTGCAGTTTCTCAAGTTGTTTTTCGGCTTTTTTGCTTTCTTCATCAACTGTTCGCAGTTTTTTCTCAAGCTCTCCAAGGATGTCAGAAGCGCTTTCCAGCCTGGCCTGCTCTTTCTTCTGGTCGTCAATGTCGCGACTGATTCTCTGCCAGTCAATTTCCACAAAATCTTCATAAACCAGCAACCTGTCAACAAGACGCTGCCTGTCTGCATACCGGGCTTTTTCATCCTCCAGAGTCTTGATTTCGCGGCTCAAATAAACTATCTGTTCCTCAATTTTACCAAGCTCTCCCTGGAGGGCCCTGATCTTTGCTTCATTGGTCCAGCCAAGCACGTAGCGCGAGCGATCGGTAAGGTCATGGCGATCATCCTTTTCGTGTCGTTGACCTCCACTTTTTATCTGACCATTACGTGTTATCGCCTGAGCCTCACGCCTGAAGCCATCTATATTTTCGCAACAGACATAATCAAAACGCGCCGCTAGCTCGCTTTCGAGCCATTCATAAAATTTCGCATCATCTTTGATCAACAGTTTCTTTACCAGAGAATTGGCGCTGACGACCTGCTTTTTTCTTTTTTCATTTTTTACCCGGTAATAAACAAGTCTGCTGTGCAGGCTGGTTTTGTCAACCCATGCGGCAACTTTCGCATAAAGTTCATCAGGCACGATCATCGAGAGGGCAAAATTATGCAGAAGTCTTTCTACAGCGCCTTCCCATGCAGTTTCTGAATCAGCAACCCTCAAAAGTTCGCCAACAAAAGGAATCTGATCTTCTTCAATTGCCAGATCACTGCAGATCCGCTCTCTAACTGCTATCTGAGCCATAGGAATATTGCTTTTTCTCTGCCTGAGAGACCTTAACTCGCTGTTTAACAATTCTGAACAATCTTTGTGTTTCTTCAGTTCAACAGCTTTTTCCTTGATCTGCCCAAATGCTTTTTCTTCAAAACTGCGCAGCTGAGGCAGCATTTCTGTCAGTCTGGCACGATTGCCGGCAAATTTATCTGGAGAATCCGGCATAAATACCTGCAACTGCTCTGCGTAAACCCGATAATTATTAAAATTTCGGTCGGCACGTTTTTTTTCTTCTTCAAGGCGAAGCACCGTGCTTCTGATTTTTTCAAGACGGTCGCCACCATTTGCGACAATACTCTGCTTTAAACTGTCTCTTTCTTCACGCAGCCCGTCTAGTATGCATTTTTGATTTAAAATGACTGCTTCAGTTTTTTCAAACTTTTCTTTCAGCCTGGCGTCTTCATCATCAAGAAGCGAAAGTTTTTCCCCGGCCATGAAAAATCTCAAACCTTCGCGACATTCACGTAATCTAGACACATTTCTGCTGATTTCATCGTGGCAATCGCAATGTTCAACGATAATTCCAAGCTTTTTTATCTGTTCGCGGGCCTTCAAGACCATTTCGTGAGCTCTATTCAGATTATCGTAATGCCCAAGAAGATTTTCTATTCTGGATTTAACATCAGAATCCTGCAGCATATGTTCGCGCACAAAGCTGGTAAGATTGCCGACAGACTTCATCGAAACGGTCTGGTTGAAAAGTTCGAGGGCCTGATCGGTCTCAATACCGAAAAGCCTCTTGAATTCAGAACAATACGAGGCAAAACTGTCGTAAACAATTGCTCCGCCCGCTTTAAGGCTTTTTTTCAGGGCACTCTTTTCTTTGAATCTTGAAAAATCATGAGTTATCCTGAGTTGACGACCGGCAGCAACCACATAGAACCTTTCCGGCTGCCCCCCATGCTCGTTTGAGAAAAACACCTGTGCCAGAGTAACAGTCTGGCTGAAGCCCTTATTGGCAAAAACTCCGAGAATGACCGAAAAATCATTCAGGCCACGCAAGCTTACCGGCTTTGCATTTAAACCGCTTTCGCTGCGTTCTGACTTATAATATCCAAGCACATAAGTGCGCAGACTGCGCTCGCTTTTATCTGCCCCTGCGGCCTTGTTAAAAACAATCCGGTTTGGAGGAACCAGCAAAGTGGTTATTGCGTCAATCAATGTCGATTTGCCCGAACCAATATCACCGGTAACCAGAATATTTCGGCCTTCCGGCTCCAATGACCAGACACGATCGTGAAATGTGCCCCAGTTGTAAAGCTCCAGGGTTTTGAGCCTGAAACCTGCACTTTCATCTGTTGCCAGAAATTCGAGCGTCTGCTGTCCAGTCATGAGTTAGCTTCCTGTCCGCTTTCAGCAAGATTCTTGTAATATTCTTCCAGTCGCTGATCGAACTCGTTAAGCCACTGAGCCGTGACAAATGCCTTGATAATTCTGCAGACTTCGATCTTCTGTTCCTCTCCCTTCAATTTTCTTACAAAACCAAGCTCGACGACCTTATTGATATGAGAAGTTATCTGGTCGAAAAACCTGGCATCATTGCTGCCTGCCGGAAAAAAGGCCCGGCACATCTCTACCACCTCATCATTAGACATTATCAGCCTTGTTTCACCATCAGATGCGTCGTGCTCCGCAAGCCTTTTCCGAAAAAGGGCAATAAGAAGACTGACCGGGTATGACAGCTGCCGCCGGCCTACCAGCCGGGGCACGATTTCTTCTCCGTCAACCGCATCGCACTGCTTAAGCCATGCATAACCTTCGTTTTCGTCAATAAGCAATTCCAGGCCAATCACGCCGAGATAGTCTCTGGCCCTTATCTGAAGTTCAATCAGCGACTGCCAGAGAACCGGTTCTGAATCTCGGTAAACGATACCCTTCAGCAGTGAAACCAGCAGCAACGGGAGTTTATCTGCGCCTTCAATTTGCTTTTCGGTCATAAATTGTTCCTGGTAAAAATAATTCTTGGAATCTTTGCCTTTCGGCATTTAACTTCTCCGTCAGGCCATTCGACCACATCTTCAACACTTTCGTCAAAAAACGCGCGTGGGTCTTCGCCGGCAATACTAAGGTATGCAACCAGCTCGCTCAAACCATATTTAAGTGGAAAATGCCTGATTATCTCAGCAACCGAAACCTGCGATTCAGTGCGTAAAATTGTCTGAATATGGTCCTGGATTTCTTCACGATCCACAACCAGCTGACTGAATAACGCCTCGGCATCGACTTCGCTGTCGTCACCGGAGCAAATAAGCTTTTCATAACGAGGTTTAAAAGGAATACTGTATAGTGGCCTCTCCATAGGAAGCTCTATGGCAACACCCCCTGGCTCGTCGATTGTAAAAAAGTTACGATCACTCGGCGGTTTGTCACGTAACTTTACGGCCTTGCTTTCAATTTTCTGAAAAATCTGTATGATACGACGGTTTTCAAGATAAACCTGATCTTCAAGAAAACGCCGTAACTGCTGCGAAAGCCGCGCCACCGTTCGCTGCGTCGTCTCACCGGCATCGAACCAGTCATAATGAATGCGTTTCAGACGTAAATCAGGTTTCAGCTCTTTTATCGCTTCCATTTCAAATACCTGATCAAGAAGATTACCAAATTCTTCCCGACGACGTGAAGACATTATGAATTCCCAGAACGCCCGAAAACTTCTTCCCTGGTCTGTGTCGGCAATGGCGTCGCGGGCTCCGAAAACCTTAGCGAGCAACTCGCCTTTGCGGCCTTCCCATTCGGCTATTTGAACACGAATCTGTCTGTCGAGCTGACGAAAGTTATGCTCTACTTCGCGAAAATCGCCAAGCAGACTGCGCGCCAGCATACTGACCTGCTGAAATCGATCTTTTAAAGATGTATTATCGAGAACATTTACTTCTCCAGCCTGAAGCCGTAATATCTGAGAATCAATTTCGGCCCGGCGTTTTTCAAGCTCATGAATTCTGGTTTCGGCGCTGGTTTCGGTTCCGGCAACAATCTGCTGCAATAAATCAAAAACAGTTCTCAGTCTTGACTCAGTACCGATAAATGAACTGCCGGAAAGGCTGTCAAGCCAGCGAACCGCTTTTTCCGCGGCCGAGGTAAGGTCGAAATGTGGCTCATCAGATGAATTGGGGTAAAATTTGCGAAGCCAGCCTTTCTCGTCGCTTGTCCAGTCGTTTAGATACTGTCTGGCGGATTTTGGAAACGCTTCTGCCCCGAGAACCTCGCGCAACTGGAAAAGTTCGTCTTCCAGTTTTGCCTCCATCTCGCTTTGAGAAAGGGTTCTGATATTCGGAGCAATAAACTCACGATAAAAAAAGCTGATCACAAGGGGAGCATGGTCTGCTCTGAGCAATTGCCAGGTTGCATCTGTCTGCCTGAGATTAACAAGGTGAAAATAGTCCAAAATCAGCCGCCTTTGCCGATTTCGCTTTGCCAGGCCCTGAAAAAGCGCTGCATTTCTACTAAACCTGAAGAAACGCGGAGTGAAGAAAATTTCAATCCGAGCTCGAGCATGGCATCAACAGTTTCATAATCATATTCGGTATTCTGCAGTTCCTGGTTTTTTACGCGCTCAAGTGCCTCAGTGGCATATTTCCACTGGGTTACTATTTTTTCTGATTCAGATCTGGCTTTATCGTTTTGCGGCTTCATAAGTACATTATCTCTCAAGAATCTTGCGGGCCCGCAAAAGTATTTCGGGTTCCGCTTTCAATTCAGACAGTTCGGCAAGGTGCTCAAGAATGCGTTCCGTATTCAGTCTGCCTTTTTGCCTGACAGCAATTGATTCGGCATCGAGCCAGTCTTTTGGCCTTGCTGCAAACGCCTTCATGATAAACAGATCGTCTGCGCTGCAAACTGGCAGAGAGCAATTTTCACCGAAATCAAACATTACTGCATTTGCCATCATTTCTGCTTCAAATGGCAGGGCGGCGAATGTTACATCTATCGAAACCCCGTTGCTGCCAGTAATCAGCAAAACACGATTGGCGACAGCAAAATTCAAAGCATCAGAAATCCGACTCGAAAATTTATTCAGAAGAATCTCTGCAATCTGGCGTTCTTCGCCAAAGTTCGTTAAAACCGCGATATCCGCATCCTGAGTAAAACGGATTTCGCCCCAGCGAATTACCGCCAGCCCACCAATAACGCAAAACACGCGATTATGAGCTGACAGAAAATCACAAACCTCTTTTGCAGCAGCGAAGAGTTTATTCACGTTTCAGGCACCTTTCCAGATCAATAATATTATACCATCCCCCATGTGGAAAGGCTATTCCCGGGCATTTTAAAAATTTGGCAATTTGGTATTGGATCAGTATAATTGCTGCATGCAGATTTTTAAGCGAAATCTTTGGTGTAGAAAGTGCCTGATCGGCCTGCTGCTGACTGTCGGCATTGTTGCTGCTGTTCCGCAGGGTTTTTGCGCCGATGCAACTGCTGAAAGCGAAAAAGGATATCTGATACAGCAACTCTCGGGCATGGCCCGGTTTGAGAGTCTGCAATCGGTGACAGAAACTTCTGAGACCAGAACCGCCGAAATCATCAATGGCTTTATTGCCGCCACCGAAGATCAGGCAGTCGATGAAGAAATAATGGCAGGCCGCCTGACAGCCTTCGCCAGACTGGCCTTTGCGGCAGAGTCCGAAGACAACTTTGCCTTCAACGGGTTACTTAAGGTGCTGCAGATTTCTGGTCGCATGCAGTTTCAGAAAGCTGCT
>JAKQQP010000145.1 GCA_029564115.1 Candidatus Rifleibacteriota bacterium | reverse complement strand
AGTTATATGAAGGCATTGCTCAAACAGCGGTCTGAAAGCAGGAACAAAGCGCTCCGCATCAAATTCTTCATCGCCTGCCAGATCGAAGCCGACAAGGGGAACAGCCGGGTCTTCAGAATCTTCGCCGAGTATCTGCTGTGCCAGTTCGACATGGCGCCAGCAGTCGCTCATTTTTCCGTGGCGCGAACCGATAAAAATCAGGCCGGCACAAACATCAGGGAGACCCTCGGCAAGTTCTTCACGAATGAATCTGACGACATTTTCGGCTGACAATCCACCTCTCGTGTAGTTTATCGGCGAACAGCGCACCTCGATATACCTGACATTTTCAGCCCGACATTTTCTGATCAACAGTCTGCAGGTCGTTCTTATGGCAGTTTCGGTCTGCAGCAGGCTTGAGCCCTGAAGGTCACCAAGTGGTTCATACTGTTTAATATCGATGCCGACGTATTTTTCTTCGCTGGTCCGGTCAAAAAAAATAAACTGATCGAGCAAAGCATCTTGCCCTGCGAATGCATTTATCAGCAATGCACACACAGCCCACACGGGAACCCCGCGTTCTTCCGCGACGCGCTTTAAAGTATCCTGCAGACGCTTTTCTTCGGGGTGCGCAACATGTCGCCTTATCTGCGCCACATCACCCTGCCCTATCAGGCCGCGCAAATCGTCAAGAAAGGGTTCGAGCCGGTCTTGAAAAGGTTTGAGTTCACCCCGCATGGCCGTTGCTATTTCAACCAGGTCAGCGGCGCCAGAAACCCCGCCGAGATGGCAATGCAGATCAACTTTGGGAAGCAGACGCAGCCATTTCATTTCTTCTTCCGCGCTGGCGGGGTTCATGCCGATCGTTTCTGTTTTAAGATCGTTGATAATCGAAGGTGGTAAAACATTCAGCGCCTGAAAGGAAATGGCAGCTGTGTCGGCAGAAAGAGACGAGGCATAATGAAACAGCAGGTTTTTTGCCCTTTTTCGGCGTTCTTCAACAGTCTGCTGCAGGTCTGGCCTCAATTTAACCGGAAAAGCCGCGCCCGAATCAGGAGCCATATCAACAGGAAAACGTTCAGAGTTTATCGTCTGCCCGTCATTTTCGCCGCGAAAGGCCAGCAGTTCTGCTTTTGGCAGATTTCTGTCAATGACGACCGGCAGAAATAATTCTGCATCGCTCTTTGAAAGGCTGGCGGCAA
>JAKQQP010000108.1 GCA_029564115.1 Candidatus Rifleibacteriota bacterium | reverse complement strand
GACGCACCGAGTATTTGCCATTTACCCCTGAATATTGAAGAAGCTGCAGATCGACAGCCTCGACCTCTGCAAAAATTCTGTTTTTAGCGCTCATACACCGCAAGCATAACACAACCCGGGCCGCTTTTTCTACGCGACCGGTGCAAAAACATTTGCCACTAATTTTCTTGCCGACAGACGCCGATAATTTCAAGGAATACCTGAAAATCATAGACCCCGATGTTCCTCTACAGGTGAGAACCCGATCAGAGGCCTGAAATAAGGAGAAAAAATGAAGCGATCGAGTCTGCTGTTCTTCGCTTTAGTCCTGCTGCCGTTACTTTTTGCATCTGAAGCTTTCGCTGGCACTACCTATTCATTAGCAGCTCTAAACATATCGAATGATGTTGGCACTGATGGCTATGCCAACCTCGGCGACGAAATTCGAATTGAGGTTGTAGCAACCTATACACCCGGTGAGTCATGGGTCACCTCCCCGATGGCTGACTGCAGCAGCATTGGGCTTGGCTTGATCTCTCTGGGCACGCCGACAGGCAACATGGGCTATTATTCGGTAACCAGAACTTTAACGGCACTCAAACCTGGTGTGAATCCGGATTTTTTAACTCCTGGAAATTCCCTGCAAAGAGTATACATTTTAGCCCAATCAACCGGCGATGGACCTGCCGTTACAACCTATACCCCGCAGATAAACTTTGACCTCGACCCGCCGGCTGGTAAAGAAGCAAAAATAACCCCAGCAAAAATAAGCAGTAGTAACAGACTGTTCCAGGTCTCCATAAAAGATGACAGGTATCAGAGCCTTCCCACCGGCACAATGGCCACAATCGACCTGACAGGCATGGGTATAGCAAACACTGCAGCCATTATACCCTACAATAGCACCTTCGGTGGATTCCAGGCTACTTTTACTGCAAGTCTCGGAATCGACAACGATAATGTTGGACCGTTGCCAATATATCTGAAAGATCCTTTTTTTGCTGCAAGAGATTACCCCGCCAACCCGGTTTCAATTGACACGGTTGATCCAAATATCAACGCGGGCGGGACTACTGTTCAGATAATGTCAGGAAATGCCACAGCCCTTTCAGGGGATATCCTCAAGCTGACTCTGACCGTTGACAATTATGACAATGACACCGCCAGTGTAACCATAGCCGGCCTTACCGCTGCCGGTGCGGAACCGGATGACATCGTCACCGGGCTGGCAATGTCCCTTGAAAGTTCTGTCGCTGGCGGAAAGGCAGTCTGGGTCGCATATGTAGAACTGGCATCGACAACCATTAAAAACAATGCCATGACGGTGGTTTTTGCGGCTACCGACAACGCCGGCAACATTACGACCGTAAACCGCACCTTTGCAATCGACCTCGATGTCCCGGCGATCGACCCGCTCACCGTCAAATGTCTCGGAGAAGGTCAAGAAGAGCGGCCAGCAGGAGACTATCAAACGGTTGCCACCGCAGCATGCTGGTTGAAATTCGATGCTAATGTTCCGATCAATGTTGGCCCCGACATTCTGACCGTAACCATTGACCTTTCGCCGATCGGCGGTAACCCCGCCGTTGTCATGGACAATCCCAGCGACTCTGCCTACACCTACCTCTACCAGATACCGCCCGGAAGCATCGAAGACTCGGTTATGCAAACTTTTCAGGTAACGGCCAGAGATACTGCCGGAAACAGAATATACAAAACCACCACGCCGCCAATTCGCATCGACAACAGCATGCCGGCGATCAGCAGCGCAGTTCTGAGCTGCCCTGACGGAAAAATTACGGTTGGCAGCACCTACACGATAACG
>JAKQQP010000090.1 GCA_029564115.1 Candidatus Rifleibacteriota bacterium | reverse complement strand
CTTACGAAAAAGCAATCCCGACTTCTCCCCGTGCCTACATTACAAACGATTCTGCTTTCGATTTGCAGTTATCAATAATGCCCCGGAAACTTTTCCATGCGGATATCCTGCCACATTCGGCCGTTCCAGAAGGTAAAGTCTTTAATTCTACCGATTTCGGCATATCCCATTTTCTGGTAAAGAGCGATTGCCGGCTTGTTGAATTCGAAAACGCCAAGTTCAATCCGCTTTAATCCGGCATCGAGAATCTGTTTTTCAAGAAACTGCATAGCCTTAACGCCGATTCCCTTGCCTCTGGCGTCTTTCTCCCCAATCGTTATGCCGATCCAGGCAGTTCCTTCAACTTTCTTGAAAAGTTGCGGCGGGTCGATCTGATAGTTAATTTCCCCAACCAGTTTTCTGCCAGAATAGATCAGAAAGATAGTATTGCGTTCAAGCCGGCGCGCAAGCGCTTCAACCGTCACAGTCTCGACCTTTTCAATATCTTCCTGGCTTTGGTTCGGTCGCGAAAATGGAACCAGCTCCAAATCGCTTTCCCAACGCGTGAATGCCGCAGCAATTTCTTCAGAAGGCTGTTTAAGCTGCAAAAAACTGATTTTTTCCATGCGGGTATTCCTTTTTCTTCTACGTGCCAGCAACAGGTCGCAATGACATATCGGATCTTACCATTTTCTCTGCTTCCGCGAAAAGTGTGATAAAATGGCAAAACCGCAAAACCATGCAGCATTGCCAGACTGCGACCTTTGCCAAAGCCTCGAAAGGAATTTCCCTATGCCGTCTAAAAAAGAATTTACCGTTGCTGATATGATCAAAGCCCTCGAAAAACTTGATCCGGCCCTGCCGATTTACGACCATTACTACGACGAAGAAGAAGGCGAAGAAGTGTGGTTCAACGTTACAAAACCGACGCCGAAAAAAGTCACGATCTACCTGACCGCGCTGCAGCAGGGTAAAAAAATCAAACTGCAGTGGAGCGACAACAAAAACGCCGGCCAGGTCGTCGACAAGAAAAAAGCCGTAATTCTTTACCCGCCGGCAAAAGACGAAATCGAACTCTGAGTTTTTCAGACCGGCATCGCAGCGCTGAGTCTGTCAGCCATGAAGATTTTCATGATACCCGTTTTTTCTGGGGCACTTCTTACGGCAGTTACAGCAGTCATAAAGAGTAAAACCGCGTTCATTGGTGTAAAATGATTCTGGACGGCAAAGCTGCTGATTAACCGTTTCGCCATTCAAGGCTCCGGCCGGGCAGGCATCCAGGCAGATGCGGCAATTCTGCGGACACGAATCATTCAGCATCGGGTCAGAATCGAAGGCCTGGCCGGTCAACACTGCCCCGATGTAAACCATATTGCCGAATTTCGGGTTGATCAGCAGAGTGCTTTTTCCAAGATAGCCAAGACCAGCCATATACGCGGCGTGCCGCATCGAAAGTATGCCCATTCCGCGCTTCTTTTCTGGCTCCCAGTGAACGTATGGTGTATCACACGGAATCGGAACCGCCTTTATGTTGCAGGTATTTAAAAAGCGAACCAAAGAAAGACCCAGTCGATCTATCTCCTGATATAGTAGAAAAGCAGTTCCTGTGTATGGCACAGGATTGAGGCAATCAAGAATTTCAGATGGAATGACTTTAAGAAAAACGATTACAGATCTGGTCGCTTCGTATATATCTCCTGGCTTGAATCCTGCAGGCGCGTCTGCAAACCTTTCGACGGCAGCAAAACCGCAGGCATCGGCACCGAGAGAGATCGCTTTTTCCCTTATCAGCTCTTTATCGATAAACATGAATTTTACCTGCTTATGCCAGCCTCTTCTTAAAGCTTGATAGAATATATTGAGCGTGGGGCCTGGTCGTTGCTCAGCCAGTGCGGGGCCACTCTGGTGAAACCGGCCTCAGTAAACCCTTTTATCAGGCCCGGCCAGTGAACGTCGGCCCCCAGCTTTTCTACCGCCTCGCTGTCGAATGGATAGCCCTCTATGGCTTCCCAGCCGAGTTTTTTGCCATACTCGCACAGGCTTTTGAGGATGAGCTTCTGATAGCCTTTGCCTCTGAATTCCGGGGCAAGCGCGATGCAGGTAATGCATGCCGTGGTTCTGGCCTTGTCTGCCAGAGCCGGCACCCGTCGCCAGGCCCAGTAAACTTCGGAGACCGGGCTGACAGAAATCCAGCCGGCCAGCTTGCCAGACTCATAGGCAAGAACTCCGACATGAAAACCTGAATCTACCCTCTGGCGCATACATTCGCGGTTCTTTTCAGGAGCTTCGCGCTCGCGTTGATGCCATTCTTCAACAGAATTGAACTTCTGATGCCAGAAAGCGCAGTAACAGCCGCCGTGCTTGCCACCAACCGTAAGCTTTTCAAAATCGGCAAAATTATCATGAGACAGGGCTCTGAGTTCAATTTTTTCTGTCATTGGCAACTCCAGTGCGGAAATTTTATTGTCTGCCTTCTATAAACGATCACATCATATTGAAAATAAAATTATATACGTTATCAGGAACACAAGTCCAGACAAACCCGGCGATGAATTGCCGCTGAACGCTCTTGCCAGAATATATTCGATTTCCGGCTGAAAGAAAAAGCTTGCTTTGCACGAAGAAAAGAAGAGTGTTATCCTTGGTTTGCAAAAATAATTCTTATCCGTGGCAGTTAACAAAGCAAATGCAGATTCTCTGGAAAAAGTCTCGAAACCAGACAACCGTGGGGATTGATGACGGAGGCCACGCCCTGTTAAGACCCACATTGAAGCCCGGTCGGGTATCAAGGTATTCATAGATCTTTAAGGAGTCGGTAATGGCACTTCCAAAAATCGGTTATGACATCGGCAAAGAAAGCCTGCGCAACAACTGCTTCTGCTTCCTGCAGGACCACCTTGAGAAGCACCCCGACAGAGTCTGCATGAAGTGGGTCAACACCAAAAACAAAATCTGGTTCGATTACAACCCGTTTGCCAGAACCCTGACACACGATACTTTCACCTACAAAAACATCTACGACATGGTTGTGCATGTTGCCGCCGGCTATAAAAAACTTGGCGTTCAAAAGGGTGACTGCGCTCTGGTGTATGTGCCAATGATCCCGTGGCTCTATGCCGGTATGTTCGCATTTCAGATGCTCGGGGTCAGATGTATTTTCCTCGATTCTTTCGCCCGCGCCGACCAGCTTGGCTACGTCGCCGACCTCTGCAAGCCCAAAGTCTGGCTCTCTGGCGAGCGCGGCTTCGCCATGGGCAATGGTCAACCGGCTCTCGAAGCCATTCCGGTAAAAATCAACATGGGCCCCTGCACGAAAAAGTGGACCGCCCGCTTCGAAGAGCTTCTCGAAACCCCTGAAGCGGCTGAACCAGTTCCGGTCGAGCAGGAGCACACCGCGCTCATCACCTTCACCACCGGTTCATCAGGCACTCCCAAAGGCGCCGACCGTTCGCATCGTTTCCTTGCGGCGCAGCATTACGCCATCGACGGCTGTCTGCCATATGAAAAAAGTGACCTCGACCTGCCGGTTTTCCCGATCTTCTCGCTGAATAACCTGGCAGCGGGCGTAACCACGATTCTGCCGGCCATCAACGTAGCTGAACCAGCTGACAATGACGCTTATGTGCTTTACACGCAGATTATTGGCGAAAACATCACCACTCTGACGCTGAATCCCTCGCTGCTCAACGGTTTGAACAAATACTGCCTCGAAAAGGGAAAAACCCTGCCGGGTCTGCGCCGGGTCGCTGCCGGTGGTGCCGCCGTGTCTCGCGATGTCGTCGAAGAATTCAAAAAAATCGCGCCAAACGCTGAGCTTGTCGTTATGTATGGCTCGACAGAAGCTGAACCGATGACACACATCACCGGCCAGGAAATGCTTGCCCAGCGCAGCGTCACCGAAGACGACCCCGAACTCGTCGATGCCGGCGTCAACGTCGGTCATTTCGCCGAAGGCCTGCAGTATAAGTTCATCAAAATCGTGCGCGGCCCGATCGAAGTCGCTTCTGACAAGCAGTGGACTGACCTCGAAGTTCCGCATGGCAGCGTCGGCGAGCTGCTGGTTGCCGGTGAACATGTCTGCCGAGCCTATTACAACAACCCGGAAGCCTTCAAAACTTCGAAAATCCGCGACCATAAAGACATTGTCTGGCACCGAACCGGAGATCTTGGCCGCCTCGACCAGAAAGGCAATGTCTGGATCGTAGGCCGCATTCACAATGTCATCGAACGTGACGGCAAGTATCTTTTCCCCGTGCAGGCTGAAGTAGTGCTCAAACGCCAGCCTTACACCAGACTTGCAGCCTATCTCGGCGTTCCTGACAGCAAACTTGGCGAAAAAACCGTCTGCGTCATTGCCCCGAAAAACAACGCTGAAATCAACGATAAAAAGCTCTGCGCCGAACGCGAGGCCGAGATTCGCCGGGTAATGACCAAGAACGAAATACCAGTCGATCAGGTTATTTTCCACCCCGATATTCCAATGGATCTGCGCCATCGCTCGAAGGTAGAATACGGTGTTCTGCGCGACGAACTGAAAAAAGCAGGGCTGGTATAACAACCAGGTCTCGCGACCGATCTCTCTGTGGAATAAACGCTCGGATCGATCGCGAGGCTGGGCCTATTTAGGCTCCCATACCCGCATTTATGTTTTGTCTGGCAATTCGGCAGTGTATTCTGATAACCAGGCAGCAAACAAAATTCTGAGACGCAGGCGGTTCAACATGAGATTTTTTTTAATTATTCTCGCTCTGATCTTTGTATGGCAACCGGGCAATGTCAGTGCCTCAAGTGAGCAGGATCTGTTTGAAAAAGCATCTGAACTCAGCTACGAAGGGCAGCTTAAAATGGCTCAAAAAATGGCCGGTCAGCTGCAGGAAAAAGATAAAACCGGAGCCACAAATGACTCGGACATTACATCTCTTTATATGACCATGATCTGGGGTGCAATCGGCGCAGGTTATTTTATTTTTGGCAAAAAGCAATCAAGATTCGCTTTTCTGCTCTGCGGTATCGGTTTGATGGTTTTTCCGTTTTTCGTGTCTGATTTTATGCTCAGCACGATTCTTGGGCTGGGAATGACCCTGGCACCCTTCAAAATAGAATTTTAACCGCCCACTTTATCTGACTTCAATTTCAGCTAAAAACACTTGAACAACGTTCGTTAGAAAAGCATGCTAAAGCAAACAGGGCTGAGTTCTTTTGGAACTCAGCCCTGTTAAATTTATGAATAAAGATCGAAAGGCTTTAAAAAATCTTCCAAGCTCGACGAAAATCCGTTACTGCGCTGCCGATTTGCATCGGACCTATGCCAGAT
>JAKQQP010000082.1 GCA_029564115.1 Candidatus Rifleibacteriota bacterium | reverse complement strand
TGCTGCCGTTGCTGCACAGGCTACCGGTGCCAACAGTGCTTATGACAGATGGAATAACTTCAACACCGCTGAAGCCAAAGCCACCGTTCTTACTTTCGAATATCGCTATCAGCTGGCTGAAAACACCAGAATCAGAGTTGGTTACACTAACTTTGAATTCCTGGGTGATGCCTACAAATGGGATGGTGCCACCAAGGTATCTGCCGGTCGCGGTCTGAACAACGATTTCGACTATGACATGCTCTGGGCTGAAATCTACAGCCGCTTCTAATTGTAACCACCGATGCTGATCCACGGATCAGTTGAGGAAACGCGATTAACCCGCCGGGCTTTACGCCCGGCGGGTTTCTTTTAGATGAATAATGTGTCAGTGCGAGCGCAGCGAAGCAATCTGGCCACGGATGAACACAGATAGACGCAGATGAAAATGCGTCATTGCGAGCGTAGCGAAGCAATCTGGATTTGCCTCACAAGACTGCTTCACTCACAGTGACAATTTCCGGCCATTTACCAGCCTTATTTGTTTTCTGCTGGTTATTAATGAAAAAAACTTATACAAAATTACTTGACAAATTTAATGTTTGCGATTAATCTTCTGCTACTAAGGAAACTGGGTTGTGTTTTTGACAGGTGTCGAAGAAAGGGGGTGTAACTCTTACAGGTAGCCTGCCGAAAAAGCCAGAATCTGAAGGGGTGATGAAAAATCACCTGGGGTAAAGCCAGATAGAATCGATTGAGTTTTGTAGATTGATCGAAGTCATTAAAGGAAACAAGGACACTTAATGAAAAAGGTTGATCGAAAAAACGAAAAAGATTCGAAAAGCCGAAGCCCCGAAGGTCTTAAAATTTCAAATTTCAAACCTGAAGGGAAACTTATGAAACGTATATCAATGCTTCTCGTAGCTGCTATGGTTCTTTCAACTGTAGTTGCCAGCGCCAATCCTTTTTCTGATGTTCCATTTTCACACTGGGCTTATGATGCAGTAAACAAACTGTCTGCCAAAGGTATTCTCCAGGGCTATCCCGATGGTCGCTTCAAAGGCAACCAGACGGTAACCCGCTATGCTCTCGCCATGGTTACTGCCAAAATGCTGGCCAACGTTGAACAGATGCTCGAATCAGGCATCGGTACCAACCTGGTAACCAAAGCTGACCTGCAGACCCTCGAAAAACTGACTGTTGAATTCGCAGACGAACTGGCCCTCCTGGGTGTTAAAGTTACCGCTCTCGAAGACGACATG
>JAKQQP010000043.1 GCA_029564115.1 Candidatus Rifleibacteriota bacterium | reverse complement strand
CTATCGGTCGAGCCAGACAGTTCGTGCCGCAGTTCGCCCCCGATTATATCAGCATGATAAATAATTCTGATCCCCTGAAAGTCTTCGTAATCACGGTTAACGACAATAGAGTCAATACCGGCAACATTTCTTACCTTAATTTTAAGGCCGGTCTCTTCTTCAACTTCTCGAACAACTGCCTCTTCAGGGCTCTCCCCGAACTCGAGCCCACCACCGGGCAAAGTCCAGCAGCCTTCCCATTCAGGCAGTTCCTTCGACAGGCGACAGAGCAGAATTCGCCCGTTGTCATGCAAAAGAGCATAGGCAGCGATTCTCAGTCTTTGCGCTTTCATTCAGAACGAGCCCCTTTCTGCAACCATTGTCTAGATAAAAACACGGCACAGCTCAGAGTATACTGCCAGTATGATAACAGCCTGCGGCATGTATAACAACGGCTGGAAAAAACTGTCCACCGGTTTATATACCATCAGCAACAGCTGGTTACGCGCATTGCCAGGGGTCAGCAGAAGCTGTTACAGACCCTGAATTTAAACCTTTTACATTTAAGTCGATTGTTGTAACATACTGCAAACAAAAAGGCCAGCGAAGGACATTTTCTGATGTTTAACCTTTTAAAAGTCCTGCAGAGAGCAATTCTATATCTTATTGTCATTACACTGCCAGCCCCGGCATTGTTTTCTCAAAGCATTTCAGGTGCCAGATTCGATTATAATTTTCCCTATGCAGCAGACAGTCAGGAACGCGACGCCCTGCAGCAGGCATACGACCGCCTCAGTATAAAAAACCCCGATCTTACCGGCCTTAACGACGAAACCATAAAAAAAAGCGGCGAAGAAGGCGTGGCGAAGGTTTTCAAACAGCTTGAAAATGCAAAAAAACAATTTGAAACCGTAACCGATGAACGCGAAAAAATCTTTGCCCGCCAGGTGTTGAACAATTACACCCAGCTTTTTCGGGCATACCGGATTCTGGTTCCAACCGGCAACAATAGATCAGATGTCAAGCCCGGAACCGGAACAACCAATAATGACAGCGCCGGCTCTTATGACAATAGCCGAACCCCATTCAGCTTCAGGCTGGTTCGCGCCGAACTCACCCCAGATGGGCCATTGATAGAAGTCGAAGTGAATGTCGAAACAATCGAATTCTATGCCAGTATCAACAATTCGAAGCTCGGGCAGTTTGCCGAGCAGCGCTGGACAATCGGCAGCATCA
>JAKQQP010000037.1 GCA_029564115.1 Candidatus Rifleibacteriota bacterium | reverse complement strand
TTTACTTATCACAGAAAAACTGACCAGAACTGACCATGGCGGCCGTTATCGAAGGAGGCTGGCTCAGACATGGGCTCGCTCGACAAATAGAAACTATAAGTTCGTTCAGTCTGCATTCAGCCGTCTTGGCTATGCCACACTATCCAGTTTGCCAGCCTGGTGCATGGCAAGGAAGCGGAATGCCAACTGCTTTTTCAACGAGTTTGCGGTTATCATCCATGATTTTTTTTCATTTCAGATCCTTTAATATGCAGAAATTTACCGGGCTCATGGCTTTAACAGCTACTCCGGCTTGATGCATCTAGTTTCTATTTCAAAATGTTTAAGGGAAACTGCATACGTGGCTGCCATGCTGTCCCAAATTTGTGCTACTGAGCAACACTCTGGAAGCTACCCGGGAAAAGGCCGTTAAAGGACATGGTGGTGATGTTAAGCTGATTTTTGCAACGATAAACACCGAGGTTTCTGTTGATTAAGTGTAATCACAAATGTTTTAATACTGCTCTTTACTTTGTCACTAAAAAAAGCTATTTTTAGTGACAAAAGTGTGTGACTGTATATGAATAAGAAATCTTCTCAAACAATACTTTCAAGGATTTATGGCCGCGGCAGGGGTGCTGTTTTTACCCCAAAGGATTTTCACGATCTGGCAACAGCTGAAACCGTTCGCCAGACTCTGTCACGTCTGGCAGAAACAGGTAAAATTCGTCGATTGCTGCGCGGAGTGTATGATTATCCGGTATTCAGCAGTCTTTTCCAGGCGCCAGCCAGTCCCGATCCGGATGCCATAGCTCAAGCTGTTGCGAGAACTCATGGCTGGACAATTTTGCCATCTGGTGAGACGGCGTTGAATTTACTGGGATTGTCAACACAGGTTCCTGCGCGCTATCAGTATTTCAGCGATGGACCTGCCAGAAAATACAGCTGGGATGGTGGTAGTCTTGAGCTTATTCATCGCGCAAACCGTGAGACAACGGTTTTGTCTCCAGTTACAGCACTGGTTGTGCAGGCATTGAAAAGCCTGGGTCGATCCCGTATTGACGAAACCGTCATCAGTATTCTACGAACGAGACTGACTGCCGCCGAGCGCGGGCGGGCCGAGCGCGAAAGCCGCTACGTCACTTCCTGGGTCTATGAGTTGATTAAGAAGCTGGCGATGTGAGGTGTTAACTTGCGTAAGTTTGCCCGCCGACCGGATAAGGACAGAATGGATCTTTTTCGCGAAACTGCTCGAACGATGGGTGTACACGCTGCAATTGTCGAAAAGGATTTCTGGGTCTGCTGGATGCTCGATTATCTTTTTCATCTCAGCCCCTTTGCTGAACTGCTGGTCTTCAAAGGTGGAACCAGCCTTTCCAAGGCTTATGGTGCTATTTCAAGGTTTTCGGAAGATGTTGATCTTATATTGGATTGGCGTTCACTTGGTTATTCAGCTTACGAACCCTGGCGAGTCCTCAGCGCAACGAAACAGGATGCCCTTAGTCGTGAAGCTAATTCTAAAACTGGCGAATTTCTTGCCGATAAATTTCTCCCCGCACTGGCCGAAGATATAGGCAGATTTATCGGAAGAAGCGCGTCTGGCAGCATGGCAGCCAAACGAGGAGAGGAAGATCTGTTGTTTTGCGGCAGAGCATTTTCCTGTGTTTTTCGAAAAATCGCACACTTCTGTGCGAACGACTTCTGCAGAAAGAACATTCTGGGAAAAAGTGACAATTCTTCATCAGGAAGCTCATCGCGGCCCGGATAAAACTCTACCGGCAAGATTTTCTCGGCATTACTATGATCTTTATCGTTTAAGTTTACTTCCTATCGCAGATTCTGCTTTGACTTCGCTCAGCCTTCTCGAAGAAGTCGTGCAGTTCAAAACTCGTTTTTACCGGTGCTCGTGGGCAAGATATGATCTGGCGCGACCAGGTAGTATCCGGTTGTTGCCCCCTGACCATCATTTAGGTGAATTGCAGAGAGATTATCGCGCAATGCAGGCAATGCTTTTTGGAATAGTTCCAGATTTTAATGAGATCATTTCAAGTCTGGGCAATCTTGAAAACAGAATAAACAGCCTTTCAACCACCAGCTTATAGGCACGAACTTCCGATCTCGGCACGAATCCGCTTATAGCAGGGCAGCCCCCCCAAATA
>JAKQQP010000036.1 GCA_029564115.1 Candidatus Rifleibacteriota bacterium | reverse complement strand
TTTACTTATCACAGAAAAACTGACCAGAACTGACCATGGCGGCCGTTATCGAAGGAGGCTGGCTCAGACATGGGCTCGCTCGACAAATAGAAACTATAAGTTCGTTCAGTCTGCATTCAGCCGTCTTGGCTATGCCACACTTGAAAGCAGGTGTCATGAAAATGGCGGATTCCTTGAGTTTCAAGCAGCATCTGACTGCGAAATGCAACTTGTGGATGTTCTTGAAAGTCACGCCAGACTGATTTTCGGTGATTTTTTTGGTTTTGTTGACTATCCGCGGGTCAATATTATTACCAATTCATCGGCAAGTTGGCTTGGAATGGCAAATCTTGAACCCATCACAGGAAAGAAGTTCAACAGCTATGGTTTACAGATCAGATACAGAGTTAAATCAATTGCATTGAAGAGAAGACTTTTTGCTCGCGAAAACTATGGTCAGGCATGGTCAACTTACATTCATGAGCTTGCCCACGTTTTTGGCGGCGATCAGAGCGCCGGGTTTTCACGAGCCCTGTCGCTGACAATGGATATTTGCATGCATGAGATAGACAGCCTGACTTCTTTTAGGGCAAGGTGGCAGCAAAGTTTCGACAAATTAAGAAAAGCCACCTCTGACCAGAAAGCCGCCTGATAAAAATCCGCACCAATCATTGGCTAAAAGATAATTTTGCGCAGTCAGCCAAATATTTTCTTGAAAAAATCTTCTTTGTCTAGCAGCCTGTCGGACATTTTGTTTTGAAAAGCTTTATAATTGCTTCCTGGATTACCGGTTTTTAGAAAACCGGGCGATAACAATGCGTATCATCTGCAAAAGCTTAAAGCCGCCGGAAAAATCCATCATACCGGCCCGGCAAGAGCCGGCCGCTGGCAGATCAAAAACTGAAATTCGGCTATACCTTATCCCCTGCTTCGTCACCATCTGTGTAATGATAATTATAATTGACATCTACAAGTGTTTATGTAAATAATAGTTATCGTTATGAGTAAAAAAAGCGCTGCAATCTATCCTTCTTCGGCAAAAGAACTTGAGGCGTTGGGACAACGCCTCAAGGACGCACGGCTGCGCCGCCGCTTTTCCATGCAAACGGTTTGCGCCAGAGCCGATATTTCCCGCCCGACCCTGTACAAAGTTGAAAATGGTGACCCTTCCGTTGCCATGGGAATCTACGTGCAGGTCTTGCGCGTTCTCGGGCTGGTAGCA
>JAKQQP010000012.1 GCA_029564115.1 Candidatus Rifleibacteriota bacterium | reverse complement strand
TTGAATTTAAGCTCGGTAAATGTTTATGAAGATGCCTTTGCGGCGTATAACGCTGCGTATGCTCCGCTGCCGGTGCCGGCAGATGCAGAATTTCAGCCGCCGGCCGACTATGCTTCGGTTGCTTACCCCAAAAAAGACAGCAACCTCAATTTAACGATTCCGGCATTTGGAAGCGCTTCAGAATCATGGGTATTGCTGATGAACCGTTCAACAGCCAGCGCTACGCCGAACTGGTCGGCCGCAAACTTTGGCGCCGGTTCAATAAGAGCGTCTGTCGATAAGGCAACAGGCTTTACAAACTACGGCAAACCATTGACGTCAGAACAGATTTTTGATCTGAATTTGAGGCGTCGTCGTCCCGACTTTAATTTTATGGGATCAGATTCGCAGCTTCGTTCATCAATGCGCTCAGCAGTGCTTGAAGGTTCTGCCGCAACCTTCAAGCACATAACGAATCCGGTGAGTATGACCTTTGCTGATATAAACGCTAAATGTAAGGCAATAACCAGCCACGCCAATGGTCGGCTGACTTACTTTTTTCTCGATGATCAGGATGAAAATCTAGCTAATATTAGTCTGGTTATAAATGGTTTGGCGGCAAAATGGAGCAATTCGAATGGTATATATGAGAAAAACAGGTTAATTTTTGGTGAAGAGCCGCCTGGAATTTTTACTTCCAATGATTTGAATGCTGTTGATGAGTCAGCCAGTGCTACTTATGTTCTGGTTTCTTCGCAAATTTTTACAGCCGGGTATTTTTTTTCAGGTGATTTGTTTCCGCAGGATAATTCCAACAGGAAAAAAATATTTTTTCTTAAGTTGTCCGGAGAAACTTCAAGTTCGAATGGGTTCAACCGTGTGATAAATTCTTTGTCTGCCACTGCTGCTCATGAATTCCAGCATATGATTCATTTTTGGCAAAAGCGGCACCTCGATTCTCAGGCTTATCTAGATAATGAGTGGCTTGACGAAGCAATGTCAGGCTATGCAGAGCATATTAATGGTTTCTCTATTAACGGGTTTTTGAATCAATCAAAGGCAATCCAGGTAGAAAACTATTTAGCGGCTTTGGAGAGGGTTCCGGTAAATAGATGGATCACCGATGCTGATGGCTCTGCATTTTATGGCAAAGCTTATCTCTTTGGTACCTGGCTGGCGCAAAATTATGGTATTAATGACTCTGTTAAAGGGTTGCTTGAAAATGGTCAGGCAGGTGACACTGCTATTGATTATTTCAATGGCGAAGAAACTGTTGCCAAGACCTATGCCAAATTTCTTCTGACACTTGCTGTTGATGCTGAAAATGGCGGTATTTATGGTTTTAAGGGGTTTAATGTGAATGGCATATACTCATTTGATTACGGCCTGGCTGATGTAACCCTTACCGGGCCGGCGCGAACTGAGGTTAATGCTGTGACTGGCAGCTCTGGGGGGGCACCTGTTGCTCCTTACTGTGCTGCTTATATAAGAATAACCGGGGGCAATGGCAGTAATGTGAACCTCGGAGCGACTCTGCCGACCAATTTTGCTCTTTTTCAGCTGCACAGGTAGGGTTGTCGCATGCGAAAGCTTATTTTTGCCGTTTTTTGCTGTCTTTTGTTGCAGCTCACCGGTTGTTTTTTCGGGCATTCCGGGCACAGGGAAACGGCTGACGACAGCGCCACGCCGGTTCTGCCGCCCTCTGCCACCGCTGAAGTCAGCATCAGACTGCGCCTGCATGATGAATCTCTGAAAGCGGCGTTGCGGGCACAAAGTCAGGCGTCGGCCGTGTTCTCGCTCAAGCTGATCAACCGTGGCAATATGACCAACCCGCTCATTCTGCTGCGCAAGCGGGTCGATATTATCGATGGCACGGCTGCAGTAACGTTTTCGGCTGTTCCGGCCATACCCGTGATAGCCAGCCTTGATCTCGAAGGCGCCGGAATTACGATTGGCAGCACTATATATCGAAATTTTCATGGCGGGGCAGATCTTCTGCCCGGTCAGAACAACGAATTAGTGATAGTGGCCAGCGGTTCTGCCGAACCCGAAGACGTCGTGGCCCGGGCCGCATTGCTGGCAACAGCAGATTTCTCGACCATGACGATGATTTCTGCGGCGGTTTTTGCCAATATTAACGAAGTCTTCAATCTTGCCGGTGCTGCCGACAAGCTCGATGCCACAAAAATTTTTGCGACTTACAAAAACAGGGTGGTCGAGGCGAAGATGACCGCGGCTGCCGGCGGAACAGTACATAGCCTTGTTCTGCGAGACGACGGAACTCTCATCGGTTTTGGCAATAACGTTTATGGCCAGCTTGCTATCTCTGGTTTAACCGAGACCTGGTTTCCGAAATTCTCGCCATTCACCCGGCGCGTTAAAGCAGTGGCGGCCGGTGAAGATTTTTCTTTGCTGCTCTGTGAAGACAACAAAGTTTATGCCTGCGGAATCAACGATAAGATTCAGCTCGGCAGCATCGGGGCCAATTCTACCGCATACCCTCTCGAAGTGCCCGGTTTGAACAACATTACCGCCATCGCTGCCGGCGCTGCCCATGCTCTGGCTATCGACACAGCCGGGCAGCTTTATGTCTGGGGTCTGAACGATCTCGGCCAGCTCGGCCTCGGAAGCACCTCGAATACCGGCGTTGTCGCTCAGGCTGTCTCTGAGATGACCGGAATCAAAGCGATCGCCGCCGGAAACAGCTTCAGTCTGATCATCAAAGCCGATAACAGTGTCTGGGCCGCTGGCGACAATCAGTTTTGCCAGCTGGCCGCCGATCCGGCAGATTTCTCGTCGGTATTTGTGCCGATTGCTTTGCCGGTTGGCGCTATCAGCGTTGCTGCCGGTAATTTTCATGGTCTGGCTCTGGGTGATGATGGCTACGTCTATGCCTGGGGTTTGAACAACTTCGGGCAGACAGGTCTGGCGACAACAACCGCTTTGATGGATATTCCCGGCAAAATTACCGCTGTGTCACCTGTAAACGGCGTTTTTGCCGGTGCCAACCACAGCATTATAACTACTGCTGGCGGTTCAACCTACGTTTTTGGCGATAATTATTTCGGTCAGCTCGCTTTGCCCCTGACCACCAAAATGCAGCCAGAACCTGTTTTGAGCGCGGCCTTCACTTCGGTAAGCTCTGCAGCCTGCGGTGATAACAATACTTACGCCGTTTCTGCGACTGGTGAAGTGCGCATCTGCGGCGACAACAGCGCCGGCCAGGTTGGCAACGGCCAGACCAGCGAAAGTGGCGTTGTGACCCCTGCTCAGGTAACCATCACCTCACCCTGGAACTGACACTGCTGCTTTGAATCTGAGAAAAAACAGTCGCGGTAGTTTGGGGTTCATGTTAATCTTGGTTTTATGAACAGATCAGGCAAAATCATGGTTTGGCTGGCGTGCGCCATGACTCCGGTGGCCTTGTTTTATGGGTTCCGGGGTTTTGATCGCGACAGAATGGAAACGCTTTACTGCGACTACACCTTTTATTTTATCGCTGCCGCCCTGTTCATATGGTTGCAGCAGGTTTTTGCCCAATTGCCGCCCGTCGCAGAGATGACTTCGCGTTTTCGTCGCCATTTGCCGGCGCTGGGCGTGGCGCTGACGATTACTGTGGCGGCCGTTTTCGCTTCTCCGCCTGATTTTAGAATTCTTGCCGACGAAACCAATCTGCTGGGCATGTCGATGGCGCTATACGATGATCGCGCCTGCTATAACCCGACTCAGGTGGTGAGTTATTACCACGGTATGAAGCGCGTTATCAGCAAGGTTACCGATATGCGGCCCGCTTTGTTCCCTTTCGCGGTCAGTGCCGTTCATTCGCTGACCGGCTATCGAGCCGCAAACATATTTGTGGTCAACGCCCTGGCCGGTTTTTTTGCGTTGTTTTTGCTCTATTATCTTATTCAGAAGCCTTTCGGCAGATTCTGGGGGCTGGTGGCGATGCTGCTGCTCGCCGCGTTTCCGGTTTTTGTGCTCTATATGACTTCAGCCGGCTTCGAAGTGTTCAACCTGATGTTTGCCCTGATTTTTCTGCTGCTTCTGCTCAGGTTTATAAAATACCCCGCTGCCGCGACTGCAGAAACCATGCTTTTGCTGCTGCCCTTGCTGGCGCAGACACGCTATGAGTCAGCACTTGCCGTGCTTTGTGCTGTTCCCGCCGTTTTGCTCTGGCTGCCGCGTGGCGAATTCAGCCGCTTTTCTTTGCGACTGGTGCTTTTGCCGTTCCTGTTTCTGCCGGTTGCCTGGCTGCGGGTGATCACTTTCAGCCGACAGGCCTTTCAGGTGAAAGATATCGACCAGGCTTTCGGCCTCGATCTTTTTATTAAGAACGTGCAGCGGGCGTTGCCGTTTTTCAGCGGCAGCGACAGAGCTTACGGCATGGTGCCGGTTGTCACCTTTCTCGCCCTTGCCGGGCTGATATACATGCTCTCAGGATGGGCTGCCCGTCGTTCCGATAAACCTGCCGACAAAACTTCGATCAACTTTTTGCTGGTTGCCGGAGCCTTTTTTCTGCTGCATGCCATTGCCAGATTCGCCTATTACTGGGGCGATATGACGCTGCAGTACACATCGCGTCTGGGCATAATCTTTCTGCCGGCTCTGGTCTTTCTGGCTGTGTGTCTGCTGTATCGCCTCAGCAGCCTGTT
>JAKQQP010000624.1 GCA_029564115.1 Candidatus Rifleibacteriota bacterium | reverse complement strand
AGCCCTTTTCCGGAAAGTTGATGTTCCGGGTGCCGCCAGAAGTGCATGCGGCCGTAACAATAGCAGCTAAAGCCAGCGGTAAAAGTCTGAATCAGTGGGCCACAGAGATTCTGGCCAACGCTTCGCAACGCCAATAGCGGTTGCCTGCCACCGGCTGAATCAGCAGAATTTCAGCTTGATTGCGCGGTGCCTGGCCTCGTTGATATCAGGGTATAAAACATGAATGTAGATTATTCGAATTTAAGCGATTTCACTGCCTGGCTTTCTCTTGCGAGAGAGGTCGAGCCTCTGTTCGGGCCAATGGCCGATGAAGCTCCATTCCAGGAAGCGATAAGAGATGCTATCACAGCAAAAAGAGCCTTCTGCATACGCTCGAGCGCCGATGAAAAAGACGCAAGCCTGGGTGGCGGCGTGGTTATCGCTGAAGAGGCAAACGAAATAGTCTGGCTGGCAGTCGCAGAACGCTGCCGCGGCATGGGCTTCGGCCGGCAACTGCTAAAATTCGCGATCAGCCGGCTTGATTCCCGCAAGAGCATATTCGTGCAAACTTTCGACCAGTCCGTGCCAGAAGGAACGGCGGCCCGCCGCCTGTATCTCGCCTCAGGCTTTGTCGACCTCAAAGACGGCGGCCCAAACCCCGCCGGCATCCCAACCGTAATCATGCAGCTGCCCGCCACCCCTGACAATCCGGTCTAGTTTAGAAGATAACAGGATGGAATTTTCACATTACCAGAAAATTATCCGGCAGCTTTCATTTGGGAAAAGGCTGCCGGAAGCCTTATATCTGCACACTTGCGCCATCGAGTGCCTGCCTGCCGATCTCATATCTTTTCTTGATCAGTCGCTGAAGCGCCTTCAGCTGGCCGGAATCAAGTTCGACCTGGTGAAATTTCATCTCAGAGAGTTCAAGGTTTCGCTGCTGCTTTACCCCACCTTCTGGGAAGACCCTTTTCCTGAACTCAAGGCGAGTTACACAATCGACCTGATCACCATGAAATCGCGGTTCAGTTCGTATGAAAACTCAGCCAACCCGCCAATTCTGCATCGCAAAGAAACCTTTTTGCCACCCGGCCATCCACGCCTAGAAGAATTCGCAAAGCTGACCCGGGAAGCCGAAGAAGCCGGGCTCTTCGAAAACCTGAACCGTATCGGTTTTAAACAGAACTGGCTGCGCCAGATCAAAGCAAAGGGCTATCAGCTGGTAAACGGGCACCTGCAGAAAATTGCTGCCGAATCGGAAAGCACTGTTGAGGTTACAGCAAAGCCGGTTTCTCAAACTCTGCCAGGAGAATATGATCTGCCCGAAGAAATTCAT
>JAKQQP010000620.1 GCA_029564115.1 Candidatus Rifleibacteriota bacterium | reverse complement strand
AGCAGTGCGATCAGAAGCATCTCATTCGAAATGCTTTTCAGCAGGCTGTATGAATGGCGGTAATTGCTTTCTGAAGCATATTTCAGGCGCTCTGCCAGAGAACCGGCATCAGACTTATCAGAGCCGACATGTTTCAGCGTCGGACTTAGGGCAAAAGCGTTGTTCAGACCTTCACCATGATTCAAAGCCGCCACCACATTCATCAGTGAATCTGAATCATTGCCGTGGGTCAGACCGGCGGCATTTTCAACGGCGACAGACAGCGGAAAGCCAGCCTCAAGATAAAGGCTGATGACGCCCTGAAGGCGACCGGTTTCCTGAAGCTGCAGAGCTTCACCAAATCTGGCGATTCTCGCAGCGAGGGATCTGCTGTCAATTTTTGCCGAAAAAAAGGTTTTGAGCATGAAGATAGCCGACCCGATCATCAACAGAGGTATCGGCAGAGAAACCGGCCATAGATCGAAGCTGGCAAAGTACAGCAACCGCACTGTCATTGGCAATGGCGACGACAGTGTCACGGCCTGCTCATAAACATGCGGAAAAAGACTGAAGTTAAGGTGCATCAGCTGTGCCAGCAGCAGAGTAACAACTACGGCCGGATAAAAAAGCGCAGTCTTGAGGCTCTCGCGAACTCTTTCGAGGTTAACCAGAAAACCCGTGTAGAGTTCAAGAACCTTAAGCAGGCGATTATTGCCAAGCAGAGGCATCAGCCGGGCAAGAACCGGATCAAAATCTTTCAGTTCGCGGCAGGCCTCTTCGACCGGGTGCCCCTGTGACATCTTGTCTGCCAGGCCAGTTGCCCACTCAGAGGCCCTTGAACTGCCGGAACGCGCACCAAGAGCCGCCAGTGTTTCAGGAACCGGACGCCCGCTTTTCAGTGCTACTGCAAGAAGCTGGCAGAAGGTTATTATTTCATGGCTGTTCTGCTGCTGTTGTTTCATACTATGGCCCCCAGCATGATATTTATCATTGTCTGGAAGACGGTAAAAACGATCGCTCCAAACAAAACACCCTGCAGCAGCACACTTGAAATTTCGAGCAAACGCCCGGCCCGTTCGAGGCCACAGTTAACTCTGGTTTCGAGCAGAATTGCGCCCTGTTCAAGAATCATACTGCTGCCCGCATCGATGGAAGAAAGCTGCAGAAACCAGCTGGTGAGGCCATCAAGACCCGATTTCTCTGCGGCCGGCACAATACTCTCACCGCTGTTAACGGCTTTTGCAAAAGCTTTGAGCGGTTTCGCCAGCCTGGGAAAATTGTGCGGAGCCGCCATTATTTCAAGAACCCGAAAGCGCTGGGCTGGTGGAATCTGGCTCAGCATGCGGAAAAGGTTAAGCTGATCGTAAGCATTATAGGCTCCGAAGAGAAATTTTCCGGCATAAAAAACCATGGCCAGAATTGCAGCAATGCCGACGGGCGCAAAAAAAAGCATCA
>JAKQQP010000597.1 GCA_029564115.1 Candidatus Rifleibacteriota bacterium | reverse complement strand
CGCTGATCTGCTGAAATGCCGGTTTGATTTCGCGGTCGGCGATGCGGCGCAGTTCGACGAGGTCGTAATTGCCACCCAGGGCGATGTTAAGAACCGGAAAAGCATTGATGTCGACCTTTGAAACCGTGACCTGTTCCATGTCACGGGGCAGATTGCGCTTGGCCTGGTCGACCTTGGCACGCAGATCAACGGCGGCCAGGTCGAGGTCGGTGCCGAATTTAAAGTTGATTACGGTCTGCGAATAGCCTTCGGCTGAGTATGATTCGATTTTATCGATATTTTCGACCGAGTTGATTTCGTCTTCGAGCTTTTTGGTGACGATGGTTTCGATTTCGGCCGGGTCGACACCGGGGTAGGGGGCCTGCACGAAAGCGACCGGAATATCGATATTCGGGAACAGTGCGACGTTAAAGGTGAGGAAGGCACCGAAGCCGATCAGTGCCATGCCAAGCATCAGCATGGTGACCGAAATGGGGCGATTGATCGATGTTCTTGGTATGCTCATATTATGCTTTCAGATTCAGTTGTTTGCGGCATCGCCGGTGACCGGCTTCTGTTGCCCATTACCGTTGCCATTGTTTCTGACGATTACTTCGCTGCCGTTGTCGAGGCTGTCCTGACCGACAGTGATGATTTCGCTGTCGAGGCCGATCTGGTCGGCATAGCTTGATTCGCTTTCCTGGGCGATCAGGCTGATTTTATTGCGAACCGCCTTGCCGTTTTTGACGGTGAAGACGTAGAGGTCGCCACGGAAATTACGAATGGCCTGTGACGGAAAAAGTGGCGCGTTATCGAACTGTTCGAGGGTGATGCTGCCTTTAACAAACATGTTGCCGCGAAAAAACAGATCAGGGTTTTTCACTCTTATGCGCACTTTGAATGAACGTGAATTGTCGGCGTAGAGATCGATATGCTCGACGGTACCTTCGTATTTATCTTCGATAAGACATTTCTGGCCTTTTCTGATATTTCTGATTTCAGATTCTGGGATGCGGGCATCGACGTAGATGTCGTCGAGATCGATGACCTTGCCCATGTTCTGGCCGCGGGCCATCGCCTGACCGAGTTCAATCGAGCGGTCGACGAAATAGCCTGCGATTGGCGATCTGATAACGCAGCGGTCGAGATCGAGTTTTGCCTTGTCATAATCTGCCTGTGCCTGTTTCGCTGTGGTTTTACCCTTGATGTAGTTGGTCAGGGCTGCATCGAGGCTTTTCTGGGTGATCGCTTTGCTATCGAACAGCGTTTTATTGCGTTCATAGTCTTTTTCGTCATCCTGTAGCTGTTGTTTGGCGCGTTCGAGGGCGGCTTCCATCTGACGCAGGGTGATGGCAAAGCGAATGTCGTCGATTTTACCGAGAGGCTGGCTGAGTGCGACTTTCTGCCCGTCTTCAACCATGATCTGCGAAACGGGGCCGTTGACGTCGGCGGCGGCATAGGCTTCGACGACGGGTCTGGTTTCACCGGTGAACTGCAGGAGTTTTCGGATTGTGCCTGACTGCGGCTTGACGGTTACAACACTGGTTTGCCCAAAAGCGGCCACAGAGGCCAGCATAAGTGAGAAAATGCAGGCGATGATTCGAGGCTTCATTTGTTTTCTCCAATTTTAAGGGTTTGCATGAGAAAGTC
>JAKQQP010000596.1 GCA_029564115.1 Candidatus Rifleibacteriota bacterium | reverse complement strand
GGCGGTAGTCTTCCATGTAGATGGTAGCCGGCAGCAGAACGGTAGTGCGCAGCATGTCGATATCGCGGCCTTTGTTGTAAAAACCGAACGGCGCTTTTACGCGGCCAAGTCTGAGGCCCCAGCGATCGTTGAATTTGTAGTCGCCATAACCCCAGTCGACTTTGACTTCGTTGTTGCCTTCTTTGCCCAGGTCACGTGACATGAGCTGCAGGCCGAGGCGCAGTTTGTCATCCATCTGCTTCTGAAAATTGATGACAAATTCTGAGTATTCGGTGCTTCCACCTTCAGAAAGGGTCATGTAATTGTTTTCTGAAGACTTCAGGTAACCCTGGCTGACCAGGCCATGAATGATCAGGTCGTCGGCAGCAGATGCCGGGTTGAGAAAAAAGACAGACAGCAAAAAGAGCACAGCAAAACACTTACCAAATTTGGTCATAACAACTCCAATTCCCTGATTTGAGGTAGAACGAGGACGTTTGTTACGCGGGCACCCCTGTTTTTCTATTTTTACTGCGTACCGGTACCGAAGTTTATTTTGTACAGGTAAAGTTGTCAACAAGTTTTTTTCAGATCAAAAAGAAGGCATTGAAACGACTTTAATCAGCCTTCGGGCGAAGCTTAAGCCTGTGCTCTCTGTTTATAAATGCGGTGACAAATAAAGTTATGCCCACCATTATGCTTGCTACAAGGAATTCTGGCGATTAAATGCAACCCTTCATCCTGTCAGGTTAGACGCTCGACAAAATACATCGGCATTTCGCCCTTGCCCTTTGCTGCAACAAGCCCGCGATATTCACATTTAAATCTGTCTTTTACAAGTTTATAAGTGGCTTCGGAAATATTGACACGCATTGGCTCAGACGCTGATTCACAGCGGCTGGCAATATTAACCGTATCGCCCCAGAGGTCATAGGTCATTTTGCTGCGGCCAATCACGCCAGCAAGAACGGGACCCGAATGAATGCCGATACGAATCTGAAACGGCAGCAGGTCTTTGTTATCGAGTCTTTTCGCAATGTAATCACGCATACGCAGGCCGAGTTCGACGACTTTTTCGGGGTGCCGGTCATCGCGAACCGGTACCCCGCCAACTGCCATATAAGCATCACCGATTGTCTTGATTTTTTCGATACCAAGCTCGGTTGCGAGTTCGTCGAACTTCGCAAAAACCTCATTGAGCGAACTGACCAGTCTTGAAGGTGTCACAGTTTCTGTCAGCTGGGTAAAGCCTTTAAAATCGGTAAAGAGAACAGTCGCCAGAGCAAAATCATCGACCAGTGTTTCTTCGCCAGCCTTCAGCCTTATGGCGACCGGCTCAGGCAAAGTGTTGCGCAGCAGGCGCTCAGCAGTCTGCCGCTCAGATTCGAGAGCACGGTTGGCCTTTTCCAGGTCGGCGGTTCTCGCGGCAACCCTCGCTTCAAGATCTTTGCGGGCCTCTTCAAGTGATGCGAGAGACTCGGCGAGACGATCTGCCATTTTGTTCGAAACTTCGGCAACCAGGCCAAGTTCGTTATTAACCTCGCAGTTGATGCGGGCAGAAAAATCACCGGCGCCAAAGCGGGTCAGCCCCTCAGAAATCACTTCAAGAGGTTTCTGTATCTTGCGGCGGTTAAGCCAGACAGAAGCAAGCACGACCGCCACCAGTGAAAACAGAACCAGAATCAACGATCCGGTGATCCAGAAGGTGAGGCCGCGCACGATCTTGCCTTCGATGTTATCGATCGCCCGGTTGTGCTGGCCCATGACCCGGTCGACGGGTTCAAGAAACTCGGCAAGGTAAGTCGTGGTTTCTGCGACAAATGGAATACCGGCAATTTCGCTCCAGACCTGGAAGGCAATTTTGCGACGGCCAACCGAAGCCGGTATGTGAGTCGGCAAAAAGGCATCAGTCTGCTCAAACTCGATCACACCAGAGGTCTGCATACTCCAGTTTTTAACAAATTCATCGACATTCTGCTTCTGGCGGGCATCGGCTGAGAGTGACGCGACCACTTCAAAAAGGTCTCTGCCGACGATTTCCTTTTTGGCGTGCGCGACACAGATCAGTTTGCCATCGACTTTAACCGAGGCGTTGGTATAGCCATAACGCTCAAAACTGCGCAATGCGAGCTTTTGAAAGGCAGCGTCGCCGGCACAGAAAGCAGCAAGCTCTGCGGCATTGCTGAATTTGTCTTTCTGAGCTTCGAGATACTGCAGTTGCTGGCTGAGAATAGCCTCGGTATTGTGTTTTAAAACAAGTATTCCCTGCTCGCGCAGACCGTTGCCAAAGTCGACACAGGTCTGTTCAAATTCATGGTGAATACCGGATTTGATTTCGCTTTTCAAAAACCGCAGCAGAAAAAAGGTAACCGCCATCTGCAGCCCTGCCGAAAGCAGGGTAATAACGACCACAGGTACTATGACCTGAGAAACAAGCTTACCCCTGGTACCGGCAGTTCCTGACATTCTTTCTCCTGCGCATCAGTCGAAATTGAACACTGCCAATTATCACACAATTGCAACCGATTTTCAAATCAGCTGCAGCCCGGCAGGGCAGCCAAAAGAAACAAGCGGCCGTGAGGCTCGCTCAGGCCGCTTGTTTTTTAAGATGCTGCAGGTCAGTAGTCTGATTCTTCGATAAAGTCGAACATCCAGTCGCCGGAGCTTTCGAGTGTCCTGCCATCCGGGCCGGTAGTGGTGCTGGTGGTATGCAGGCCGTCGGCATCGGTTGAACCGGTTACCTGATGGGTTGCGGTCTTGCCGCCTTCGCCGGTTATAACGGTAGTAAGAGTGTTACCCTCTTTTGTAGTAGTAGAAGTAAGGCTGGTTTCGTTGCCCTGCGGCCCGGTAATGGTCTTTTCGGTATTAACAACATTGCCATCGCGAGTATGGGTGCCGGTAACGCTGGCCTCTTTGCCCTTCGGGCCATGATGTTTCCGTTCGAATTTTGCCTGATTCCCCTCGAATACTGTCTGACCGGTCGTGCTTACAGAATTGCCAGCGGCACCGGTTGTTGCGCCTTCATAATTCATGGTGTTGCCATCGCGGTGCATTTTGCCCTCAAAGCTCTGCTGACCGCCCTTCGGCCCTTTGCGGGTGCCGGAAAACTCCGCGGTTCCGTCGCCTTCGGCAAATCTTTTCATGCGTTCATTGAGTTCTGGAATCTGCTGGCCGAGCTGCTGCCGTTCTTCGGGTGTCATGGCCTGCCATTGTTTCTGCAGTTCGGTTTTGCGTTCTTTATAAAGGGCGGCATCGCCGGAATGCTTTGCCTGCTGCATGGCTTCGATTCTTTCTTTAAGGGCCTGAAAGCGGCCGTTGTCTTTGCTCATGGCCGCCCATTTTTCTTTCAGGGCCTGACGCTTCGCCTGGAATTCGGCTTTTTTCGCCTCGCGGGCCTGTTTTTTTTCTTCACCCTGACCTTGCCCGACCTGTTTGCCCTGGCGTTTTTCTTTCATTTCCTGCATCTTCTGCTGGCGTTCCTGCTGGCGCTGCTTCATCTGCTGCATTTTTTCGAGTCTGCGACCTTCTCCGGCAGCCCCCTGCCCTTTTCCCCATTTGCCTTTCTGGGCGAGGACTTCAGAAGCTGGAAGAGTTAAAAGACCGATTACGATAAGACCAAACAGAGCCTTGCGCATTTTCAATCTCCTTAAAATTCAATGAGGTCGAAGGAATTGTACGCCCTCGCGAAAAAGACTGTCAATATGGCGGCAGAAGGCGCCTGAAGCCATGCAGCAGAACGATCATCAGCATCAGCAGGTTTCTTGGCAGGGTTGTAACAAACCAGATTTCAGGAGCCCGCATATCTTTTTTGCCGGCAAGTGAATCGGCAAGAGACGAACCGGTTTCCCGCATCCAGGCAATGCCGGCCGGCCACTCAAGAATACCGCTGAGCCATGCTTCAGGAATGCCTTCCGTCCCGACCGCACTGCCGATGATACCGCCAAGGATGGCAGCGGTAGTGTCAGCGTCGCCACCACAGGCGACAATTTCGCTGATGGCCGGGGCGAATTCTCTCTGATGCCGCAGCCAGGCATGCAGCACCACCGGCACGGTATGGAGAACATACCCGGAAACGCCTTTTCCATTACCTGACCTGCTGGCAAACATTTCGGTCGTCTCATTTGCGGCAATTGAGTCGCAGACGCCTGCAACCAATTCAAGCAACTCTTTGGCATCATGGCCAAGATAGCCCTGCAGCTGATTCAGATATTCGCGGGGGGCAACGGTCTTTGCCTGGCGGGCCATAAAAGCGGCCAAAGCTATTGCCAGAGCCCCGTGCAAAGCTTTCGGGTCGGTATGGGTAATAACTGTCGAGGCATTGACAAGGTTTCTTATGACTTCAAGGTCGTCAAAAGCGGCGCCAAAAATGGCAGCGCGCATTGCCGGGCCGTTACCGGCCGAGAAAACGCCGCTGTTCTGTGGCGAAAAGCCCAGCCAGAGTTTTAAAATGGCCCGGAGCGTCGCAAACCCGGCACCGGCCGGAACCCCAAGCAGCCACATGCGCAGGCGCCAGGCAAAAGCACGACTGAATCTGGCCGGGTCAGTGCCGGCAGAAAGCAAAGCCTGAGCGACCATGCAACTGTGCTGAGTATCGTCTGAGACCATGCCACGACCGAAAAAAAAGCGGTGGCAATCGGCCGGGCCAAGCATTTTTTTAGCCCGCGCCGGTGAAAGCCCCTCGTATGGCAGCCCGATTGCATCGCCGACGGCGGTGCCGAGAAGGCAGCCAGCGATGCTTTCACCTTTGCCGATCATTCAATTTTTTCTCTGGGGGCACCAAAGTAATAGCCCTGCGAAAACTCGATGCCGAGTTCTTTTACCTTGTTAAAAACCTCTTCATCGCAGACGAATTCGGCAATCACCTTGGCTTCGAGGCTTTCAGCCATGCTTTTGATCGTTTTGGTAATCTTGTAGCAGTTGTCGTTGCGGGCAAGATTCTTGATAAAGGCACCG
>JAKQQP010000582.1 GCA_029564115.1 Candidatus Rifleibacteriota bacterium | reverse complement strand
CCTTTCAACTGATCTTCAAGCGGAGACGCCAGAATGAACCTTGCGTGCGGCGGAAAACCCCGGGTCTCTGAACCGGCAAAAACCTCAGCGCAAGAATTTCCGGCGGCAAGCAATTCGGCAGCTCTGGCAGCAGAGGTCTTGATTTTTCGGTTCTGCGAGTTCATGGCCACCTGCCTCAGGGCCTGTATAAGAGAAGTACCGTCTCTAAGCAGAATTCCGAGATTGAAAACCGGCAGATCCCTTGTATCCAGGGTCTGTATCAGAGCATCTAAATTGAATTTATCTCCGACAAACATCAGACTTTCCTCATTTCTTTGCCATCAAACAGGGCAAATTCTGCGTCAGAAACGATTATACCATTCTGTCGACGTAGCTGCAGATGCAATATCCCTTTAAGACCAGAAAGAACGAGCAGATCTTCGCCACCCATCTGCCTGATACGGTCAATCGCCTCGCCAATCGAACCGGCATGAAAGGTGGCTAATACCAGATGGCCGGACAACCCGGCCTGCAAAGCCTCTCTGATACACTTTACATCTCTGATTTCGCCGAGGGCAATAACATTCGGGTCCTGGCGCAACAAATGTTTGAAAGCCTGTGACAGATCTTTTTCTTTCAGCTGATCGAGCGAAGACTGGCAGATATCTGGTATCACGGCCTCGACCGGGTCTTCGACAGTGACGACTCTCAGGGCATTGTCAGCGGTAGAAAGCTCAGACAGAGTGGCATACATTGCCGTGGTTTTGCCGCTGCCAACCGGCCCGGAAATAATAAAGAGCCCGCGCTGGTCGCGGATATTTTCTAGCCAGGTATACACCACGCCCTTCGGCCAGCCAAGATCCGCAACATTTTTGAAGCGAACCGGCGAAATGACGCGCAGCGAGACCCTTTCGCCACTGCCGGCCGGAAAAGTCGAAACACGAACCGAAATGCCGCCATGACGGAATGCGCCTTCCTGGGCGGTGTCGGCAACATGTGAAAGGCAGCCGGCAAGGTGCTTCAGACGGGCAGTTACGCGATCATGCTGAAAAAGGTTCATTTCGGGGCCGCTTTTAATCTCTCCGGCCTGACGAAAGGTGATTTTAACTCTGTCAGAGGCGACCGGCTCGAGATGAATATCGGTCAGGCAATTATCGGCAGCGGCTTTAAGAACGGCTTCAACCGCTCTTACATAAGGCAACGCCCTGAATTCAAGGCAGCGCAGCATGAATTCGAAGCCCTGCCGTGGAGAAACCGGGCCGGCATGCTGCATAAAGCAGGCGAATTCATCATTTTCAGCTTTCAGTCGCTGCAGCAGCTGAAAAATCTGGGGTGCCCGACGCCCACAGTTCAATTTGCGCTCGACTGAATCATTTCCGGCAATGATTATCGAGCCGCGGCTCAGCCTGATGTCTCTGACATCTTTCAGCATAACCTCGCAGGGCGAAGAACCGGCAGCGATAACGACCCGGTCGGCTTCAAGCCTGAAGGTGGTTCGCCCAAGCAGGCGGCGCACCGGCCCGGGCACAAAACATACCGGAACCAGACCGAAGCCGTCATCGGAATTATTGTGCATCCTGTCACTCATGCAGATACTTTAACATCGGTCAGCTCTTTTTTAAACCTCAAAATCAGTTGAAGAGGCGAGGCGCTTCTGGTAACATCGCTGGTATGGTACCGCTGAAAAACCTTAACCGAGATTGTGCCGTCCGCCCCGTGTCACGGGCAATTCCAGCCCAGATTGTCTGCCGCCTGCTTGGCAACACCCTCAAGACGTGTCAGCTTGACGCTATCTGCCGCCCCTGCAGCAAAACCGGTGTCTGGCTTTTTTATTCGGCTTTTCTCGTTGCCTTCTGCGCCGCTTTTTTTGTAATCTTCTGGATTCTGCGCATAACCAGGTTATCAAAGCTGCTGAGCTTATTCGGCAGGATATTGCTGCCACCCTTTAAATGGCTGGCAAACTGTTTTGCCGCCATGGTGCATTTTTACCGCAACCTGCCCTTTTAATTGCCGGCGAACCAGCCCCGGCAAAACCAGCAAACATGAAAAAATTCTTTTTTTATAATTTTTCAGGCCGCAATCTGCCGGATTATTCGCGCAAAGATTTTGATACCATGCACGTTGTTAACGGCATGATCAAGCAGACAGGCTTTCAGATGAGCTTTCCCGACGATGGCTCGATCGGTGTCGATCTCGGCGG
>JAKQQP010000578.1 GCA_029564115.1 Candidatus Rifleibacteriota bacterium | reverse complement strand
TGGCGAACTGGAATTCGAAACTACAAATGGATTCAGCAGGAAACCTCTGCCGGAATCAGAGTTGGGTAGTTGCTCATCAGCAGCGTATACTGCATGCAGATAGACACTATCCTTGAATGCACCCCGGGCCTTGGCCCTTTTGGCTCTGGTTTCTTCGATTCTGCTCATCGGCACCGAATGATGGTCAGCAAGCGCCATAATGACTTCAAGCACGTCGGCAGCTTCTTTGGTGAATTCATCGCTGTCTTTTGCCCTGAAAAGTTCGTGAGCTTCTTCAAGCAGCTTCAGGCGCAGAAAATATTCGCGCTCTGCCTTTTGCAGGGTAGTTTTTACAGCTTTTTTGCCTTCATCCTCGATAATTTCAGGAATCCGGTCTCTAACCAGCTTGCGGTAAAAAATTGGTGCCATGCCGGGATTCTAAACCAGAACCAGAATCGATTCAACTATAAAAACCGGAAAGCAGTTCTAACAGGCTCTGAAAAATCCTCTGAATGGTCTTTTTCATGTAATGCATTTGCAACATATTCAGGAATGCGGTAATTTGATAAATGGAATGGCAAATCGACTTGCATAAAAAGATGTTTTGCCGGGTTTTGTATGAGGAACGTGCCGGGAACTTAGATATAACTGAGACCGTTTCCGGCGGGCGGGGGAAGAGTGATGAGAATCTGGTGTTGCTGGCTGATTTTGGGGTTTGTTTTAACCTGCGCGGCGGGGTGGGGGCTTTCGCCTGCGGCCAGAGAGAAAATTCTGCAGCTGAAAGAAAAATACCGTCACGAAACCGGAACTGCCAGTGCGGCCAATTTCCGGGAAACGGCCCGGCAACTGCGCGAAAAGCTGCAGAAGCCGACTGCGGCAACACCGCCGGCCGAAGCCGCTGAAACGGCGGCGGCCGTTGTGACGCTGAAAACTGCCGGGAAACCGGAGACGCAGCCGGCCACCGGCACAATTATTCCGGCCGTGGCCGAAATTCAGATTCCGGCCAGGCAGCCCCAAATTCTGGCCGAAAGCTTTGAACAGACAGATTCAGCACTCAGACCTGAACAATTGCCAGGCAACGCGGCTGTTTCCAGAGAGGGGCGCGACAACGCATACCCGGAAGCGAGTTTTGGCGAGTTTGTCGTGGTAATGATTGCCCTCATCGTGCTGCTGTCACTGAGCGGGCATCTGGTGGGGGCATTGCCGGGTTCAATGGGGCCTGGCGGCGGCGTGAAAAATATTTTTGCCACTGTCGCCGGCGGCGGCCTGGTGCTGGGAATCATGTTTCTGTTGAACGAAATATGGCAGAAACACCTGCCGATCGTCGCAGTTCTGTTCTTCTGCATGATCTGCCCCAAAGGCCTCGACCAGGCATTCAGTTCCGGGGTCGGCTGCCTAACGATGCTCGCAGCTCTGGTTTTCCTTGCGCCGCTCATGCTTGCCGGCAATTTCATGCTCTATGTCGTTTTCGCGTTCCTTGCCCTGTTCGCCATGCGCCGCTGAACAGCCAGGAAAATGCTGAATCAGGCGACTTTGTATATTGCCGGCCGGTATTTCGGTTCGGGAACCGGCTTGTTTTTATCTTGCGCAGTTCTGATCCAGGCTTCTTTGGCTTTTAATACTTCCAGAAGTGCTGCAGATGGAGTATGCCCAAATGCTGAACAATGCTGCAGATCGGGAATATCGGCGATATAGCCCTCATCTTCTTCGCTGTAGAAGAGGTTAATATGATAATCTTTCATTCTAATCCTCCGCTTGTGATAATACATTGGGTTAAATTCTTAATTTGCGCGAATTTATGTAAATTGTAAATCATTTTGCCAGTTTGCATAAGACGCAGCGATTATTTCGAAAACCTTGAAATTTTTTTTCCCTTTTTCCTTTTGAAGTTGATTTACCTGCTGGGCCTGTTTTTAAGGCCCGCAGAAATCAGCGGAGGAAAAATATGGCGAAACCGATCGCAAATGCAGTGCCGAAGGGCGAACCCAGAATTTATTCGTTTTTGAACGACTTTGTTTTTAAATGGATATTCGGGCAGGAAAAGAATTCTAAATTCACCATCTGCCTTTTGAACGCGCTTCTTCATCTTGAACGTGGCAGAAAAATCAGGGAAGTGACGATTCTCAACCCGTTCAATGAAAAGGAATTCAAAGACGAAAAGCTTTCGGTCGTCGACGTAAAGGTTCAGGACCACCAGGGAAGAATATACATCGTCGAGCTGCAGGTGCTTCGCGACCGAAGTTTTGTGCAGCGCTCGATATATTA
>JAKQQP010000577.1 GCA_029564115.1 Candidatus Rifleibacteriota bacterium | reverse complement strand
TGCCTGTTTTGTTAATGATGGCAGCATCAACGAAAATTTCATTAAAGAATTGGCGGCCCGCAAACCCTTGCGCGTTGTCTTCAGAGATGCCGGTTTCAAAGATGACAGCGTTAAAATAAACGTCGAACAGATCTTCAAGCTCATCAGCGCCCACACCGATGTTAAAACCATCTAAGGAAGAATTTTGTGTTATCTTTTAAGCTGAAATGCAACCAAAACTTTAAAATCAGCACCCAAAGCCGGGAGTGTGAACATGAAAATTGAATCAATCCGTCTGAAAAACTTCAAGGCCTTTAAAGATGCAGAAATGACTAACATTCCTGCCTTCTGTGTTATTGTAGGGGCCAATGGCACAGGTAAAAGCACTGTTTTCAGCATTTTCGGATTTCTCAAAGATGCCTTAACCAGCAACATTAATACCGCTTTCATGAAGCTTGGTGGAAGTCGTGGTTTCAGCGAAGTCAGAAGCCGAAATAGTGTTGGGCCAATCGAGATCGAATTAAAATTTCGAGAGACCTCTGAAAGTCCGCTCATCACTTATTTCTTGCAGATAAACGAAAACAATGGTAAAGCCTGTGTAGAAAGAGAAATCCTAAAATATAGGCGAGGCAGAGGCGGTCAACCATGGCATTTTCTTGATTTTGCCGAAGGCAAAGGAACTGCTGTCACCAATGAACTTGATAGCGTTACGAATCCAATGGAGCTGAGACGCGAAAATCAGACTCTCAAATCCCCGGATATTTTGGCTATAAAAGGGTTAGCTCAGTTTGAAAGATTTCCTGCTGTTGTTGCCCTTGGCAATTTAATTGAAAACTGGCATGTTTCTGATTTTCATATTAGCAGAGCAAGACCTGAACAGGAAGCTGGTTACGCCGAACACCTCTCAAGAGAGGGTGAGAATCTATCATTGGTAGTGCAATACCTTTACCAGAACCATCGTGAGACATTTGAAAAAATAATAAGTCTTTTAAAGAACCGAGTTCCTGGGATTGCTGCCGTTGAATCAAAAACATCTGAAGAAGGCCGGGTTCTATTGAAATTTAAAGACGGGGCATTTGAAGACCCCTTTTTGGCACGCCATGTTTCTGATGGCACAATCAAAATGTTAGCTTATCTAACACTGCTTTACGACCCGCAGCCTCACCCATTACTCTGCGTCGAAGAACCTGAGAACCAGCTATACCCTAGACTTCTTACAGAACTTGCAGAAGAGTTTAGAGCTTATGGGTTAGGAGGCGGCCAGGTTTTTGTTTCAACTCATTCGCCTGACTTTCTTAATGCCACAGAACTGGATGAGGTTTTCTGGCTCGAAAAACAAAATGGCTATACTGTTATAAGACGAGCGTCCGATGACCCGCAAATTGCCGCTTATATGGCGGATGGCGATAAAATGGGCTATCTCTGGAAACAGGGTTTTTTCGGCGGAGTTGACCCGGTATGAAACAACTTGTCTGCCTGCTTGAGGAACCGTCTGCGGAAGCAATGTTAAAAGTTGTCTGCAGGTCAATATTGCCAGCGGAAGTCCAGACCCGATACATAGTCTTTGAAGGCAAACAGGATATGGATAAGCAGTTGGAAAAGAAGCTAAAACACTGGAACGCACCAGACTCAGTGTTTCTGGTCATGCGGGATCAAGACAGCAGTGATTGCCTGACAATTAAACAGAGTCTTAAACACAAAGTTGTAGCCGCTGGCAAAATTGACAAAGCGGTTATCAGAATTGCCTGTCATGAACTTGAAAGCTTTTATTTGGGTGATCTAGAGGCCGTTGAACAAGGAATCGGGCTGCGAGGTTTATCAAGCATGCAGGGCAAAAGTAGATTTCGCGAACCAGACTCTATAGCAAACGCCGCCCAGGTGCTAAAAAAATTAACCAAGAGCAAGTATCAAAAGATCTCTGGTTCTCGTGCCATAGCAAGTTTTTTAAAACTCGACGGCGCTAACAGGTCACACAGCTTCAATGTTTTATTGAGCGGCATCAAGAAACTGATCGAGGAACAACAATGAAACTGAAATTTAAGATACAGGCATACCAGACTAAAGCTGTTGAAGCCGTAGTAGATTGCTTTCAAGGTCAACCAAACCAGAAGGGGCAAAATTACCGGATTGATCCAGGCAAAGACAAAAATCTGGCCAATGCCGAGATCGAGGGGTTCAAAAATTCAGACCTGGTGATCAGTCCCCGGCAGATTCTTGAGAACATTCAAAAAGTTCAGCGCCGCCAGAATCTGCAACAATCGCCAGAGCTTGTTAAAACAAAAATTTCTGACATTAACCTCGATACCGAAATGGAGACCGGCACCGGCAAAACCTACTGTTACATCAAAACCATTTTTGAAATGAACAAACGCTTCGGCTGGAGCAAGTTTATAATCGTTGTTCCGAGCATCGCCATCAGAGAAGGTGTAAAAAAGTCATTCGAAATAACCGGCGACCACTTTCTTGAAATGTATGGCAAACGCGCACGGTTTTTTATTTACAATTCCAAGCAACTCCATAACCTTGAAAGCTTCTCTTCTGAATCGAACATCAATGTTATGATCATCAATGTCCAGGCTTTTAATGCCCGTGGAAAGGACAATCGACGTATTTACGAAGAGCTCGACGATTTTCAGAGCCGGCGGCCGATTGATGTTATCAAAGCGAATCGCCCAATAATGATTCTTGATGAGCCTCAGAAAATGGAAGGGGATAAAACCCTCGATTCACTCAAAGAATTTGCACCACTGATGATTCTGCGCTATTCTGCCACTCACAAAACCAGACATAACAAAATTTTCAGGTTAGATGCCCTCGATGCCTATAACCAGAAACTGGTAAAGAAGATTTCAGTGCGCGGCATTTCAGTCAAGGGCCTGAGCGGTGCCAATGCCTATCTTTTTCTCGAATCAATCGAAGTCTCACAGAAAAACCCAACAGCTCGAATGGAAATTGAGATAAAGCAAAATAATGGCATTAAACGAGTAATGCGCAAACTCAAGGTTCGCGATAATCTTTTTGAACTAGCTGACGGCTTAGATCAGTATAAGGGTTATGTAATATCAGAGATCAATGCGAACGAAGCCAAGGTCAGCTTTACTAATGGCGTTGAGCTGATTGCCGGCGAAGCAATCGGCGATGTCAATGAAAGCATGTTGCGCCGGATTCAGATTAGAGAGGCCATTAAAGCCCATCTTGCTAAGGAGCAGGTGCTTTTTCATCAGGGAATCAAGGTTCTCAGCTTGTTTTTTATTGATGAAGTAGCAAAATACCGTGTCTATTCTGATAATGCCGAAGAGCAGGGCGAATACGCCAGAATTTTTGAAGAAGAATATATTGCCTGCAAAAATGAACTCGGCCTCCTCGACAAGCCCGATTATATGAAATATTTGAATGGCATTCCGGTTACCAGAACCCACAACGGCTATTTTTCGATTGATAAAAAGACCAAACGGATGATTGACCCGACAACCGGAAAAAAATCAGAAGAAGCTGACGATGTTGATGCCTACGACCTTATATTAAAAGATAAAGAAAGACTGTTGTCTTTTACTGAACCGGTAAGATTCATCTTTTCCCATTCCGCTCTAAGAGAAGGCTGGGATAACCCAAACGTCTTTGTCATCTGCACCCTGAAGCACAGTGACAACACCGTTTCACGCCGACAGGAAGTCGGCCGCGGTCTGCGTCTTTCTGTTAATCAATTTGGAGAGCGACAGGATAGCCCTGCTACTGTTCACCAGACCAATGTTCTGACCGTAATTGCCAATGAGAGTTACAAGGACTTTGTGACCGCTCTGCAGCAGGATATATGCGCATCTCTCTCGGCCAGGCCAAGAATTGCTGACGAAAAGTATTTTTCCGGCAAGTGCATTGTTGCTGATGGCGAAACCATGGAAATCACGCCAGCGTTGGCGAAACAGATCTATCGGTATCTGGTAAAGAATGATTATACCGATGCCAATGACCATATCAGCCAGAGCTACCACAAAGCGGTAAAACAAGGGATATTGGCGCCGCTACCAGAGGAACTGCAACCTTACCAGCAACAGATATTTGAGCTGATTGACAGCGTCTTCAGCGAAAAGGCTTTGCCTGCAGTTGAAAACGACCGAACTTCCCTGGTTAATCCGCGCAACGACAATTTTAACAAGAAAGAATTCAAGGAACTCTGGCAGAAAATAAACCGAAAAGCCGCTTATAGTGTTCACTTTGACAGCAATGAGCTGATAGATAAGTGCGTCAAGACTCTTGAGCTTGAGCTGAAAATAAAGCCTCTGCAATACCTTACCGAAGAAGGAATTCAGCAGGACGAACTGGATTTTGATGCTGTTAAATCAGGAAAATCTTTTAAGGTTAAGGATCACTCGACAGAGCTAAACTGGGGATCGGTGCACTCAACTGTAAGTTATGACCTGATTGGCAAAATTGTCGAAGGCACAGAACTGACCAGGCGAACAGTTGCGGAGATTCTTTCCCGAATGAATGTGGCAATCTTTGCAATGTTTAAGACAAACCCGGAGCACTTTATTTCAGAGACTACCCGGTTGATCAATGAGCAGAAGGCAACAGTCATTATTGAGCATCTGACTTACGACAAAATGGCTGACAGCTATGAGCTCGATATCTTCACCGATGCCCAGATCAAGCAGGAGCCTGAAAATGCCGGCCAACCCTTACAACGGCATATATATGATTACGTGGTTACCGACTCAAAGGTTGAACGCAAATTTGTTGAAGACCTTGATTCGAGCAGCGAAGTCGTGGTCTACGCCAAGCTGCCACGCGGCTTTTTTATTCCGACTCCGGTTGGCAATTACAACCCCGACTGGGCAATTGCCTTTAAAGAGGGTGTTGTTAAGCACATTTACTTTGTTGCCGAAACCAAGGGCTCAATGTCAACAATGCAGCTAAAAAGCATCGAGCAATGCAAAATAGCCTGCGCCCGCAAGTTCTTTGCCGGCATAACTTCGGATCAGGTTAAATACGACGTAATTGACAACTATGAAACTCTGCTTCAGCTGGTAAAGTAACCTTTATGCTCTTCTGTCCTGGCGATTTTATAATGTTGATGGAATTCAGCCTTGGCAATTCTATGGCGCCTGGCGGCCATTCAGGTTTAGGACTATGCCGAGGCCGCCGGTGCTCTGGTGCTCGACGGTGGATTTTTCCATGCCGAGGAATTTGGCGAGGATTCTGAGAGCGCTGACGGCGCCGGCGGAGTCGAAGCGGTATTCGCCGGTTGGGTTGCCGTTTTTATCGTAAACTGGTTCTTCCTGCATGCAGCGAATGACTACTTTTTTGGCATTTGCAACTACCCAATCTGGCGTTACGTCGTTTTTTCTTGCGATTTCTTGCCGTTTCTCTTCGATGGCGGCTCTGACGGCAGGGTTTTTCATAAGAAATTCTGCCTGGGTTCTGGCGCTGCGCCTGCTGTAACCAGCTTTGGCTGCGGCCTGAGTCGCGTTCATCTCGCAGGCAAAGTAGTATTCGACAAAGTTACGCCGTTTCGGCGCGAGTTTCATAAATGCTGATTCGTTATTGTTGTTGGTATTCATACTTTTATTTTATCAGTTTTCTGATAACAAATGTGTGTTGTTGTGGAAAACTTTTAAGCAGGCACAAATTCGCCTGTTGAAAGCTTGTATTTAAAGGTTGCCATGCCAATACGACCAACCTCTTTAACTCTAATTTTTTGCACCAGAACATCTACCGTTTCGGGGTTACGATAAACAGTCAGACAGTTATCAGCTTTGTTACGCCAGTTGGCACTGCCGGCAATATCGTAAGGAGTAGGCACTTCATATTCATTGGCCCGGCCGTTGCGCTTCTGTAGTTTGGTCGGATGAGCAACAACCCAGAGATGAATGTTATTTTGCCTGGCAAACTGCCGCATCTTTCGCAGGCTGTCGCTGATATACTCGGTTTCACTCAAACCGGGCGGTCGCGAGTGTTCAAGCTCGTTCCATGGGTCAATTACCAGGCCGTTAATGCCGTCGCGCAAAACGGAGGCTCTGGCAAGCCTTAAAATGCAGTCTATTGTCGGTGATTCCGGCAATATAAAAGTGAAGTGATTGTTAAGATCGCCACAGGCACTTACCAATTCATCAACCGACATTCGGTCGTTAAACTTTTCAAAGAACGGCCTGCCCGCCCATTTTTCTGCAAGCTTCTTTACATGAAGGTGAATCGGCTGGTTTTCCGGGCTGCAGAGAGCAAATCTCAGGCCGTGCTTCTGGGCCAGCTTTATGATTAAGGCATCAAGAAATTCTGATTTTCCATGTGACGGAATACCAGTAACAACAGTGAAGTCGCCTGGCCTGACGGTATAAAGCTTATCAAATTCAGGCCAACCTGATGTTAAACCACCTACTTCGCCGTTCTGGTAAAGCTCCATCAAGTCGTCAAACACTTCAGAAACCGAAAAAGTTCCCTCAATAGGTGCTGGCCTGGCAAACTCGATAGCTTCGATGACAACATCTTTACCAAGTCGCATTAAGACTTCGTTAGCATCTTTGCAGCCGGCTGGCCAGCGCGCAATATAGCATTTCTCTGCGCCGATTCTTCTGACCAGTTCGGCACGCAGTTTCTGGCCGGGTTCATCTTCATCAACAGCAATTACATGCTTTTTGGTTTTTTCGATCATTGCCTGGCTGGTTTCGAGATAATCAAATTTGCTGCTGTAATTTCTGGTCGATGGTGATGGCGCTCCGTCAGGAACAGAAACACATGATTTGAACCCCGCCTCATAAAGACTGAGCTTATCTATTTCGCCTTCCACCCAGATCAGGCAATCTTCAGCAATCTGATCAAGACCGTAAAGAACTCTCTCAGCCCCGGCCGCCATACGAAAGTTCTTTTGTGCGTCACGGTATTTTATGTTGATCAATTCACCGTTACGATAGAAAGGAAAACAAACCGCATCCGTTTCAGCTTCTATTTGAGGCATGTAGACCTTCTGGCCGAATATGCCGTTATCATCTATGGTCTGATCAGATATACCGCGCTGATTTAACCAGCAGCGCCACTGAGCAGAAAGTTTTCTATCTGCAGCCACGGGGCGATTGTAAATCACTTTTTTCTGGGCTTCCCGCCAGATACCGCCACTCAAGCTGCCAGACCATTCACAATGCCAGCAATGCCAGACACCTTTGTCGAGGTTTACATTGAGACATGGGTAGTTTTTCTTTTTGCGCTGACCGCTGCATTGTGGACATATAGTCTTTGTTTCGCCGGATGCCCCTTTTACATCGATGCCAAAGTCACTGAATTTTTTCATCTGGTCTTCTCCTAGAACGCGCATGGCAGGCCATGGCCTGATGCTTTTTTCGCCAGTCTGATGTCTTTCTGGGTGATGATCAGGCGTTTTGTGTGCTCGCCATCGAGCCTGCCAAAGTATTTGGGGTTCTCAAGCCGGGCTTGAAAAGCATCATCAGGTATGCAACCGAGCTTATCAAGCTCATGAATCGCCATCTTTTCCAGCTCTGAAAATTGAATAATACTGAGCTTTTCTGACCAGCAAAGAATGACTTTTTGATTTTCGGTCGTGCCTGTAATAGGTGTCGCCTGTAATGAAACCGGTTCCAGAGTTTCAGCGAACGTCTCTGAAAGGGTATCGATACGGTATCGATACCGTTCCGATACCATATCTATACCGTTTCGATACTGTTCGGATACCGTATTGATACCGTCAGCATACGGTTTCGATACCCCCTGTTCTGATCTGATCTGTCTTACTTTATATTGTGAGATGATGCTTGCACAGTTCTGGTTAAATTCATCGAAGAATGGCGTTTTTTCTGCATATTTGAGTGCCGCAATACAAAAATTTTTGTTCTGGCCCTGATGTTTCAAGAAGTTTTTAACCCAAAACCATTCTTGATGGCGAACAACCAATTCTTTCAACTCCTCGAAAATCTTTGCCAGGCTTTCCTGATCTATTCCAGTTTCGCTTGATATCTTTCTGTCGGTTGCCTGACCAATTCCTGCCTGAGAAGTATGAGGACTGGTGATGAGATATATGAACAGATATCTGGCATGAGATGTCAGTCTTTCGATGGCGGCATCGTTCCACAGGTCTGAGCTTATGTATCTTTTTGGCATTTAAGGCTCCTGATCTGGCTCTGCAAGATCGCTTGCACATGCGAGAATCAGTTCTTCGAGCCTGGCTTTACATTGCTCGCATAAGACAAGCACAGAATCAATTTCCTGTCTGGCAAACGGCAAGATTGCGGTGGTTAGATAAGTTGCGGTTGTATTGCACATTTCACATTTCATATTCGCCCTCCGTGGCTATGTTGAAATCAGTTTTCTGAGCCCATATCAGCGATAAGAGTCCGGATGTCTTCAACGCGCCAGAAAGTCGCGCGTTCTCCTGGTCGCTTCGGTATGGGCTTTGGAAATCTGCCGCTGCGAACGCCGTTCCAGAATGTAGCCTTGCTTACCGGAATGAACTTGAGGATATGCTTGATTCGCAAGAAACCGGTTTCGGGCAAAGAAGCAGGCGTTTCAACGCCGGCTCCTGCCGCTCGCCGCTGATGCCGGTTCAATTTGGAAGCGGCATCAGCAGAAATGCTGTCTAATGCTTTATTAGCCATTATTTTTCCCCCTAAGATGAATTTTTACAAACTCATCTTAGGGGAATGAAATGGCAAAACATATGAAGTTAAAAAAAAAGTTAATTTACAACTTTCAATCTTTTATTCAAGCTCATCTGAGCATCAAACTGCTTTTTCCAAAGTAGAAAGAAACTTGGCAGACAAAACCTTCTTCAACCAGACGCTGGTTGTTCTTTCAAAATTTCCCCTATCCAACATCCTATTTGAAGCTATTTTGATAAGGCTTTCAGTTGTCCAAACCAGATTATTGCGATCAATCCAATGTTTTAAATCCAATACCGGCAAAAGATAACAAGTAACCCAGGTCTTCTGCCTTCTCCTATGGTAGGCAGGAGAAATTTCCTTTCTTTTAAGCTTCAACCACGCCTTGAACTGTTCAACTAGCAGATGATCAGGCAATTCTAATGGCACTTTGATTATCCCGTGTCTTTGATGCAAATCAATAGGCTTGGAATATTTCCATTCAGGAAAAGGATCTGAATCAATCTCCTGTTCCTGCCCATATTGATTTTCTATTTCCTTCAATAGGGTTTGAAGCTGGTTATAGTTTAAACCGCCCACGATTCGACTGCTATCAGCATCTCTCCTGCATTTTTTCTCAATGATCCATTTCAATCTATAAAACTCCAGGTCATCTTTTTCAATAAGCTCTAGCGCAGCCTCTGGATCAACTATTCCTTGCTCTTGAATTAGACCGATTAGGGAATGTATTTTTCGCTGATATTCGTCTTTTTGCTCTTGTAAAATCTTCGCCTGTCTCTGTTTTTCTCTGCTTGCTGATTCTTCTCTGCTAGCCGCTATATTTACAAAATGTCCAGCCAGCACACTGGCCGGTTCACTTGGTTTTTGCTCACTATTTGTAATGGCTTCCAGTTTGCAGCTAAACGTTGTTCGCTCAATGAACTCCCGCCTAACAGCAAACCGAATTTCAAATTGAATCAACCAATCAAGCAAGGATAAGGACAATAACTTTTTTTGTTTATAGTTTTCCAATCGGAACCAATCAGGCTGCATTACTTTTTTTGAAATACGCATTTCTTAATACCCCGCGCTTTTATACTTTGACTTGTGCTATTACAATGCTCCAGGTTTAACTCTGCTTTGGACTTCGCTTTTTAAGACTCTGAATGTCGCGTTCGAGTTCTTTGAGGCTTTCTTCGTATTCGAGCTGTTTCTGGGTTTCTCTGAACTTGTTGTATTCCTGGGCTGACTTTTCGAGGGCTTTTTCGTGGCTGATTTTGCCGGCGTGATTTAGCAATTCGCGGCCGTTCATCTGAATGATGGTGTCGAGGCGTTTGATCCAGTCGGCCATATACATTGGCGTTCGCTGCTGCGCCATTGCTTCGGCAAAGGCAAGATACTGTTCGACCAGCAGGCCCAACAGTTTGATCTCATCTTCGGCCAGGTAGTTCTTGGCGATGCTGACATCATTCTTTTTAATCGCAAAGGCGGTTTTGTCATACGACTGCATACCCATCAACGGCAAGGAAGCATCAACCCGTCGGTAAACAAGCTCGGCGGCCGTCTGCTTACTAATTGCCCAGAGCAGCTTGTTCTGAACGATCTTGAAAAACTCTCTAGTCTTCTCGTCATTCGGATCATAATCTATGCTCGTTGTGTAAATGTCTTTTATCTTCTGATAAAAAAAGCGCTCTGAGAGTCTGATCTCTCTTATGCGTTCCTGCAGCTCGGTGAAGTAGTTCATCGAACTGCCGGACTTAAAGCGCTCGTCGTTTAAAGCAAAGCCTTTAACAATGTATTCTTTGAGCTTTTGCGTCGCCCAGATGCGAAACTCAGTGGCGATTCTGCTCTTTACCCGATAGCCGACAGATATGATTGCATCGAGATTGTAATGTTCAATCTCACGCCGGACCTCTCTGTTACCTTCTTGACGAACTAACAAGATTTTCTTGTAAGTTGCTTCGGTTGTCAGTTCTTTTTCTTCATAGATGGTCTGCAAATGCTGACTTATATTCTGCTGAGTAGTTTGAAACAACCTGGCCATATCAGCCTGAGTAAGCCAAACGGTGTCGTTCTCAAGCTGAACGTCAATTTTGATGGCGCCGTCGGGGGCTGAATAGATAAGAATTTCTGAATTGGCGGTCGGTGCTTGTTTCATGGCATTAAAACTGGCCTTCCCGGTTTGCAGAGACATACTTTAACCTGTTTTGTTCATTATAGGGTCTTGTCACTATTTTGTCCCCACAAAAGACAATTTTGAGTAAAAACCGTCGAGCTTCACCTAATCTGGGCAACAAAAAACCCGCTCTTGGAGCGGGTTTTTTGTTGAGTACACTAGCAAGGGTCGCTATCAAACACACAACTGCTACCCGCATCTAAAGCTGATTTTATTTTTCGGAATCGAACAAATAACCACGGTGCAATACCACGGTCAAAAATTTCGTGTTACCGGGTAACTTTTTTTAAATTTACCTGATCGACTGCGCATAAAAAACTCGACCGCATCAAGTTACTATCATGAGTCCGTAGAGGTCAAGAAAGCCTTCCCGGCTTCTGTTAACCGATATTTCTGCAGACGGCTCTTCGGCTTGTCCGGAAGAG
>JAKQQP010000576.1 GCA_029564115.1 Candidatus Rifleibacteriota bacterium | reverse complement strand
CTGGCTCTCAGAGCCGGACAACAAAAAGAACTCGACAGCAGGCGATGACAGAACCCCTGCATGGCGTTGGCAGGGGTATATGTATCAGGAAGCCGGAAAAATTGTTATACCGGCTGACAATCTGATGACTCTGCTGCGTGAGGGTGGCGCAAAGTGCCCGACTGGAAAAGGTCAGCTTACGTTCAAGCGTCAGACTCAAAGCGGCCTTGTTGTAGACCAAAGCTCATGGCCTCTGCTTGTGCGTGGCAAAGTTGTTGACACCGCACAGTTTAAGGCACTGATTGGCGACAATGACTTTGAAAAACACGAAAAAGCGGCGGCAGATGCAGGCTTTGAATTGTTTGTAAAACGCGCCAAAATCGGGCAGGCAAAACACGTCAGAGTTAGACCGCGCTTTGATGTTTGGTCATGCACCGGCACCATTACGGTTCTTGACGAAACCATTACCGAAGAAGTATTGCGTAGAATTCTGAGTTATGCGGGTATTCACGCTGGCCTGTGTGATTGGCGGCCTTCAAGCCCGAAATCACCCGGCCCATTCGGTAAATTTTCTGCGATTGTAAAAGCTATCTGATTGTTTTAAGCCCCGCGATTAAGTTCGCGGGGTCTTGGAGCGCGGCATGGCTAGGCTAGGCTCGGCAGAGTTTGGCGAGGAACATGGCGTGGCAAGGCGGGGCGCGGCTCGGCATGGCACGGCACGGCTGGGCGAGGCATGGAACACGGCTTGGCATGGCAAGGCGGGGCGGGGCGGGGCGAGGCATGGAACATGGCGTGGCACGGCGAGGCGCGGCTTGGCAGGGCAAGGAACATGGGCTTAATTGCAAAAAAATCAAAATAGGAGTTTTAAAAATGAGTAAACAGTTTTTTGGTGGAGTGCCTACGGATATCGAAGTGAAACAGCTTTCTGAAAAATTCGGCGTGCCGGTGGCTGGGCAGGTAATCAAATATCAGGAAATCTCAGACACAATCGGCGTGCAGCGGGTAGATAGCAGATGGCAGAGTGTTGTAACCGCATGGCGTAAAAAACTTGAGCGTGAAAACAATATTATTATGAAAGCGATTGATAATATTGGCTTTGAAGCCCTTAACGCCGCCGGGCGCGTAGAACTTTCCGCAAAGGTGTTTAAGCAGGCCGTAAAAAGAACGGGCAGAGCCGCTAATATCGCAGCACAGACTAACCGTGCCGAACTTAACGAAGACCAGAAAAGAGTATGCGACCATATTCAGAATACCGGCGCGGCGCTAAGGCTTGCGGCTGCACAGGCTTCAAGGCAAATTAAATGGGATGATGATGAAAAGAAATCTTGATTTTTTGCTGATTATCGGCTATCTTATACGTTCCAATTAAAGAAAGAGGTGACAGCATGAATCCGTATTCAAGAAAATACAAAGGTATGCCGATTCAGTTTCTCGGCACGCTTTTGGCGGCTGGAACCGGAAAAGGCAAGCACAATGCACATTTTCCGGTGTGGTCTGATTTTGAGATTTTTTATACCGACAAAAGCAATTATTTTGTTAATATCGTTACTGTAAGACGATTTGATAGAAGTGAGTCGTGCAGGGGCTTTGT
>JAKQQP010000574.1 GCA_029564115.1 Candidatus Rifleibacteriota bacterium | reverse complement strand
TACAAACAAACATTCAGCACAAATTCAACTCAACAGGCAACCCGATTAAAAATTTGCGACTTGCGGGGTTACCTGTGGGGTAACTTGCGGGGTAACTTGCGGGGTGACTTGGATGGCGACTTGGATGGCGACTTGTGGGGTGACTTGTGGGGTGACTTGTGGGGTGACTTGTGGGGTAAAAAATCTGGCAAAAACACCGCTTGATCGAAAAAGATCGCCAGGCCGCCTCTATCAAAAAAATACAATCGTGAAATGACGCGACTGGCCATAACGAAGCTCTTATTTTTTGCCAGACTGTTTTTTCAGGTCTTTGATGTCGCGTTCAAGCTCTTTCAGGCTTTCTTCGTATTCGAGCTGTTTTTGGGTTTCTCTGAATTTACTGTATTCATGAGCTGACTTTTCGATAGCCTTTTCATGACTGATTTTACCGGCATGAGTGAGCAGTTCGCGGCCGTTCATCTGAATGATTGTATCGAGGCGTTTGATCCAGTCGGCCATATACATTGGCGTTCGCTGCTGTGCCATTGCTTCGGCAAAGGCAAGATACTGTTCAACCAGCAGACCCAGAAGTTTGATCTCGTCTTCGGCCAGGTAGTTCTTGGCGATGCTGACATCATTCTTTTTAATCGCAACGGCGGTTTTGTCATACGACCGCATACCCATCAACGGCAACGAAGCATCAACCCGTCGGTAAACAAGCTCGGCGGCCGTCTGCTTACTGATTGCCCAGAGCAGCTTGTTCTGAACGATCTTGAAAAACTCTCTGGTCTTCTCGTCGTTCGGATCATAATCTATGCTGGTTGTGTAAATGTCTTTGATCTTCTGGTAAAAGAAGCGCTCTGAGAGCCTGATTTCTCTGATGCGTTCCTGCAGTTCGGTAAAGTAGTTCATCGAACTGCCTGACTTGAAGCGCTCATCGTTCAGAGCGAAGCCTTTAATGATATATTCTTTGAGAACTCTTGTGGCCCATATCCTGAATTGGGTGGCCAGACGCGAATTAACTCGATAGCCAACGGCAATAACAACATCAAGACCGAAGTGGTCGACCTGGCGATTAACCTCTCTATTTCCCTCTTTTTGAACTATTTCCATTTTGGAAACAGTTGAACTTCTCTCAAGCTCGCCGGTCTCAAAAATATTATCAATGTGCTTTGAAATTGCCGGCACGTTGACACCAAAAAGACCGGCCATAGCCTTTTGCGTCAGCCAGAGAGTTTCATTTTCAAGACGAACGTCAATTTTGATGGCGCCGTCGGGGGCTGAGTAGATAAGAATTTCCGAATTGGCGGTCGGTAATTGTGTCATGGCATTAAAACTGGCCTTCCCGGTTTGCAGAGACATACTTTAACCTGTTTTGTTCATTATAGGGTTTTGTCACTATTTTGTCCCCAAAAACGACAATTTTGAGCAAAAAGCGTCGAACTTCGCCGAATCCGGCCAACAAAAAACCCGCTCTTGGAGCGGGTTTTTTGTTGAGTACACTAGCAAGGGTCGGAATCGAACCGACGACCGCACGGGTATGAACCGTGAGCTCTGACCAGCTGAGCTACCTTGCCGGATAAAACAAAGGCCCGAATATTATTCAGGCCGATGCCTTGCGGTTGCGGGGGACGGATTTGAACC
>JAKQQP010000119.1 GCA_029564115.1 Candidatus Rifleibacteriota bacterium | reverse complement strand
ATTATGCTGCTATACAAGGTTTGCAAACCAGGCTACTGCAAGATATCTGATCGTGCGACTGATCCAGCTTGCGAGAACCACCTTTGTGAGAGACATGCTGTAAATGCCGCCGATCCAGCACACTGCTGAATACGGAATAGGGGTGACACCAGCAATGAATACTGCCAGTGCCCCATGATCACGAAAAAGATCGCGGCCGGCCCGCAGAAGTTTTGGGCCAAAGAGACGTCTGAAACGCCAGGGACCGAAAAATTTTCCGATAAAGTAACCGGTAGCTCCACCAAAGGCGCTGGAAAAACCTGCGACAAGAGAAGTTTCCCAGATGTTGGCCCCACCGAATGCGGTGCCAAAAACTACTACGTCAGCCGGAATCGGCTGGATAATTACGTCAGCGGCCCAGCACAGAAAAAACAGGGCCGGATAACCAAAGGTTTCGACCGCCATTTTCGCATGCATTTTTATCTGCGTGCGGTAGAAATAGAAAATCAGAAAAACGATGACAGCGCCAATAACCATTGCCAGGGCAGATAGCTTTGCCCAGCCGGCCTTACTGAGCCGGAATGGTATCAGATCGCGGTTCTGTTTCTGCAAATTCTGCAAATTCTGCAAAAGCGCACTCCCGGAAAAAAGTTAAAAGTTTCCGATTCAAAAATCTTTCGATTGATATCGCGCTTTTGTTTAGCATTAATTGCAAAAAAAATAACAGCCACCAGACCGGTGGCTGTTACTTGATTAAAGCTGATTTTACAGTTCGGCGAGAAGTTTGCGGGCGTCTTCGACGAGTTCTTTATGCTTGGTAACCGGTTTGTCGGTCGCCAGGAAGTGCAGAGTCGGGATAATCTTTCTGAGAACGGGCTTGAAGTTTTCGGCGCCCTTTTCTTTTTTGTATTTATTGAGATAGGTCACCAGAACGCGGGCCTTGGTGGTTTCGTTCTGCTTCAGTTCTGCAAGAATGATGTCGCTGAGGGTATCCTGAACGAAAGCCAGGAACTTGTCGTTTTCAAGGCGGCGCAGGCCGACAACGGTGGCAGCGAAGCTTGATTTGTCGGTTAAGTCAATCGACACATGGGTAAGAATGCGGCCCTTGGGGTCGCGCAGAACCAGGCGGGTCTGACCGTTTTTCCAGTTTTCAACGTTACCGGAAGCGTGGGTGAGCAGGCGGCCCTTGGGGTCTCTGACAACCCATTTCGATTTGGTGCCCCATGATTCGAGCTTGCCAATGTTCCAGGTGACAAATTTGCCTTTTTCATCACGGGCAACAAATTTGATGCCCTGATTTTTCCAGACTTCATAGGCCTTCGACAGATCTTTAATTACCGGACGTTCGGCTTCGGTGGCAAAAGCTGCGCTGAAGCTGAAAACAAATGCCAGAAGAACAAATATGGTAGTCAATCTCTTAAGCATTTTTTATCTCCCTTTGCTAAATTATTGATTTATTTTAACAGATAAAAAAAATTCCGCAAGAGGCACGGCCTGCTATTTTTTCTGATATAATTCTGCAAAATCTTCGAGACATACCCGGAGCCACGATGCCAAAAGAAGAATTGATGCAGGTCTTTAAAAAATACAAATCAGACAGCGAAATTTTCCATGATCTGATGCGTTTCAAAGTTCGCGAACTACTGCTGGTCGCAACCGTATACGATGCCTTCTCTCTCGAACAGGACGGCCTGCTGGCCGAAAAAATCTTCGGCGAATATTTCAACCTGAACCTGACGAGTGCTCCGCGCATTACCAGCGTTACCTCTGCCGACGAAGCTCTCGAAATGCTGCAGAAAAAAGAATTCGATCTCGTCGTGGTGATCAGCCGCCTGCGCAAAACCGACACGATCAATGCCGGCTCGAAGATCAAGAAACAGTGGCCGAAGCTGCCGATTCTTCTGCTTCTCAACGATAATACCGATCTGGTAGCCGCCGACAGCGGCAGCGACCTCTGGGAACAATATGACAACGTCTTCGTCTGGAACGGTGCCTCAGAAATCTTCCTGGCGATGATCAAATATATCGAAGACCGCCTCAACGCCGACAAAGACACACAGATAGCTCAGGTCCGCATCATTCTGCTGGTCGAAGACTCGGTGCGCTATTATTCGCGTTATCTGCCGCATCTCTATTCTGAGTTGATCCGCCAGACGACCAAGCTTGTCGAAGAAGAGCTGCAGGAAGAAACCAAAAAGGTTCTGCGCATGCGCTGCCGCCCGAAAATCATTCTGGCCACCAACTACGAAGAGGCGATGGAGCAGTTTGAATATTTCAAAGACTATCTGCTCTGTGTCATCTCTGACGTAAAATACAAAAAAGACGGGGTTCTCGACGATCAGGCCGGTCTCAAGCTTGCCAAAGCACTCAAAGAGCTGCAGCCTGATCTGCCGATTCTTCTGCAGTCTTCGGAAGCGAACATCGAGGGCGCTGCCAACCGACTCGGTGCCTCGTTCGTGCACAAAGAATCGCAGTTTCTTTCCAAGAGGCTGTCGAAATTTTTCTACCGCAATCTCGGCTTTGGTGACTTCGTTTTCAGAAATGCGCAGGGCCAGGAAATAACGCGCGCGCGCACCATGGCCGATTTTCGCAACTGTCTGCGCATCGTACCTGCCGAGTCGATCGAGTTCCATGCCAGCCGCAACCACTTCTCGACCTGGCTGCTGGCGCGCGGTGAAGTGCAGACTGCCAAGGTCGTTTCGCGCATTCACGTTAACGAGTTCGATGAGGTCGAATCGCTGCGCGACTTTCTGATCAATATGGGCAACTGGGTTTTCAGAATGAAGACCCGCGGCAAGGTCATTTCGTTCGATAAGTCGTTCATCGGCGAAAACCGGCATCATATCAGCAAACTGGCCGAAGGTGCGATTGGCGGCAAGGGGCGCGGCATCGCGTTCATGAATTATCTGCTCTACAATTCGTCGAT
>JAKQQP010000535.1 GCA_029564115.1 Candidatus Rifleibacteriota bacterium | reverse complement strand
GATAGAGGTTGAGCAGCACCGAAAACACGCCGGTGCCGATGCCAAGAAGCGCCTGCGCTGAAAACAGCCTCAGAATCGAGGCCGGAAAAGTTCTGATGATCAGCAGCATCTTGTGCATTGTCGAGTCGTTCCTGAGCCGGAACCAGGCAGCCACAGCAGAATGAAAAAAATAACAGCATTTCAGCGAAGCCCTGAGAACATCAAAAAAGCGGGTTTTTCGCCCCCTGATTCTGCTTCAGCCCCGCTACAAAGTCAATAGCGCAAAAAAACAGATTTTCATTTCGCTGCATGGCGAAATATGATATATTTCGACCGTAGTGAGGTGAATAAATTGAAAGAAACTTTGAATACCCTCAAGGTTCTCGCAGAAGAGAGCCGTCTGCGAATCTTTATGGCTCTGAATGAGCATGAACTGTGTGTCTGCCAGATCGTGGTGCTGCTTGGCCTTGCGGCCTCAACCACGTCAAAACATCTCGCTCTGATGTATCAGGCCGGAATCATTGATCAGCGCAAGGTTGGCCGCTGGGCGTATTATCAGGTAAGCAAAACCTGGAAACAGCAGCACCGGCTTTCTGAGTGGCTGGTTGATGAGCTGGCCGATTCTGCAAAAATCGCCGCCGACAGCACCCGCCTTGAAAAAATCCTGGCCATGCCTCTTGATGAGGTCTGCAGCTTTGTTGCCTGCCCTGAAAATGCCACTGCTGATTCATGTCAGGATGGTGGTTGCGGCGAAAACGACTGTTGTTGAGACGGCTGGGTACAATGTTAAGTAGTTGCGGCTTCAAATCAGAAAGGCGATGCTTATGAAGAAAAGGGTTCTTTTTCTCTGCACCGGCAATTCATGCCGCAGCCAGATGGCTGAAGGCTGGTTGCGCCATCTCAAGGGCGATCAATTTGTAGCTTTTTCGGCCGGAGTAGCTAAGCACGGCATGAATCAGCATGCCATAAAAGTGATGCAGGAAGCCGGTGTCGATATTTCCGGCCAGCATTCAAAGCTTCTGAGTGAATTCGAAAATCT
>JAKQQP010000534.1 GCA_029564115.1 Candidatus Rifleibacteriota bacterium | reverse complement strand
CTTAGATACTTTTACAGGCTGCTTTGCCGGCAGCGCTTTGCAAACTTGATGTCACAATTTGTGATCTCAAAATTCATGCTGGTTTTGGCTGTTACCACAAAAAATTACCACAATAAAAACGACCGGCCGGCGCTCTGGTCGCGAGGGCTTATTTTTCTTTGCCAGGCTTGAAACCAATTCGCTTCTTTTTCAGTTCCCGGTCAACCAGGTCTAGAATAAAATCGATACTTCTGCCCTGGGTTTTAACGGTTTTTTCAAGCTCTGTCAGCCTGTTGCTCAGCTCTCCGTGAATGGCGGTAACGGCTCGCATTCTAACAAATGCCCGCATGATTTCAATATTGACCTGAATGGCGCGCGGGCTTTTCAGAACACTTGAAAGCATCAAGATACCGTGCTCAGTAAAAAGGCGCGGAGAGTATCGAAAGTGGCTGCCAGTCGGTAAGGTCACAATTTGTGACCTTAAGGCTTTGGCTTCTTCCAGTGACAGAGTAAACATAAAATCATCAGGAAAGCGTTCTTTATTTCTGCTTACCGCCTGATTCAATACCTTTGTCTCAACCCCGTAGAGTTTAGCCAGGTCAGAATCAAGCATGACTTTTTGACCTCGCACCTGATAGATCTTTTGTTCAAGGTATTCGCTGCCGTTTTGTATCAGTTTTGTCATTCGTTATCGTTCCTTGCCCGGAATCGTTCGACCATTTTAGACATGCTCAGATGCAACGGCCGCAACTTATTCAGTATACGCCGGTCAAATTTGCAGTCAAGACAACAGCAGGCGCTTATTATGCGTCTGCTGTTGTCTTTTCGCGGCAGAAGGTATTTTGATTAAACCTTGTTAAATTATTCTACACAGCCGAAGGCGGGAATCGAACCCGCGACCTACGCATTACGAGGGCGTTGCTCTACCCCTGAGCTACTCCGGCGCTATAAGCATTTTTATCATGCCGGCCGGCGTTAAATCAAGTCTTTTCTTGAGGCCAAGGAGTGAGAGTTGCCTGATTTTTCGCCAGGCGCCAACTTCTGAAGAACTTTTGCATCTTTACCCGGTTATTCTTTGCAAAAAAATTGATGATTAAAAAATTGGAACGGCTTGCCGAAAGTAGCTTCAAATTTGAGAGAACATGAAGTTGCACAAAAGGGGAATTATGACGGCAAAGTGTTCTTTAAAAGCCGTAATATTGGCTTGTGGGCTGTTTGTGGGCGCATCGGTCGAGGTGGCTGCTGTTCCGGCCGCGGACTATCTTGAAGTTGCAATGAGTCAGCGCGATTCCGGCAGCGTCGATCAGGTGGTCAGACTGTTTCGTCAAGCTGCAGAATCATCCGCCGGCGAAACCGGCAGGCTGACCGCCCTGTATTTTATGGGCGATTTTCTGCTCGAAAGAAATGAGTTCGAGCGGGCGAAAAAAGTCTTCGACGAAATCATCAGGAGCGGCACCGCCGACACTTCGCAGGCTTATTACGGCATAATGCAGGCTTCAGTGCTTCAGGGGCGCCCTGAAGAGGCAAAAACCGTCTGTGAAACCCTGATGGCTTCTTTCCCTGATAATAAGCTCGAGGAATATGCTTTATATATGGCCGCATACCGCCCCGGGTCGGTACACGAAAGCCTGGTGGGCATTTTCAATGCAATAGCAACAAAGCGCGGGCGCCCTTCATTAAAACCGGCCCGCTTTGCAGCAGCAGTCGGCAGTTCACGGTCTTCAGCGCAGGTTTCACAGGCAGAAGTTGTTGTGGTTCCGCCGCCACCACTGCCGGGTGAAACTTCTCAGATTCTTTATTCAGAGCGCAAAAAAGCGACTGCGTCGACTGTGCCGACTGTGCCGACCAAAAAAACGGTTGCCGAAGCTCTTCCACTCGTGCAGCCTGCCGGTGCTGAAAAAACAGGCACAAGCATCGCCGGCGCATCTGAGCATGAGCAGTATAACCCGGTTGAAGTTTCGGCACGCCTCTGGCGCAACGGTATCGATGGCAGAGTTGAAGCTCTGGGTATGAATCTTGATCTTGGCAATGATGCCGGCTTTGCCATGCAGAACCGACTGAAGCTTGGTGCCGCATGGCAATTTGCTCCGGATAACCAGCTGTTTTTCAATTATTTCGCCTTTGAGCACAGTGGCAGTCTGCAGCGGCAGATACTTTTCGACCGTCTGCGTTATGCCGCCGGAACATCTGTAAAAGTCGAAACCCGGCAGGTCGACACCGGCCTGACACATCGCCTGTCAGAAGGCGAAGACGGCAGCTTTGAACTTTTGCTCGGGGCGAGATTCAATCGTGTGCTCACACGCCTTGACTATTTTATGCCGCGTGGCCTGCGGGCCGGCGAACTCGATCAGACGATAGCCCAGGCATACCTTGGCCTGGGAGGTTTCAGCAGGCTGACGCCTACTGTCGCATGCAGAGGTGCTGTCAGATATTCAGGCTGGAAACGTGACGGCTTTTTGAACCGATTGTCAGATATCGATCTGGCACTGGTTTTTGGCAGAGACTACCGGCAGAATCCGGCAGAGATTGAATGGTTCGGAGTTCTAGGCTGGTATTACCAGTATATACACGGAAAAAACGGTGTTCAGACGACAAAAACCATTTTTTCCGGCCCTGTAATGGGCATTGACAGCCGCTTTTAAAATTTTCAGGAGAGACAGGGTATGTTTATAAAACGGGGAATCATTTTTTCGCTGCTGGCTGCTTTTATCGTAACTTTTCTGCCCGGCTGTTCAACAGGGTCGAGCAGTATCAACATCTGGCCGGGGCAATCAGATAGAGGTTCAGGCAGAATTGTCGGTTCAACGATTGCATCAGGCACCATTGAAGAGGGTTTGCGTGCTTCTGAGGGGCTGCGCGGCCTGGTGAATGTAGAAAATGCCGTCGTCTGGCTGCAGGAATACCCTGAAATTCGCACAACAACAGCTCCTGACGGCAGCTTTGTTCTCGAAAACGTTCCATTCGGCAGTTACCGGGTGGTCAGCAGTTTCAGAACCAGAGACAACAAAACCTATAAAGCCCGATCAACCGAAGTAAATGTAACCGAAGATGCGCCTGAGCGAAGCGTGGGGCAGCTTGCGGTGGCATTTGCAGGAAACCGGGT
>JAKQQP010000502.1 GCA_029564115.1 Candidatus Rifleibacteriota bacterium | reverse complement strand
GAAATGCAGAGCCAGGTGCTGAAAAAATTCGACACCGACGGTGATGGCACCCTGAGCGATACTGAAAAAGCCGCCATGGAAAGCGCCAGACCGCAGAAAGGCGAAAGAGGTATGGGTAAAGGCATGGGCAAAGGCGGCCCGCGCCCGGGCATGAAAAACAGGAGATAAAGCAACGAATCCAGACCGTAATACAACAACCAAACCTCAGTCTGGGGCTGCGTCGAATATGTGGCGCAGCCTCATTTTTTGCCTTACACAACTCTTTATTCAGACTTCGCCGACCCTGCCGGGTTGTTTTTGCACCTCTCAAAACCGGTTTATACACATAAAAAATCCCCGCTTTCGTATGAAGGCGGGGCAATTCGGAATGTGTGAAAAATCGGAAAAGTTAATCAGGCATCAATTTCGAACAGTGATGAATTCATGTTTTGAGCCGAGCTGGCAGTAAAGCGTGAATACTCGTTCATGGCCCGCATGAAGCGTATCGCCATGTCCTGACTCACATCGGAGGAGCTGTCGGAAGAAGTCTCTGCCGAATATTCCTGAGCATACTGCTCGATCAGTTTCAGCAGATCGAGTTTTTTGCCATCAGCAACGTCTGTTTCTGAAGTGCTTGAACTTTCCTGCGAAGCCATCATCTCATCGATCGATACTTTGCCATCCTGGTTGGTGTCGAGCGAATCGAAGTTCGAAATCATCTGACTAAGCTGTTCCGGAACCTCCATGCCTTCAGCTTCCATCTGCGACTGGATTTCAAGCAGTTCATCCTTGCTTACGCTTTCCGGTGACCCGCCAGCACCATTTGCCTGCCCGAGTTCGCTCATCATCGATGGCGGTGGGCCTGGAGGCGGCCCCGGGGGCGGTCCTTCCGGTCTGCCGCCCTGCCCAGGTCCGCCTGCTGTCATGCCGTTTTCGCTGGCGTAGCTTTTCAGCTCGTCAATGCTGATACCGTTTTGATCCTGGTCGATTTCATCGAAGGCTGCCAGCAGGGTGTCAAATGGGTTCGCTGCCTGACCTGACTGGGTCTGGCTCTGTTCCTGGGCGGCCTGCTGCTGAATCTTTTCAAGATCTGACTTCTGCAGATTCACCTTCCCGGCCTTGAACTGCTGTATCTGTGTCCAGACTGAGTTCCCTGAAATACCGCTTACACTCATAAATGCCTCCTGAGCATTCACTTTTCGCCGAAATTGATTCCTCGAAGTATTGCCATTTTGTCGGCAATTTAACCTCCCTGATCTAAATTTCGACTGAAATGCCCGGTTTATCGCATTAAGTAGTCTTAACGATCGTTAAGAAGTGTAAAGATGGGTTTTTTGAGAGCCGTGTATCTTTAATCCGGTGCGTATCTCAAACCGGTATGCCAGTTGCGCGGCGAATGGCGGAAGTTGTTGATCGCGTTGAAAAATTCTGAAGTGACCAGATCATAGAATTCAAGGGAAGCGGCACCGCGGGTCTGATTGCCGGTGTTGTTCCTGTCGCATCCGGTTTTGTCTGAG
>JAKQQP010000465.1 GCA_029564115.1 Candidatus Rifleibacteriota bacterium | reverse complement strand
TCAGGGCGGCGCGTTTTTCGGCGAGATAGCCGGCCATTTTTACCAGCAGAGGTTTGTTAGTGAGGTAGTTGGGGCAGTTTTCCATGAGGTGCAGCAGAACATCGCCAGTGTCGACTTCTTTGGCAACTTCGAACATGGCGTAAAGCAGTGCCCGTAGTGGTGTGCCGGCAAGTTCTGAATCGCCAGACATCAGAGAGCTTTTGAACTCGGTAGAGAGTTTGAGGCGGGCTGAGTTGGCTTTTGAGGTGTCGCTCATCAGTTGATCAAAGTGGCGAACCTTGAAGGCTTTGGCGAAATTCTGGTAGTTATCGAGGGTTTTGTTGCCCTGGTGCTCCATCTCGGCCATTTTGAGGTAGAAGCGTTCGACCGCTGCCATTCTTTGCCATTCGGCGCTTTCGAAGCCAATCGGCACGAGAAATTTAACGGCGGTCTGAACGGCAAATTCAATCAGTTCATCGACGAAAGTTTTGCTGCCGGAGACACGTGGCGCTTCGGCTTCGACCATCATATCTTTGCCGTCAATTCTGGCATAGGCGGTCAACACACGCAGCGCCGCCGCGTAACCTGCCATGTGCAGGTCGGCATCGTTATATATGCCCTCAGAACCCTGATTGCGAACCGACCTGTCTAACCCGGTCAGCATTTCGACCTGTTTTTTAACTTCTTCTTCGATCTCCCAACCGAGGTCGTCGCGAAAGGTTTCGAGCTGCTGGTGGCGTTTGCGCAGAATCAGTATGTTGGTGCCGGTTACGTATGCGCCACTTTTGCGAGCGGAGTCAACTTCTGTAACAATATACCAGGCAGCGGTTACCTGCAGGCCACTCGCCCAGATAATGTTCGCCATGTCTGCCCAGATCGAACCGCTCTGGTGGGTAAACATCAGCACCTGAATGCCGTTATCAGGCATCTTTTCGGCCATACGGCGATAGGCGGCAATCATGCCCCGGCGAAAGCCTTCATCTTCGCCTTTTATCGCCAGTGATCGGCGGCTGTCCCATGTCCAGTGAGCGAACTCTTCTGGTGGGTTCTTGCGCAGCCAGGCAATAAAAAACTCTGAGATTTCTTCGTATTTAACTGCATCGCCATAAGGGGGGTCGGTAACAAAAAAATCGTTTTCACATTCGAGAGCCTGGGCTGGATGAGTCTTTACTTGGGTATTCACGCTTATGTCAAAAGATTTGTAAGAAGGGCTTAGATATCCCAATATGTTGGAAGAGCTTCTACAGCCGTAGTTGTATAGGGTGTTAAGGGCCTGGTTGTCAAAAGTGTTCGAGGTATTTCCTCCAGCGCCCTTGCTGGCACTGTTATTCCACCTGCAAAGCTTGCTGTTGATATCTGCGATACCTACAGAAAGAAACTTTAGTTCTGGGATATCGAAACCGTTAATCAACGCAAGAATCAAAAGCTGTCTTGGGTTGAACAAATGATGCCAGTGTGTCCAGCCTCTAGTTCTAATTGGCTCGTCAGTTTTGTCCCCAGCCTCAATCACCATATCCGGCACATATCCCTTTTCCTGCCATTCGGCAAGATGAGCGCCGACATAATCGATGACTTTCTGTTCTCTTGCAAGATCATCAGCCGTTACCGAGCGAAATTCATAATTATATCTTGAGCTTTCAGGGTCTTTTTTCTGCATCCATTGCACGCAATAAAGCCGTTCCTGAAAAATATCATCTGGTCGCGGTATAAAGTCTGATTTTTCCCAGAGGCGCAGTTTATTTTTGTTTTCTTTGCCCTCTTTATAATCGCCGCGAATCGAGTTGATGCTTACTCTGTGTGTTGTAACGCCATCG
>JAKQQP010000463.1 GCA_029564115.1 Candidatus Rifleibacteriota bacterium | reverse complement strand
ACGTAACGGTGGCATTACTTCCGTCAACTGCGGTTACGCTGAAGTCGAAGTATTCGCCGGCAGCAACCGTAGCTGGCGCCGTTACTTTAAAGCTGGCTACCGGCATGGTATAAAAAATTTCAATTTCGCTGAGAATCGGCGAAACCGCCGTGTCAGCAGTGTTTAGATTTGCCTGCACCTGAATGTAGCGACCGGAATTACTTATACTGCTGCCATTAATGGTGATCGGGGCACTCCAGACAGCTGAACTGATGCCGGCAGCGGTTGCTGCGGTGCGCACCTGAAAGGAAACCGAGGTTCCGGGCGCTGTCGTGTTAGCTGACCAGGCCAATGAATCATAAATCGGGTTGGCTACCCCGGTGTCGAAAATCTTTGAAATATAGCTGCCGGCAGTCATATAGCCAGCCGCCATTTCCCCGCTCAAAGCCAGTGATAGCGGGTATTTCGGCTTTATTTCGACCCAGTCGACCTGGCTACGGCGCTCGCGAATCGTGGGTTGACCTCCCACAGAAAGTGTATGCATACCCAGACCGACAATTGCCGCTCTGGTAGGTGTATTGGTAGTAAAGTCAACTGTTGATTCCATCCAGTCTGACATGCCGGCAGCAACATAATAGCGCCGGTCACGACCGGCAGCGCCGGCTTTGATAAACATCAAAGTCGACCAGCCGGTGTTGAACGAAGCTGAATTGAAACGTCGCTGCGCTGTCAAAACCTGCGTGCCGGTGGAAGGCACGGTAATAGTCTGCTGGTATGCCCGCCAGGAGCCTGCCACATAGTCGCCGGTAGGCACATTTTCGGGAAAACCCATTGACAAACAGGCGTTACTTTTGAAACCAGAATAGCCGGATGGAATTACAGAGACACCGCCCTCTAGAGCCAGAGTAGGATATGTCGCATGCGGATTAGCCGCCAGAGCGGCGAAGCCATCAGCCGAAGTAATGCCTGTGCCCGTGCCGTTTGGCGAGAGGGTCCAGTTGTTGAGACCATCTTCAAAATCATGATTCAGAATATAAAATTGACTTAAACTCAGATTTTCGACGCTGGTTGCGTCAGGATTGGCGTAATAAAGCCAATAACTATTGTCTGCGGCGGGTGCCGGGTTGGCATCAGCCTCAAACAACAGGCGCACCGGTGTATTCTGGTTGTCTACCGGCCTTTCGTAATCAATAAGACGAAAAGGTATCTGCACCCCATTCGCGTTGGTCAGGCGCAAATCTGACCAATCATCTTTGGCGTTGCCTATAACGTCTATTACGAAGGTACATTTTTCGCCATAACGTCTGATTTTTCCAATATTGGCGCCAGTGTGACTAAAATCGTTGGGGATAGTCACTGCAATCTCGCGTTTTTTAGCCCAGACACCACGGCCTCCAAACTTAGCCCCCGGAGAGCCATCTTCACCGGGATTGGTATTGCGCAGGCGCAAAAAGTCAGCGGCAGCACCATCAGTATCAGCAGCAAGCACATCGCTCAAAGTCGTACCGGCCGCAGTAAAATCACCATTGGTCTTCATTTTAAAAGAAGCGGCGAATAGCGGGCTCATTCCCCAGAGTAGCAGCAAAATAAAGCCAAAAGCGGTCAGGTAAAATCTACGGTGCACTTTTACTTTTTTACCGGTCTGACGAAAGTGTCGGAACTTTGTGAAGCTGAAACCGGGGTAATCGCCGTTATCGACATGCACACACAAAGATCCGTTCTTTTCACTTTCCATAAAAGCTCCTCAATATTTACCGCCACAAAAAGACATCGGGGTATCTCTCTACAAATATATATAACACCTGTATAACCAGTGCGCAACAGGAATCACACCTGGACACTGACCCCATATCGCTGATTATAATTGCGATTCGCCTGAAATTGGCATACGTTCGTGTCACCTCTGGCGCTTCATTGTGTCGTCCACACGCAATACGACGGCCTTATATCTATCGAAAAAAAATCAACAAGTGGTATATTTTCGCTTCCATGGTGATTGCCTGTATAGAACGAAGTAATGTATAATTGTGTACGCGAATAAAATATCTATTGAGAGGGTTCCCCAGATGGCATCGCCAGATCCGGAAAAATTGACGCAGCTCGCTGAAGAAATCGTGGAAGCGCTTGGCTATCAGCTCTTTATCAACGACGAAGAGCCTGAAAACGACCCGGAAAGAAGAAAATACCGGCAGCTGGTTCAGCTTATCGAAATGGAACTCAGCGCCGAACTTTTCGTAGCCACCGGCAAGTCTGACGATGACGTGCAGCCGACACCTGACGCCCTCCAGCCAACATCAGCCCCAACCCCGAAAACCCAGCCGCAGATAGCGAAAGTCGTGCCAATAGCGAACAGCTCTACAGCAAAAGCAAAACCTGAGCCAAGTTCCAAATCTCAGTCCCAATCCCAATCCCAGTCCCAGTCCCAGTTACAGCCTCTGCCGAACCCTCAAAAAGTTTCCGGCAGCACGCAGATAAAACTTATCAACCACCAGGAAGAGCAGATTTCGACAGGCGCCGCTTTATTCAGGTCGCTTTCGCTCTCGTCGGCCTCGGTTTTTGGCATAGCGATCGCCACAGTTTTTCTCGCCGGATTTCTGGCCGCTCAATATCTTTTCGGCGACAGGAGTTCAGCGTTCTTAAAGGCAGGCGGCAATAATTCTGGCAAAGCAGCGGCGACGCAGAAAGATTCTAAACAGCAGCGGGCGGGCAAAGCCTTTTTCATGATGGGTAAAGGCGAATTTGAAAAAAAGAATTATCAGGCGGCCCGCGAGAGTTTTCGCATGGCCATTTCACTCGAACCAGACAACCCACAATACCAGGAAGCCTTCAAACAGGTAGAAATACTCACAAAAGGCAGCAAAAAAAAGCCCAAACCCTGATGCAGGAAACGCACCCCGGACAGCATGGGCAAAATTATCACGGACAATATATTAGAACACCGCATCTGCCATAATTAAGTGCGTTCATGAAAATGACGCACAGCTGGGCAATCCATCAGGTTAAATGCGACAAAGGTTCAGTCGCCAAATCTCACTGTTCTTGACCGGTGCAGGCAGGTTTGTTATTATCCCCTCTGAAATGAAAAGTTTCTCTTTTTAGAGACAACGCGATTCTGAATGGCGGAAAAACTATGATAGAT
>JAKQQP010000462.1 GCA_029564115.1 Candidatus Rifleibacteriota bacterium | reverse complement strand
TATACAGGCGCACAACCTGGCAATTGGCGGTGGCTTCAGCATCTGGACCAAACTGTTCAACAAACTCGACGCTCTTCTGCCCGAAGGTGCCATCATTACCGCAATCGAAAACCCCTTCACCCAGAAACCGGTATTTGCGGCAGAAGACCGCTTCTTCAAGTTTCGTGTCGCCCTTTTGAATTCTGATGATGCCAACGCTTTCTTTTTAAAACTTTCAGAGACGCCAGCCTTCGAAAACCTCAGCTTCAACCCGAAAGGAGAAGTCAGGTATCAGGGGCGCAGCGGTTTCAGTATCGAGTTTGAATTCAGGTACAACGATGCAGATTGACAAACGCGAGAAAGTCACTGTTCTTTTCATTGCTTCATGGGTAGCAGTGCTGTTTCTGGCTGTTTTGATCATGATCAAATACCCTAATTACACCAGCGAAAAAAAGCGCCTGACCTCTTTGAAAATGCAGCTTTCTGACAGCAACGAACTGGAAAACCGCATGAACGCCTTTATAAATGCCTTCAAAGAAAGAGTTGAGGTCATTTCGAGCAACATCGCCGATAAAAACAGCAAAATCGCCATGTCTTCATTTTCGCGAATGAGCGAGAACGATCTGCCGGGCTTTGTCGATGCCCTGCCGAAAATGGTCGCTTCAACCGGCGTCAAGCTCGACCATCTCGGCTATAAGCCTAAAGAAACCATCGAAAACTTTATCGAGCAATCATTCGAAATCACTTTTTCAGGCAAATACCCGCAGGTGCGGCAGCTTCTGCACGCCCTCGAAACACACCCGGCCGGTATTCGCCTTGAAATGCTTGAATTCGTGACTCTCGACGACTCGAATCACGAAGCACAGCTGCGCCTCAATTGTCAGGTGAGGTTTGCCATAGATGGCTGAAGAAAATAACAATAAACGTGCCATAATTGGTGTCACCATCTTCGCGGTGTTGATCATCGCCAACCTGATCGTCAGAGGGCGAAGTCGGCCGACAGCTCCTCCCAGACCGGCGCAACCGGCAATACAGGACACTCAGCCCCAACCGGCAGCGGCACCCGGCTCGAGCGTCAGCATTCCCGCCGACTCTACGGGAATAGATGAGCAGATACTTTTTTTGAATCAGATGGCCGAACAGTTTTACCAGAGAGTCAGCGCTCTGCCAGAGCCGGCCAGCCAACCCGACATCAGCATACAACTCCCCGCAAGCATGACCGACCGCCTGGTCTGGGAACTCCCCGCCTCCGGGCCATTGATCGTCGAACCAGATATCACGCCTGATATCCCTGAGCCCAAAATGGTCACCCTGCTCGGCGAGTTTCAGGTCGATGGGAAACGGCGATATCTGGTGCGCGAGAACAACCGTGTATTCATCGTTGATGAAACCCACACGCCCGAAATGGGTGGCGTTGCAATAGTTTCGAGCGAAGACGGTCAGGTGGTGGTAAAAGATACCATCGGCATGACGCATAATCTGACTTCGGCGCAACCGGTCAGCAAAAATCTCGAAGAAGCTCTGCGTATTCTCAAAGGCGGCAACAGGGGGCAGGTCAGTTTCGAGCTGATGTCATCGCCACCGCTGAATGCCAGTCAAACCAGCGAACCATGAGGTATTTCGATGAAAAGATTCAAGGTTAAAGCTCAACGCTCTGATGGCAGCATCGAACTGATGACCATCAACGCCGAAACTGCCCGCGAGGCCATGGACGCCGCCGGCATGCGCGGCTTCAACGCCATCG
>JAKQQP010000011.1 GCA_029564115.1 Candidatus Rifleibacteriota bacterium | reverse complement strand
AGTTGAATGATCGGAAGTATTAAGCGGCGTTCGCCAGTTTTGATCCTCAGAAAACATCTTGGCAACACCGCAAATCCAAGACAATTGATGTTTTCCAGTATTATTGCTTCTTCAGAGTTGTTATTGCTCAATGCCTTCAGGTAGCTCTCTAAACGATCATCAAGCCCTTTTTGCCCAAGATTCCATAAGCCCAGAAAGTGAGATCTGCTGTCAAAAGGATACCCCCTCTTTCTGTATTGAATTTCTTTGCGTATTCCAGTCACTTCCAAAAAGGCAGTACACAGTCTTTCATCCTGCGCAAAATATTTTGCCAGCTCGGGGGCATAAGATAATGAAGAATACAAATCTTTGTATTCTTGTAAAAATTCTCCATTCGGTTCAGAAAGAAAATCGGCCATTTTTTTATGCTTTAGATTATATCTGTCGTACAGCTCTTCGAATTTTGTCTGCCCAAGCACGATGCAACCAATACCTGTAACCATCACCGACACCAAAAATATTACAAGAATTCCTCTCATCTCATTGTTCCTTTCGTTTAAACAGTAAGTGCGGTTTGCCATAAGCTTCGCAGATTATCTGGTTCCACACATGGGCTATACGTATTTCATTGCCCAGCTTGCTCTCAAAAAACGTGTAAGGTAATTCAACTCAGGCGAGGTAAACGGCTGAGGGCGTCAATCGGCTACCGTCAGAACAAGTCGCTTTCCGAGGGCGTTGATGGCTTTTTCGAGCTGCCTGAGAGTCGGATAATGCTTCGGATTCTCAAGCTTCTGCGCAACCGGCCAGCTGGTATTCATGGCTCTGGCGAATTCTGCCAGAGTCTTGCCTTTTCTGGCCTGACGAATCAGCAGGGCAGAAAATCAGCGGAAAAAGCTGGAAACAAGCTTTTCGCTCGAGGCATCGTAGACAGTATTGATTACTTTGCCGGTGGCTTCATTTATGGCCGTTTCGCCGAACTTGCTCAGATAGCTGTCGAGACCCGAAGTGTTTTTCGGTATGACGTTGCTGGTAATTGCCTTGTTCACTTCGCGGGTGTATTCGCCGAGGATATTATTTTTCAGCATTGTAGGTATATTGCTGGCGATTTTTTTCATTTCGGCGCTGAAGTTTACATAACCTTCCGGGTTATATTTATACTTTGCCAGCCCATTTGCGTAAGCCTCTGAAATCAGAACGCTGCCCCAGTTGTTGTTATACTGTGCCAGCATTTCTCTTTCGGCCCGGGCGAGAATAGCCGGCATCTTTCGTTCGACGTCGTCCCATCTGGTGTTACCAGCTTTAAGCTCGTAAACATATTTTTCGACCAGCGCCGCTTTATATTGCGACGGGCTGATAACCGATGCCTGACCGGTCAGCAGTTTGGCCTCTTCGGCAGAAAGTTCGACTTCGCCTGCCTTGTGCTT
>JAKQQP010000425.1 GCA_029564115.1 Candidatus Rifleibacteriota bacterium | reverse complement strand
GTGAATTCAACCAGTTCCTGCCCGCGTTTTGTGGGGTGGGGGGTAATAGTGCCGGTAAAGCTTTCGACGAATTCAAGAAACGCGAGTGGTTTGATTTTAGCCTTGAATGAAAGGTTTGGCCTCAGAGAACTGTCGATTGAAAAGCTGAGCTGACCGTCAGGCAGAAATAATTCTTTTCCGGCAAAGTCATCGATTTTTTTGAAAAAATCAGAAAGCTTCGTGTCGATGCGGGCGAAGCCTTTGAACTGCTTTTCGAGTTCGGCCAGCTTATCGGCGTTTTCGGGTTTAACCATTTCCTTTGCCTGCAGGGCATAGAAATTGAAAATTTTTGCAGCGTCGATATGGACAGCGGCAATGGTTTCTGTGCGCAAAACCGGTTCTGTGGCAGTCAGAACGGCAGTTGACAATAACAGGGCAAAAAGCAGAACCAGTCGGGCGAATTTTTTCACAGCTTACCTCCACATTTGACTGGGGATATTTTACTACAGGCCGACCAATCTTAGGCAAAGAAAATCATGTTTCAAGGTACAGCTCTGCAACCTCGACCTGCTGCAAACTATCAGGTTTTTTGCGGGTTCAGGCAAAAAAGGTTACAATGAAATCGGGGGAGGGTAGATATGAACATTTTAAAAATGGTTCTGCCCTTTAGATGGCGCGACTTCGGCGTCTGGTTCTCCAGAAACAGCTCTGTCAGATCAGAAAACGAGCATGGAGCCCTGAAGATAGAAGACCTGTATTTCTCTAACTCACGCCATAATCTTAATGGCATCAAAATAAGTCGAACTCAAACTTTTGCGACCCGACCAGGATCAAGTTTTTCTTTGCGCTTTTCTTGCCGACATGAGTCATTTGCAGCTTTTCGAGCCGTTTATCGGTAATCCTGACGATCATACCAGTGAGTTTTTCGCAAGCTCAAGAGTTAGGTCAGAGCATGGAATGCCCGAAAGTCACGAATTGTTTTTACCAGATTCCGGTTGGATATTGCCTTCTATCTGGCGCTTTCTTGTTCAATCTTTAGGCCTTCGCCACAAAGGCGAAGAAATGATGCCTGACGTCATTGTCTTTGCTTTCGATTCTGCAAGCATGCAACCGCTTCTTTTCGATCTCAAGCCTTTCGATTATTACGG
>JAKQQP010000423.1 GCA_029564115.1 Candidatus Rifleibacteriota bacterium | reverse complement strand
CAGAAAAACTTTCCCTGCCTGAGCCTGAAAATCTATAAGAAATAAGGTTTCTGGCAAGCACTTTTTGCAGAAAAAGCAAATGGTTGCAACGGTGGTGGAATTTTGAGATTCTAAGAGAACTGAGAATAAAACGAAAAAGTTTTTGGAGGGTTATTATGGCCGACTGTTCGAACAAGAACCCGTGCGCCTGTACCTATTCATGTTCAAAACGTCAGAAATGCTGCGACTGTGTCGCTTATCACCGCAAAATGAAGCAGATTCCGGGCTGTTTTTTTTCGAGCGAAGGCGAAAAGACCTATGACCGCAGTATCGATGCTTTCATAAAAGATCAGACCCGCAGCTGACGCCATGAAACATAATTAGAACGCCTTGCGGGCAAATTTGAGACCGGGAGCGATACGATGAACGGAAAGCCTTTCTGTGCGGCTTCGATTGTAATTTTTGGCGGAACCGGTGACCTGGCCGGCCGTAAGCTGATACCGGCGCTGTGCCGCCTCAATGATGCCGGCCTGCTGCCACATGATTTTCATGTTTTTGTCACCGGCCGTACTGACATGACGACAGCGGCCTTTCTTGACAGTTTCGTCAACCGCGAGGCCGACCATTTTAAAAAAGACACCCGCTTTGCCTCGGGCTTCGAAAGACTGCGACCAAGAATCCGCTATTTGCGGGCCAATCCTGGTCTGAAAAACGAAGCGCAGGATTTCAGACGACGGCTGATGGCTGAAGAACCAATGGCGGCGCCGGCTAGACTGTTCTATCTCGCGGTTCCGCCCGCCAGTATGGACAGCTTCATCGAGCTGGTCAAAGCCTTTTCTGATGCCCGCACCGATCACAACTGCCCTGAGCGCATTCTCGTCGAAAAGCCTTTTGGCAGCAATCTGGCAACCGCACGCGAACTGAATGCCAGGTTGCTCGAAGCTTTTTCTGAAAACCAGATTCTGCGCATCGATCATTATCTCGGTAAAGAGGCGGTACAGAATATTTTGTATATGCGTTTCGCCAATCTGTTTTTCGAGCCGGTCTGGAACCACCGCTTCATCAGCAATGTTCAAATCTCGTTTTCTGAAGAAATCGGCATTGGCGGCCGGGCCGGCTACTTTGACCAGGCGGGCATACTGCGCGACGTGGTGCAGAATCACCTGCTGCAGGTTCTTTCCATGGTTGCCATGGAACCACCA
>JAKQQP010000419.1 GCA_029564115.1 Candidatus Rifleibacteriota bacterium | reverse complement strand
TATCTCCGCCAAAGATCTCGGAAGCATCTTTCTTGGCAAGAAAAACTCGTGGGATGGCGGCCAGAAAGCTGTGCCGGTGACTCTTGAATCTGGTGCTGCCCACGAAGCTTTTCTCAAGCTCTACGTCAAAAAGAACGGTTCGCAGTTTTCCACCTTCTGGAAACAGGCTGTTTTCACTGGTCAGGGCATTCCGCCAAAATCAGTTTCTTCAGAAGAAGAAGTGGTAAAATTCGTTGCCGCCAATCCCGGAGCTGTCGGTTACATCTCTCCGGCAACCGCGCATGAAGGCGTGAAAATTCTTGCAGTCAAATAACTGCCGCTCTGGTTGTGGGCCAGGCTTCTGCCTGGCCTGGGGGTGGAAATGAACAGCAAATCGATTAAAACCAAGATCTGGCTTGGGGTTCTCATGATCCTCATTGGCTACATTGCCTCTATGGTCACCTTTCATTCGTGCAGCAAAATGATCTTCAGGCAGATGACCGTGACCGCCGACGCCAGATTTCCGGCTTCAAAGCTCAGCCAGAAAGTGCTCAATGGTTTTCAGAATTACGTCAAGCTTTTCAATGATTCGGTTTTGATGGGTGACACCGGAAAAATTGATGAGGCAAAGGAGATAAGCAAGGCCTGTGCCGCCGATCTCGAAAAAATTCTGACGCTCGTTGACACCCAGACTGCAGATTTTGCCGGTCTTAAAGATTTGTCGGCAGAAATGGGCAGCTATGTCGAAGATGCAGCTGATGCCTACACGCAGATGGCTGAGGGCGAAAACAATGAAGCCCTGATCAAACAGGCGGCGGCTCTCGCCACTCGCAAAACTGCGATCCAGGAAAGACTCGAAAAGCTTGAAGCGGCGACTTCCCACGAGCTTCTGTCTCAGCTGCAGGATATCTGCATCTATCTCGACGACAAAACACGTTTGAATTTCACTCTTTTTGCGGTCATGTTCGTTGTATGTATTCTGCTGGTTCATTTCATCATCAAAAACCATGTGGTTAAGCCTCTGAA
>JAKQQP010000416.1 GCA_029564115.1 Candidatus Rifleibacteriota bacterium | reverse complement strand
GCTTTCGAAAACCACCTTTCACACCTCTGAACGGCATGAATTCTGCAATCCTGACGTGGTTCTCGCAGAACTGCGCGAAACACTGAACGAAATTGCCAGACCAGACTGGATAACGATTTCCGGCACCGGCGAACCAACTCTGCATTCGGGTCTGGGTTACATTCTTGCCGAAATAAAAAAGCTAGGAAACGCGCCGACCTGTGTTATCACCAATTCATCACTTCTGCACCTTCCAGAGGTCCGCAACGAATTGCTGCTGGCTGACCGACTGCTGCCGACTCTGACTTCGGTCAACCCCGAAACTTTCAGAAAAATTCACCGGCCAACCAGCGATCTGCTGCTGCCCGCGATTCTCGATGGGCTGCGCCTTTTTACGGCGGCCTTTTCAGGCAAAGTCGAGATAGAAATATTTGTCTGCCCCGGAATCAACGACTCAGAATCTGAAATCCTGGCATTGAGCGAGTATCTCAACAGTATTGAAAAGCTTGAATCTGTGTATCTGAACACTGCGGTTCGGGTGCCGCTCGCCAGCGAAATCAAAACAGCCGACCATAGCCGTCTCAACCGATTCAGGGATCTGCTGCAGCTTAAAGTTCCCGTTTCGACCGCTTTTGAACACAGTCTGGTTCCGCCCAAAGAGAGCAGCTGGAGCAGGCCCGCCGCTTCGTCTGATGTGCTGAAACTGCTGCTGCGCCACCCCTGCAGTCAGAACCAGCTGGAAAAAGTTCTCGGCTCACCGCCGGAAAAAATCATGGCGCTGCTCTCGGCGCTCGAAAAACAGGGCCTGATAAGCAAAGAGCCCAATGATTGCTGGGCATTGACCGACTACAGCCAGAATCGCTAGAGCTTTCTCAGAATGCTGAACGTGGTTTCTCAGGCTTAAGACGAAACACCACATTCGGGCTCAGTCTGAGATCTTTTTTCATTTCGCAGGGCCTGAACCCTTCTGCCGCCGCAAAAAGCGTAACATCAGAGCGACTGATTTCACCAAGATCGATCGAAAAGTTACCGGCCCGGTCGGCGACTACTGCCTTCTCGCCGG
>JAKQQP010000406.1 GCA_029564115.1 Candidatus Rifleibacteriota bacterium | reverse complement strand
GCCACCGCCGCCACCGCAGCCGGCTGTCAGAACACTGATGATTAAAAGGCAGGCAATAATCAGATTTTTCATAATCCTGATTATAAGAACACTTTAAAAAAGCGTCAATGGTACCCCTGCCGGTTTTACAATGTTTTAAGGCTGCCGGATTTGTGAAGATGTGTTACAATGGTCTAAATTAAAAAAGACCGATTGAAGACAACATTAACAGCAGAGCTGGCTGGCAGGTTTAAAAGCCCTGGTTTTGTCGCGCTTTTCTCAAGCCTCTGAGGGAAAAATGCGCGCCGGGGCTGGCAACTTTCTGCGGCCGCCCTGCTACCACGCGGAGCAGCAGTAGTGACAATCAAACTGGCACCCAAGGCATTGAAAGACCTTTTCCCTACCAGTATTCTCTTTCAGACGACATTCTGGGGGCAGGTCAAGGCGCGTATCGGCTGGGAGCCGAGAGCCTTCGACATTAGCCATGCTGGCGGCAGAAGCGATGTTCTGCTGCTGAATCAGCCTTTTGCCGGCAACCGCATTGCTGCATACATACCACAGGGCCCGGAATACGCACCACCACCCGAAAATTACGGAATCTATCTCGAAGAGCTTGCCGAAAAACTGATTCCGCACCTTGACGCGAAAACCGCCTTTATCCGTTTTGATCTGCCGTGGCTGTCGCCTTTTGCCGGTGATGATTTTCTGCATCCGACGATTCCTGAAGCCCGAATTCAGGAAATGCGCATGAATTTCGGCACCTCTTCATACAACTTTATCAAGTCGGTCAATGACATGACGGTCGCTTCATGCATGATCGTCGATATCGCCCCAGACGAGAAGACAATTCTGGCGCGCATGAAACCGAAAACCAGATACAACATCGGGCTCGCCGAACGCAAAGGCGTGCGGACCTTTCAGGCCAGTATCGAGCATTTGCCGGCATTTTACGAACTCTACCTGCAGACTGCCGGTCGCAACAGATTTCTTGTCTGTGATTACGAGCATTTTCATGCCCTTTTCTCGGTAATAGAGCAGAATAATCAGAACACCGAAGTGGTATTTCTGCTCGCAAGCCACAACAGCGATCTGCTCGCCGGTGTCATTATGGTCATTTCAGAAAACACCGCCCTGTTTCTGTTCGGCGCCTCCGCCAACAACAAACGCAATTATATGGCCTCATACGCCGTTCACTGGGAAGCCATAAGGCAGGCCAGAGCCCGTGGCTGCACCGAATACGACATGGGCGGTGTCTCGCCCGGCGTCGCCCCCGATCACCCGTTTTACGGCCTGTATAATTTTAAATCCGGGTTCGGCGGGCAGATGATTCATCGCTCAGGTACCTGGGATTTTCCCCTCGATAAAGATGCCTACACCGCCTTCCGCAACGCTGAAACAATCCTGTGCGGTCTCGGTGGCTGATTAGATTAACGGTAAATGGTTGTCGCAGCTGCGGCAAAAATGACGCGGTGCCTGGCGTTTAAAATTTTGCAGAACCAGATACAGCCGTATGGTTTCACGAACTGTTGTGGGCTGAAAAAATAGCGTCAAAGCCGTTTTGATCAATATTCGCGTTTATCGCCGGCAACTCTGGCATGCAAGTTGCTTTAATGTTTCACGTGTAACCGTGACGATATCGTGCTCGCCCCGATCAGCTTTCGGCAGCTCACGCTAAGTCTGATAACCTCAGCGGCCTGGCCTGTCGCTTAACATTGATCGGTCTGATCGATG
>JAKQQP010000613.1 GCA_029564115.1 Candidatus Rifleibacteriota bacterium | reverse complement strand
CGCCCTGTTCGATGGCCGGGTTTTTCCCAATCTGCGCTCACACGCTGAGATTGCGAATGAAATCAACACTGATGAACAGGCGATTTATCACGCAATCGGTTTCGAAAAAGATACCGTTCTGTTTTTCCAGGAGATTCTCAGTATTCTTGGCCCCTCTGACCCGAACAAAGGGCTGGTTGAAGAATTGATCCGTCAGGAAAAGATCCACATCGCCAGACTCTACACACTGCTCGGCAATATAAAATAAGTCATGGCCGGAACCAGAAGCCGCAAAAGATGGCAGGGCCTGAGGCTGCCTCAGGGAGCAGAAATCCTGGTTTCGCTTTTTCTGCTACTGTTTGATGCTCTGTTGCTCAATCAGGTGTTCTCTCTTACATTTACCCTGTGGTTGCGTTCAGACCCGCAAATCCAGATTTATCTCGATTCATACCTGCACGTGCGCTGGATACTGTTTGCGCTTTATGTCAGCTTTGGTCTGTTGTCAGGCATTTTCAATATCAGAAAGCTGACAGCGGCGTCAGACATTTTTTCGCACACTTCAAGTGCCCTGATCGCTTCGTTTATCGGCTTCAATCTGCTTGCGTTCTTTTCGCGCGCCGTGGCTTATTATGCCTATACTTTTCCAAGGCCGATTTTTCTGCTGGCAACCGGCTTAAGCATCTTCACAGCCTTTATTCTGCGAGTATTCATTACATCTTTATTCAAACCTCACCCAAGATTGCTTCGGTCTGTTATTATCGGCGATCAATCAGAAGGCCGGCGAATTATCAAGCACTTTCATCGTCGTGGCGGCGTCAGATTCAAAATCGTTCACACCATGACCTCTGACCAGCTGTCTGACCTGGCTTCTGAAGTGGTTTTTCGTCATGCTCACGAAATATTTGTCACCGATCCGAATTTGAATCTTGATAGTTTCTGGGCGCAGATTTACTACAACCGCAAAGAAGAGCCACACGAATTCAGAGTGCGCATCTCGATCGACCCGCGCAAGGCTGCTGGCACGGTGGGACTGCAAAGCCTTGAAGATTTTCCTCTGATAACAATTACCTCGAAACCTCTGACCTCACTGGAACGCTTTGTAAAAAGAACTTTTGACATCTTCTTTTCGGTTTTCGCTCTGCTCATAAGTATGCCGGTGATGATCACCACTGCAGTTCTTGTCAGGTTAGATTCGCCGGGCCCGATCTTTTACAAGCAGAAAAGAGTTGGCCGCTTCGGCAAAGAATTCGATGTACTCAAG
>JAKQQP010000600.1 GCA_029564115.1 Candidatus Rifleibacteriota bacterium | reverse complement strand
TTTTACCAGATTCAGTATTTTGCTTTCATGCCGAATCTGGTCTGCAAGATCTTCACGGCGGGGAATTCTTAACACCCATTTCTGGTCATGCAGATCACAGGCAAAGGCAACCCTGAAGTCGATTCCCATCTCATTCAAGCTTATTACATCGTCTTTTAAGCGAAGACCGTGCTCTAATGCCAAATTCAGTATTTCATCATTCTTCATTGTAAATCCTGGTGCGTTTTGTTCAGATATAGTCGAATTTCAGGGAGTTTTACCGATTATACTATCTCGAATCTGAAGGTGCAAAAATGGTCCGTGCTGCAGCAGATCCGTTTTCTGTTGCGAACATATTGCCAGTCTGGTTATATTGCAGACAGCGGCTTTTGACTTTTTTGAACAGAGATGCATGATTTTTTTGAGGAAACAGGGGTAAAAGCATGGCAGGAAAACATTCCCAGGGTTCGATGGTTGGTCTCATACTTGGTTTTATCGGCATTGCCGGCCTTATTCCACTCTTAACCGGAACAGACGCTGACTGGGCGATGGCTTCTGCTTTTATCGGCCTTGTTCTGGCTTTGACCGGTTTTATTTCGTTTTTCATGCTGAGGCAGAGCGAGCGCATCGCCGAAGAAAGCTTTGTTGAAGAGGAACTGATTGCCGACTGGCGCCTGCAGCCCGACGACGAACATCTGCAGATCTATTGCAAGGGTCTGGTTTACGAAGACGAAGTGTTTGTCAATGACGCCTCGCTTTCAACTCTTGAAGGAGCTGGCTTTCACCCGCTCGACGCCTCGACCAGGATTATCCTGCTGACCGCACATTCTGCCCGTTAAGTGCCGACAGTTCACAACTGGTCGCAGTTCACGCCGCAGCGGCCGGGCGCAGCTTTGTTCTGCACGGCCCGCCCGGAACAGGAAAATCACAAACGATCACCAACATTATCGCCCACTCTATTGCAGTCGGCAAATCGGTGCTGTTCGTCTCTGAGAAGGCAGCCGCTCTAAATGTTGTTTACAATCGCCTTGATAAAATCGGTCTTGGCCCTTACTGTCTTGAACTTCACTCGAAC
>JAKQQP010000593.1 GCA_029564115.1 Candidatus Rifleibacteriota bacterium | reverse complement strand
TTTGTTCATTATAGGGTTTTGTCACTATTTTGTCCCCAAAAACGACAATTTTGAGTAAAAACCGTCGAGCTTCACCGAATCTGGGCAACAAAAAACCCGCTCTGAGAGCGGGTTTTTTGTTGAGTACACTAGCAAGGGTCGCTATCGAACAACTCAATCTCATAAAGACTTTCAAGAGAATACCTAGAAAGCAAGTCTCTATTTTGTCTCCACGACAACCGGTTTTCTAACATTTGCGGCCGCCACAACTCTTTATTGATCTGCATTTTACCATATTAAACCATAACCTGCCAGCAAAAACAGCAAACTCAACACCATCTGGTCACCGGTTAAATTCCGAAAATCACCAGGGCCTTAAAGTCAATTGGCCGACAATCATTTTTATGAGCTCACAGGAAGCTGTATCGGTGACGACCAGCTTTAGATTTTGCTTTCCGGCCAGCACAATAGACTTCTGTGAACAGAGTTTTTGACTATTGAACCGTATTGGCATAAAATGGCCTGTGAAATCAGATTGCGCACCGATAAACAGTCGAGGATTGGCTGAATAATTGAATTTGCCAGCTGCAACTGGCGCTTAAAGAGCCATGGAAATAATTGACAATATCAACAATCTCTTCGGGGATAGTCTTAAAAGCACTCTAAAAGAATCAACCAGGCTCAAAATTGCAGCCTCGTGTTTCTCAATCTATGCTTTTGAAGCTCTGAAAAAAGAGCTGGAAAAGATAGACTCCCTGCAGTTCATCTTTACCTCACCTACCTTTGTTGCCAACCAGGTTGCCGACAACCTCAAAAAAGAAAAGCGCGAATTCTATATTCCCAAGTTGCAGCGCGAGAATAGCCTTTTTGGCAGTGAATTCGAGATTCGTCTGAAGAACGAGCTTACACAAAAAGCCATTGCCCGCGAATGTGCCGCCTGGATCAGGAAAAAGGGCAGTTTCAAATCAAACAGCTCGAACGCACCGATGCAGCAATTCGCCTGCAGCAAAAATCCTGAAGGGGAAAACGTCTATATGCCACTAAACGGTTTTACCGCCGTTGATCTTGGTTACCAGAAGGGCAATGCCGTTTCTAATTTTGTTACCAGAATTGATCACCCTGCTCAGACCGGCATTTATATTCAGTTATTCGAACAGATCTGGAACGACCACAAGAAAGTTGAAGACATTACTAAGGCAGTCTGCGAACACATAGAGGCGGTCTACAATGACAACTCGCCAGACTACATCTATTTCGTAATTCTCTATAATATTTTTGCTGAGTTTTTGAGCGACATCAACGAAGATGTTCTGCCAAACGACAAAACCGGTTTTCAGAACAGTCAGATATGGAAAAAGCTCTTCAACTTTCAGAGAGATGCCGCTTTTGGCATTATCAACAAGCTTGAGACTTATAATGGCTGCATTCTTGCCGACAGCGTCGGATTGGGCAAAACTTTTACTGCACTCGCAGTCATCAAGTATTATGAATTACGCAACAAATCAGTATTGGTGCTATGCCCCAAAAAGCTGGTAGATAACTGGCAGAACTATAATAAGAATCTGGTAACCAATATCTTTGATAAAGACCGCTTTAATTATACTGTTCTTTGCCACACTGACCTGCAGAGGGAAAAAGGCTATTCACTTGGCATTCCTCTTGATCGCATCAACTGGGGAAACTTTGACCTGGTAGTTATTGATGAATCGCACAATTTTCGCAATAACGATGCCTTCAAAGACCACGAAACCCGCTACCAGAAATTGATGAACAAAGTTGTCAGAGCCGGGGTTAAAACAAGGGTGCTCATGCTTTCAGCAACCCCTGTTAACAACCGCTTTAATGACCTCAAAAACCAGCTGGCGCTGGCCTATGAAGGCGATGCTGATTTAATCAACAACAAGCTGAAAACAGAAAAGGATATCAACGAAATTTTCAGACGCGCCCAGGCCGCTTTCAACGTCTGGTCAAAATTGCCGCCAGAACAAAGAACTCCGGCAGCAATTCTTGAAGCTCTCGACTTCAACTTCTTTGAATTGCTCGATAGCGTCACCATTGCCAGGTCGCGCAAACATATTCAAAAATACTACGACACCAGAGATATCGGGTCGTTTCCGGTGCGCTGTAAGCCAATATCATTGCACAGTCCACTGACCAGCAGAAGCGATGTTATAAATTTCAATGAAATTTTCGACCGCCTCATCACCATAAATATGGCTGTTTATGCCCCATTCAGCTACATTCTGCCCAGCCGGCTCGCAAAGTATGAAGAAATCTACGATACTCGCGTCAAAGGCGGATTTGCAAGATTAAAACAGAGTGACCGCGAAAAGAGCCTGCAGGCGCTGATGACTGTTAACCTGCTTAAACGACTCGAAAGCTCAATCGAAGCATTCAGACTGAGCCTTAAATCGCTAAAGCTTGTTATTGAAGATAGTCTGAGCAAAATTCATGGCTATCGAAAAACAAAAAACAAATCAGATCAGAAGATCGATGATTTTGCTCCGATGTTTGAAGATATAGAAGCCGACGAGGCCGAATTGCCAGATTTTTCGAGAGAAAGTAGCGGCGGCAAGGTTCAGATAAGCCTCGAAGATATGGATATCCCATCATGGGAATCAGATTTAAACTCTGATCTGGCCGTTCTCGACGGATTGCTCAATGAAATGCAGAAAATCAATCCGGCAGAAGATGCAAAACTACAGCAGTTAATGAGTATTGTCAGTCATAAGATCAAAAATCCTATTAACAGCGACAATAAAAAAATACTTATCTTCACAGCTTTTGCAGATACCGCAGAGTATCTTTTCAACAATGTCGCGCCCTGGCTGCGGCAAACTTTTGGGTTACATTCTGCCAAAGTAACTGGCAGCAGCGTTTGCCGCTCAACCCTTAAGAAATCGCATGATTTTCAGACCCTTCTGACCTTCTTTTCACCGCTGTCAAAAGAGAAAGCCATGATTTTTCCGAAAGACACTGATGTAATTGATCTGCTGATTGGCACCGACTGCATTTCAGAAGGGCAAAATCTTCAGGACTGTGATTACATGGTTAACTACGACATTCACTGGAACCCGGTTCGCATCATTCAGCGCTTTGGCCGCATAGACCGTATTGGCTCGAAAAATCAGCAGATTCAGATGGTTAATTTCTGGCCTGATATAACCCTTGATGAGTATATAAATCTCAAATCGCGCGTCGAAAACCGCATGGTAATAGCTGATGTTTCGGCTACCGGCGACGATAATGTGTTAAGCGCCGAAGCCAACGACCTGGCTTTTCGCAAGGAACAGTTGAAAAAGCTGCAGGACGAAGTTATCGACCTGGAAGACGTGAAAACCGGCATTTCAATTACCGACCTGGGCCTGAACGACTTTAGAATGGATCTCATAAACTACGTAAAACAAAACGGCGACCTCGACAAGGCCCCGAAAGGCATGCACGCTGTTCTTGCTGCCAGAACCGAAATTGATCTGCACCCGGGCGTAATTTTTGTGTTGCGAAATACCAGCAATGGCATCAATCTCGATCAGCAGAACCGGTTGCACCCCTATTACCTACTCTATATCAGCGAAACTGGCACAGTTAGAATCAGCCATACCGAGCCCAAAAAGATACTGGATCTGATCAGAACATCGTGCCGCGGTATCAATAGCACAGACTCAAAAGTTTACAGTGATTTTAACCATGAAACCAGCGATGGCCGCAATATGAAGGCCTATTCAAAACTTCTCGAAAAGGGCATTCACGCGATGATAAACGTTAAAGAAGTCAGAGATGTCGAAAGTCTTTTTTCACCGGGCGGCACCTCAGCCTTGACCAATGATATCAAAGGTCTGAGTGATTTTGAGCTGATCGCTTTTCTGGTGGTCAGGGCAAACTGACATGTTCGCTTACCCGGAAATTGCGCTGTTTGACAAGCCTGTGGCCAAAACCCAGCTCTTTAAAAGAACAGCGGCGGCGGCCGCCACCAAAAGCCTGTTTAGCGCCCAGGTGAGCGAAATTCGCTGGCTTTACAAGCTTTCGCAGAGCACAATCAATCTGCCGCCAGTCGATGGTTACTTCGAAATTCAGGTGTTTTCCCTGAAGCTCAAGGGCTCTGAACTTAACTTTAAAGTTCTTGAAATCATCGACAAAGCAGTGCCATACCCGCTTTTTTACCGGTTACAAAGCAATGGCCAGATAAATTTCGTTACTTCTTATAAAAAACCGCAGCAGGAAGGCGAAAAATGGCTGCAGGGTGGTTATCTGCAAACCGGTTGGCAACAACAAACCGCTATAGACAAGCAACCGCTGCCGGTGGCTCTTAATTTAAAAACACTCTACGAGCAGATGGTGCTGCAACATGTTAAAATGCCATTGCGCCATGGCGAAACTATTGAGCAGCTGATGAATCGTATCGACGAAATCAGTCGTAACCAGAATATATTACAGCGGCTTGAAGCAAAAATGCACGCCGAAAAACAGTTTAACCGCAGGGTTGAACTAAATACCCAGATAAGACAGCTTAATAAAATCATTGAAGAACTCAGTGCCATATAATCAGGCAGCATAACAGGAGCCAGAGCATGGAAAAATTAAAATTACACAGTCCAAATCTCAGCGAAGCCAACGTCAGTCGGCTTGCCGAGCTATTTCCTAATTGTGTTACCGAAAGTCGTGATGACAAAGGTGAAATAAAAAAAGCCATCGACTTTGATCTGTTGCGCCAGGAAATAGCTGACCATATCGTCGAAGGGCCCCAGGAGCGTTATCAGCTCAACTGGCCCGGCAAACGTGAAGCGCTGCTCGCTGCCAATGCCCCGGTTGCCAAAACTTTGCGCCCCTGCCGCGAAGAAAGCCTGAACTTTGATACGACCCAGAATCTTTATATCGAAGGCGATAATCTCGATGCCCTCAAACTGTTGCAAGAAAACTATCTGGGCAAGGTCAAGATGATTTACATAGATCCTCCCTATAACACCGGCAACGACTTTATTTACGAAGACGATTTTGCCGAAAGCACTGCTGAATACCTGCAAAAGTCCGCCCAGAAAGACGAAGAAGGCAACCGCCTCGTCGCCAACACCGATTCAAACGGCCGCTTTCACTCAGACTGGCTCAGCATGATGTATCCCCGCCTCAAACTCGCCCGCAACCTGCTGCGCGAAGATGGTGCGATCTTCATTTCGATAGATGACGGCGAGATAGCGAATTTACGAAGGGTATGCGATGAGATTTTTGGAGAATCCAATTTTATCGCCGAGATAGTGTGGGAAGGGGCAAACAAGAACACGGCTCAGCAAGTAGGTGTATCTCATGAGTATGTGATTGTCTTCGCTAAATCGAAAGAAACCCTAGAACGCGATTGGTCTATCAAAAAAGAAGATGTCTCTTCAGTTTTACGTGAAGTTGAGAGACTCAGAGAGCTATATGGAGAAGACTTCAATACTGCATCAGACAATCTCGCCGGTTGGTATCGAGCAATGAAAGGCAAGCCGGCTTTCGCACATAGACGTTTCCGCTACATTGACTCCAATGGAGTTTATAAAGAGGATGATCCAACGGCACCCGGAGGACGCAAGTTTCAGCTCGTGAACCCATCTAACGGAAGTTTTATACCTCTGAGAAAAAACAGGGGATGGAGCTTTGATCAATCTGAGTTCAATCGGTTAGTGCGCGAGGGAAGAATTTCCTTTATCACTGAGTCCACAATTATGGTTCGGCGTTATCTGCACGAAACTGATCAAATCACTCCACCCAGCGTTTTCTACCAACCAGCGAGGTCGGCATCCGAAAGGCTCGCAGGTCTACTTGAAGATGCAATTTTTCCGTTTCCAAAGGATGAGCTTGTCCTAAAGAGTTTTGTTGAAATGGCAGGCGGTAATCCCACTGCCGGCTCCATTATCCTCGACTTCTTCTCCGGCAGCGCCAGCACGGCCCATGCGGTTATGCAGCTTAATGCTGAAGACGGTGGCAACCGTAAATTTATCATGGTGCAACTGCCTGAAGTTTGTGATGAAAAGTCAGAGGCATACAAAGCAGGTTTTAAAACCATCGCCGAAATAGGCAAAGAGCGCATTCGCCGGGCAGGCAAAAAGATCAAGGAAGACAATGCCGGTAAAGAAGGCATTGATAATCTTGATGTCGGTTTCAGGGTGCTTAAAGTTGATTCGTCAAACATGAACGAAATATACTATCAGCCTGACAAGCTCAAAAAACAGGATCTGTTCAGTGCCATCGAAAACATCAAACCGGATAGAACTGCAGAAGATCTGGTGTTTCAGGTGATGCTCGACTGGGGCATTGAGCTTGATAAGCCGATCAAAAGCGAGAAAATCGCCGACCAGCAGGTTTTCTTTGTTGACGAAAACGCCATTGCTGCCTGTTTTGTTAATGATGGCAGCATCAACGAAAATTTCATTAAAGAATTGGCGGCCCGCAAACCCTTGCGCGTTGTCTTCAGAGATGCCGGTTTCAAAGATGACAGCGTTAAAATAAAC
>JAKQQP010000586.1 GCA_029564115.1 Candidatus Rifleibacteriota bacterium | reverse complement strand
TTTTCTGCTGCATGCCATTGCCAGATTCGCCTATTACTGGGGCGATATGACGCTGCAGTACACATCGCGTCTGGGCATAATCTTTCTGCCGGCTCTGGTCTTTCTGGCTGTGTGTCTGCTGTATCGCCTCAGCAGCCTGTTTGCCTGGGGGAAAGGGTGGGCGGTTGTCGGTGCCATGTTGTTGATTATTCATGGCTGGCCGGTGGCCGGGCAGAATCTTGCCGTGCGCGACATTCTTTTTTATCGCGAATTCAAGACCGTTCGTGAGTTTCTGCAGCGCGAGTTTCCTGATTTTAAAGATTATATTGTGGTCAGCGAACAGGCAAATGCTCTGGCGCCGCTTCGATACAATACTTTTACCGTCAGACATCTCAATGCCAACGTTGCCGGTGTCAAACGCGATCTACGCAATCGAACCTGGCGTTATCTGCTTGTGGTCCAGAAAATTGAGACTTCCAGTGGGGAGGCAATCGAAAATTCGGCTGTCAGCCCTGAGTTTGCACTTGAAACTATCTATGAATCACAGCTGGCGGTGAACAGAATCATTCGTATCTCCAGGCACAACCCGCCATCAGAGACTGACCGCTGAACAAATTGATTTTTTGATGGGCAAAATATGACTGAAAAACTTGTGATATTGTTTATTTCTTCTCTCATAGCGCTTGCAGCGGGCTTTTTGCCGGGCATCAGCTTTGTCGAAACGGCGTATCAGAATCTGGCCTGGTTTTTTATGCTGGCTATCGCCGTCATTGTCGTCATCGCTATATCGAAAAGCATTTCCGGGCAAAATTTGCGGGCCTGGGTTGCAGATAACAGCTTTGTTATTTTGATCTCTCTGGCCATCGTCATCTGCGCAACGCTGCTCAGTCCTCCTGAGTTCAGGGTTCTGGCCGACGAAACCAATCTGCTGGGCGTATCACTTGAGATGCACGAAAATCTCAAGACTCGCTTGCCCCTTGAGACGCTGTATTTTTATCACGGCATGCGCAACGGCATTTCTTATAAAACTGAAATGCGCCCGCCCGGTTACCCTTTTGCGCTGTCGATTTTGCACAGTTTGACCGGTTATCGCCCCGAAAATGCTTTTGCTCTTAACTTCGCCCTGGCGTGGCTGACCCTGTTGCTTGCTTTTACCCTTGTGAAACGCCACACAGATCGCAGCTGTGGTATTGCTGGCATGATTCTGCTGGCGGCTTTTCCTGTTTTTGTGCAGTGTGCCGGCTCAGCCGGCTTCGAAATGTATAATCTGGCACTCTGTCTGGCGGCATTCAACCTTATGGATCTTTGCCTTGCCGGGCCGGCGAAAACTGGAACTGCGATTGCAGTATTGCTGCTGCTGGCTTTTTCCCGTTATGAGTCGATAGTTGGTATTTTTTGTTTTCTGCCTCTTCTGCTGGTTTTGCCAGAGACTGAAGCAGTTTGCGGCAGTTTGGGCCGGCGTTTCAAATGGGCTTTTCCGCTGCTGCTGGTGCCCGCCGTCTGGTTGCGACGGCTGACCTGGGATATAAAAAGTTTTCAGGTCGAAAATCTCGAAGAGGCCTTTGCTCTTGAAAATATCTGGGCGAACCTCATCGGTTACTGGCAATATTTTGTCACTTCAGGCCTGAACCGATTTGTCGGGCCGCTTTTGCTGGCAGTGGCCATGGTCGGGTTCGTGTTCTGGGTAAAGTCATTTTTTGCGCCTGCAAAGAATCGCAATCAGAAATTTTTTGAAATCGGTCTGGCGGCATTTTTAGCGTTGCATTTTGCTGCCCGACTTTTTTACACGCAGGGCAACCCGATGAACGCATATACGGGTCGCCTGGCATTGATTCTGCTGCCGGTAATGGTGTTTCTGGCCGTTTACGCGTTGTACCGCATTCAACAGAGTTTTAGCTGCATGCGTAGTGATTCTGTCATAAATCTTCTACCCCCCATAGCAGCCTTTCTTCTACTTGCTACCAGCTGGCCGGCAGCTTCTGGCTGCAACGGCGCCAACAGTCTGGCCCTTTTCAGAGAATTTCGCTGGGTTCGGCAGCAACTGAACAGGCTCGCCGCCGGTGAAGAAACCGTTCTCGTTTGTGAGCGCCCCAATCTTTATGTACCAATGAGATACAGCGCGGTTAGCGGCGGCTATGCGCTCGCCAATGCCGATAAAATCAGGCAGATGCTGCAAATTTCGTCATACCGCCGCCTGATTTTTATTGAAACCATAAATTATAAGACCGGGCAGTCGAACATGCCCGACATTGCGGAGCTTTTTGCCGGTCTGCGTGCTGAGGTCGTTTTTGAAACTCAGCTGACCGGCGTCGAAAAACTCAAAATCACCTCTTTTACTGGTGGATAGTGGATAGTGGATAGTGGATAGAAAAGAAAAAGAAGATGGAAGAGTATGGGTTTGCCGGGTGTGGAGGTAGTGGTTGCAACGACTGATCTGCCGGAATACTTTCTGAGAGAGAATAAAATACCTGTTTGCTGCGACAAAAAGGGTGAGACTGCTTTGCTTTGCTCGCAGTGACATAAATGCATTTGCCGTGAGAGCTGGCCAAAATCATCAGGGCAATTGCACTAAAACACCTTAGATTTGCAATTGAAGAGGATTACATTATTTCGGGCGTAGTGACGAAGCGGTATGCCGCAGCCGCAGGCATAAGCGAGCTCTGAGCTAATCTCTCTGCCGATGGGATTGCCGCGTCGGGCTGGCGCCCTCCTCGCAATGACCGCCGTTACGGGTCTTGCGAAACAACACCCGAGCCCGTTCTCTTATTTCAGATCATGACGGCGTTAGACAGAGGTAAGTTTTCGTTTGCCCTGGCCCGGCTAAAATCATCTTGATTTTGCGGTTGGCTGGTGCTATACTGCGGGGTACATCCCTGCTTCTGCCCCTAAAGTGGCAGAGGCTGAAACTTATCCGAAGGGAGGTTTTCATCAGTGAAACCTTACGAAACCTTGTTCTTTACCGAACCCGGCATCGAAACTGAAGCCCTTGATGTTCTCATCGGCAAAGTAGAAAATGCTATCACCAAAAATGGTGGCCAGATCGAAAAGATCGACAAATGGGGCCGTCGCCCCCTCGCTTACCCTGTAGAAAAACACGCTGAAGGTAACTACGTTCTCGTGAATTTCCAGGCTACCGGCGAAGCTCTCAAAGAACTCGAAAGAACTTATCTGATCAATCAGACAATTCTTCGCTTCATGACCACCGTTCGCGGTCAGTAAGCCGGGTTAAGCATGGCTGGCAATCTTAACAAGGTATTTTTGCTCGGTAATCTTACCAGAGACCCCGAATTGCGGCACACTGCCCAGGGCACTTCAGTTGCCAACTTCAGTATTGCCGTAAATCGCACGTATAAGGGAAATGACGGCGACTTCAAAAAAGAAACCAGTTATTTCAACATTATCGTCTGGGGCAAATCTGGCGAAAACTGCTCGAAATATCTCACCAAAGGTCGCCCGGTTCTCGTCGAAGGTCGCCTGCAGAACCGCAGTTACGAGACACAGGATGGCCAAAAACGCACTATTACCGAAATCGTTGCCGATAACGTTCAGTTTCTGGGCGGCGGTCGCGGTGAATCGGCTGAAGAGGGCAACGACCCCGGCTTCAGCGCTGATTTCAGCGGTCCGATGGGCGACGATGACGCAGTTCCGTTCTAAGAACGTAACTTAATTGACTGATAATTCCAACGGAGGAAAAAAATGGCTGAATTTAAAAGACACAGACACAGAAAAGTCTGTCATTTCTGCAAAGACAAAGTATCTTTCATCGATTATAAAGATATCTCCCGCCTGAGAAGATATATCAACGATCGCGGCAAAATCACCAGCCGCAGATCAACCGGCACCTGCACTGCACACCAGAAGCATCTCACCACTGCTATCAAACGTGCACGCAACATGGCTCTGCTTCCGTTCGCCAACGTCTGATAAATGAGTAATCCAACCGCCACAAGAACGATCGGGCTGGCTGTCATGGTTATTATCACCATGGCCGGGCTTTTTGCCGCCACCCAGATGCCTCTTGTCGGTGCGTTGATGCTCTCGGTAGCTGCTTTCCCGGCTTTTGCGATTATTCTGGCCTGGGGTGGGTTGTGGTTTTTGCTGTATTCTGCATTGACCCTTACCATCACTGGTCTGGTCGCGACGCCGTCGATGGCTTTGGTTCTCGTGCCTCTGGTTCTCATGCCCGCGGCTTTTCTTTACGGTTCCATCAAAATTGGCCTTGTGCCTCTGAAAGCGATGTGTCTGGCGTTACTGTCGGCCACTCTGTTTTCAACTGGCATGTGGGCAATTTCACAGGGGACCGGCAGCGAAGACCGTGGGTTGTTACAGGTGCGCGAACAGTTTGCCGAACAGATTACGGTAATCGAAAAACAGCTTGATAAAGTCCAGGAGAAGGGCAGCGAAAGCCAGGAAACGATCGATATTGCCCGCGAAAACCTTCGCGAGGTGTTTGATTATACCGTGCTGCTCATCCCGGCGACTTTTCTGTTCATCTGGCATCTGCTGACACTGGGCATATTTTATGTCGGTGCAGTTAAGCTGGCTCCCAGATTCGGCTATCAGCTCACTACCATGCCGCCGTTTACGCAGTGGCGTTTTGACTGGAACCTCATCTGGCTGTATATGGGCGGCTGGGCGTTATTTTATATAGCTGGTGCCGACGAAACCATGCCGATGCATGATTTTGCCCGCACAGTCGGTGCTAACTGCCTGGCTGTCAGCAGCATATTTTATTATATCGCCGGCTTGTCGCTGCTGTTTTTCATGTTCGAAAAGTATAAGGTCGGCTTGTTTGCAAGAGCAGGCCTGTCATGTCTGGCGCTGGTTTTTACCCAGGCTGTAGTCTGGTTTGGCATCATCGATGTCTGGGCCGATTTCAGAACTCCGAAACCTGCGCTTTTTCAGTCATCAGATGACTCTGATGACGAATTCTAATCATCGATAATACCCCAGGAGGAAGATAATGGAAGTTCTTATGATCAATACCGTTCCCCGGGTTGGCAGAAAAGGCGAATTCAAGAATGTTGCCGAAGGCTTCGCCCGCAACTATCTGTTCCCGAGAAACTTTGCTATTCCCGCTACTGAAGGCGCAAAAAAACACCTCGATCTCATGAAGACCTCATGGGAAAAACAGGCAGCCCGCGAAAAACAGGCCTATCTCGATATGGCCGGCAAAATTCAGGGTCTTGTGCTCAAACTCACCCGCAAAGCCGGCGATAAAGGCCGCTTGTTCGGTTCTGTAACCAGCGCTGAACTGGCCGAAGAAATCGGCAAACTCGCCAAAGTCGATCTCGACAAGAAGCTTGTCGTTGCCGACCACATCAAAGAAGTTGGCGAACACGATGTAACTATCCGCTTCACCGGTGATGTCAAAGCCCACCTCAAAGTGGTGATCGTTCCCGAAGAAAAGCAGGATTGATCTCGCTGTAACAGGGTAGTGGGCGGCTTTTTTCGGCCGTCCACTACCCTTTGTTATTTCTGCCGGAGCTGGTATAGATTAAAGATTGTCGGCAAGTTTTAAGTTTGACGTATTTTGTCGTTGCAGGGCCGGTAAAGTATTCTTTTGAATAGTTTGCTTTGGCCACACCTGAAGGAGGAATCGCATGTCAGACGTATTTCACAAGGTACCACCCCACAGCCTGGAAGCCGAACAAAGTGCTATCGGCTCGATGATGCTCAGCGAAGATGCGGTGGTTGCCGTGCTTGAAATCGTCGAACCGATGGATTTTTACCAGACTGGTCATCGCCACATATTTCAGGCGCTCGTCGATCTTTTTAACGCTCAGCGCCCATGCGACCTTATTACACTTCAGGAAGAACTGCGCAGCAAGGAACGCCTGGCTGAAGTTGGCGGCGTAAGCTATCTTTCTCAGCTTCTTAATGCCGTGCCAACTGCCAGAAATGCCGAACATTATGCCCGCATTGTCAAGGAAAAGTCGATGCTTCGCCGCCTGATTGCCGTTTCTGGCGAAATATCGGCCAATGCTTTCGACCCGCAGGCTCTGGCCGAGCAGCTTATCGATCAGGCAGAGCAGAAGGTTCTGCAGCTCAGTCAGTTCAAAACTTCGAGCCCATATTTGCGGGTAAAGGATCTTGTTAAGCCAACCTTCAGTTATCTTGAATCTCTTTACGAGAACAAACAGGCTGTAACTGGTGTTCCCAGCGGCTTTTCCCGGCTCGATGAGTATACTGCCGGTTTTCAGAAGTCAGATCTTATCATTCTGGCGGCCCGCCCCTCGATGGGTAAAACTGCATTCTGTCTCAATATTGCTCAGAACGCCGCCTATCATGGCCGGTGCCCGGTAATGCTCTTCTCTCTCGAAATGTCTCATAAACAGCTGGTCACTCGTCTGCTGTGCGCCGAAGCCAGGGTTGACGGTTCAAAGGTGCGTCGTGGCTATCTCGGCGACGAAGACTGGATGAAACTTTCACTGGCAGCGGGGGTTCTAGAAGACACTCCGATTCTCATCGACGATACTGCCAATGCCAGTCTGCTAGAAATTCGCAGTAAGGCCCGTCGCGCCTACGCCCAGGATAAAATCGGCATGATAATAATCGACTACCTTCAGCTGATTTCATGGTCTGGCAGCGAAAAACCAGAAAGCCGGCAGCAGGAAGTTTCCGCCATTTCTCGCAGCCTCAAGGGGCTTGCCAGAGAGCTGGATATACCGGTCATATGCCTTTCGCAGCTTTCGCGAGCTGTCGAATCCAGAACCGACAGGCGTCCCATGCTTTCGGATCTGCGCGAATCGGGTGCCATCGAGCAGGATGCCGACGTCGTCATGTTTTTGTATCGCGACTGGTATTACACCAAAAAAGAAGAGAGCAAGGGAAAGGGCGAAGTGATCATCGCCAAGCAGCGTAACGGCCCGGTTGGCGGCATAGAGCTGGCGTTCAATGAAAACTTTGCCCGCTTCGACAACCTTGAAACGACTTACACCGAATACTGATGCTTAATACCTTGATAAATTTTGACCATCAGGTCTTCATGTTCTTAAATGGTCAGCTCACCAACGGCTTTTTCGACTGGTTCATGCCTTTCATTACCGATGCCAAGACCTGGATGCCTTTCGTCCTGCTTGCCTGGTTTTTGATGATCTGCAAAGGTGGAAAACGCCTGCGGGTGCTGGCCCTGGCTCTACTTCTCTCGGTCGGCTTTACCGATGTGTTCTGTGCCCGGCTCGTGAAAAAGACGGTTGGGCGCACCAGGCCCTGTTCCCTTGCCGAAACTGACAGCTTCAAGTGCCGGCTGCTGCTTCCCTGCAAGACGAGCAAATCGTTTCCCTCGAACCATTCGGCCAATACCGCCGCTTTTGCCATGGTCACCTTCATGGTGTGCGGCTTTAAGGCAGGTTTGCCCCTCGCCGTTCTTGCGTTTCTCGTTGGTTATTCGCGCATCTATGTTGGCGTGCATTTCCCGCTGGATGTGCTGGCCGGATGGGTTATCGGCGCTTTGCTTGCATGGCTGATCACCCGAACCATTCTCAAAAAAATGCCCCTGCAGGACTGTGCCACCGAAAAACAGCAGGCAGAATAAATTTGAAACGCCTGAGGCTTGCCGATACGTCTAAAATACAGTATATTTGCCGCCTCAGGCAAAATTTGAACGGGAGAACTGCTGATGCGTCTGTTTATTCTGTTGCTGGCGCTGATCAATCTGGCAGCACCTGTTTGGCCTTGCGATGTCAATCTTTTTGCCATTATAAGTGGCACTTCGCGGCATGATGCCTTTGGCGAAGCCGTTATCAAACTTGTTCAGAAAGACCAGAATCTCGGAAGCAATTATCTTGACGAAGTGAAATCGCCGCAGCTGCTTGCCGATCTGATGCGGCAGTGGGTCGAATTTTCGACTGCATTTGCCGTTTTCCCGCCTGAATGGGCCAGAAATGATAAAAACTGGCTCGCTAAATTCAACGATCTGGGCGCCATTATTGGCAGAATAAGATCGCTTCTGCCTTCAGACCCCGAAAGAGCCCACGATGAAATGTTGAAGTTTTCGCGGCGTTTGAGTCTTTTATACGAACTGATGCCGATGAGCGAGCGGTCTCGTTTGTTGCTAAGTTTTACCGCCTGTTTTGATGCGCTCTGGACTGCTTTTTTTGCGCAGAATCATGCAGATCTGCGGCATCACTGCGATGATCTGCTGCAAAAGTGCGCCCAATTGGCCGAAATGGTCGATGAAGAGACTGTTGCCGCAGTCAGAGTTATGACCGACAGGGCGGTTCAGCTGAGAGTTGCCGCCAGGCAGATCAACGCCTTTAAAACCATGACTCTGCGCCTGAATCTTGCTGGCACCGAAGGCGAATTCATCAGAATTAACGAAAAGCTGTCTGCTGAAATTGCGCAGACACAGGTTGAAAATGAGAATCCTGCAGCTCATTAATGCTCTGACTACCGGTGGCGCCCAGTTCATATTGCTGGATCTGGCGCGTAATGCGCGTGCCGATGGACATGAAGTTCATGTGGCCTGTTTCCGCGATGGCCCTATTGGCGATATTTTGCGTGCTGAAGGCTTTACCGTTCATGTTCTGGGTGAACGCTGTCTCGATCTGCCGGCTTTTTTCAGCCTGATGTCTCTAATGAAAAAGTTCTGCCCCGATATCATACATTCCCATCTTTTCAGGGCCAGTTTTTGGGCACGCTTACTGCGCTTGTCTGCAGGGTATTGTCGACTTGTGACTTCAGTGCATGGCTCCGAAACGGGCGCTTTTCACCGCCTTGAAAAACTGATGAGCAGATTTTCCGATCACACGATATTTCCAAGTCGATTTTTGCGGGATTGGTACGACAAAAATATCAGGTGCTTGCAGAAATCAGCATGCAGCGTTATTTACCCGGGGGTGAACATTGGGCCGACTCCGCAAGCCGAGACCGCTTCACAGTCGATAAGAATCGGCACGCTTTCGCGGCTGCACCCGGTAAAGGGTATTGACCGCCTGATAGAGGCCTGTGCCGAGCTTAAAAAACGTGGTATCGAATTTGTCCTGTTGATCGGTGGTGCAGGTAAACACCTGAATGAACTGCAGAGGCAGGCAGATAAGCTGCAGATTGCCGATCAGTGCCGTTTTGTCGGTTCGGTAGCCAATCAGAGGGTTTTTCTGGAGAATATCGATATTTTTGTCGCTCCATCACGCCAGGAAGCCTTTGGTATACATATCTGCGAGGCGATGGAAAGGGCCCTGCCCATTGTCGGAGCCAGGGTTGGCGGAATCCCGGAGCTGGTAGAGCACGAGAAGACAGGTTTGCTCTTTAACCCTGACTGTAAAAACGATCTGGCAGATTCCCTCGCCAGGCTTATCGCCGACCCTGAGTTACGTCATCGGGCCGGTCGGCTTGGCCGGGCAAGAGTCGAAAGCTCTTTTAACCGCCAGACCGGTATAAAAAAACATCTCGAAATTTTTACGAGACTGCGGGCGACTCAACAGAGCGTTCATTTTGTCATCTCTTCAAAAGAAATGGGGGGAGGCGAGCGATTGGCGCTTGGTCTGATGCAGAGCCTGCAACAGCGCGGCTGGCGGGTTTCCGCTCTTTGTTCCGGTGCGCCTTTGAGTGTGGCCATAAAAAAAATGGGCATCGAATGCTCGATTGCCCCGATGACGGCCGGTGGTGCGTTTTTTATGGGTCGACTGCTCGGAGACTGCCGTCGTTGCAAACCTCAAATAATCAGTTCGCATTTGAATCGTGCCAGTCTCATTGCCGGCATCACCGCAAAATTTTTTGCCATTCCGGTGGTTTCGCACGTGCATGGTCTTAACAGAAAGTCTTATTATCAGTTCAGTCGTAAGCTGATAGCTGTATCAAAAGCGGTATTCGAGCACTTGGTCGGTCAGGGCTGCACTACAGAGACCATTGAAGTGGTCAGAAACTGCATATCCCGCCCGGTCGAAAGTTGCCGCATGCTTGCAGCAGCGCCTTTAAGAGTTGCAATTGTCGCCAAACTCCATGCCAACAAGGGTCACCGCTGGGCTCTCGAAGCAATCAGCCGGCAGCCTGATCTGTGTGGAATAGGTAAAATTCATATTATTGGCGACGGCCCCGAACGGGAAGACCTGGAAAAATTTTGCAGCAGCGGGGTTTTAAAGCAGATTGTCGTTTTTCATGGCTTTGTCAGTGACCCTGATCTGATTTTGCCGCAGGTAGATGTTGCATTGTTGCCCTCGCTCGGCGAAGGCATACCGCTGAGTCTGCTCGAAGCGCTGCGCTGCGGGATTCCCTGCATTGCAACAGAAGTCGGGGGGATACCCGAAGTTATAACTCACCAGTTGAACGGTCTGCTGATCAGGCCAGGCGACGAAGAGGCTCTGGCGGCAGCGTTCAGGCGTATGGGCGACGCCTCTGAATATGAGCGATTCAGTCGCGCGGCTGTCGAGAGTTTCAGAGAGATGAACGATTATCAGGGCATGGTCGATGCCTTCGAAAAAATACTTCTCCGGGAAATCACACAGAAGCGATGATAGAATCACCAGATTGCATATTTGTCGCGCCGGTTGACTTTTCTGGGCTGCAGCAGCGACACCAGGCCTTTGCCGGCGAGCTTGCCGCATCAGGCTCGCGGGTTGTTTATGTCGAGCCGCTCAAAAGCCCTGGTTTTTCGATCAGTCGCCGGCAGGTCAGCGAACGACTTTGCGTTGCCAGCGTCAGTCTGCCCTTCAGGGCTTCTTCTTTTCCCGGTTTGCAGCGTATCTGCGCAAAGCTGCTTTTGCAGCTGTTGAGCAATTGCTTTAAATTCAGACTCGACAAGACAAATCTCTGGCTGGCCGAGCCTTCTTTGGCAGCCATTGCGCTGCCTGGCTGGCGGCGGGTGGTCTATGACTGCTGCGATCTGCATGGGGCTTTTCCGGGTCAGCGCACCCAGGCCTGGGAAAAATATGAAGCGCTTCTGGCGCGAAATGCTGATTTGATATGTGTTTCGCATCAGTATCTCGCTCGCCGCTTTTTCCCGGAGCATGCCGGAAAAATTTTATCGGTGCCGAATGCCTGTTCGCAGACTTTTATCGAATTGGCCCGCCATTCTGCCGCTGCAAAGTCGGGCAGAACCACAGGCGAAAACCGTATGATCAAAATGGTGTCTTCTGGAGCGCATTATGAATGGGTGGATTGCGCCTGGCTTGAATTGTTGAGCGGACTCGTCGGCGTCGAACTGCATATCGCCGGAACAGGCCGTGGCGAAGCTTTTTCCCGGTTGATAAACAATGGAAACACAATTTTTCACGGGCGTCTTGAGCATGACGAACTGGTTAAGCTTCTGTGTGAATGCGATGTGGGCCTGATTCCATTTAGAAATATAGGTTTGATCGAAGGAGTAGACCCGATAAAGGCTTACGAATACGCCGCCTGCGGCCTTGAAATATGGGCGCCTGACGTTACGGCCCTGCGATCGCGCCCTCTGATCGCGAGGTTTGTTGCCGATCGTTTCCAGGCAGAACAGGCTTTGCGTGATTTTCGGCAGCGACCGCTGGTCTTTTGTGGGTCGATTCCTACCTGGGTTGAGCGATTACAGACGGTGCTTGACAGACCAGGTGTTTTACGGGCAGATTAAGGCGTATGCAGGTATTTTATATTTTAAACAGGGCGATCTGATGAAAGCGTCGTTATGAAAATTTTACTGGTCGGCTTTTACGGCGAGGGAAACCTCGGTGACGAGACGATTTTGCGGGCAATCTGCGGTGTTCTTCCTGCCGGTGTCGATACCGTAGTGACCAGGGGTTCTGTCTCTCAGAGCCCGGCTGCTTCAATTCGACGGCGTGGGCTTCTTTCGTGGCCTGACTTTCTGCAAACGGCTGCCGGTTGCCGGCATGCGGTTTTTTCGGGCGGCATACTCCAGGACTGGTCTTTCGAGGGAGTTACCTGGTTTGCGTTACGGCTTCTGGCTGCCTCGGCTCTGGGTTGTCGAACCTCGTTGTGGGGTGCCGGTATTGGCCCTCTTCGCAGTCGCTGGGTTCGTCAGGTGGTTAAACGTTCGTTGCGCCGGGTTTCTGTCGCCTGGCTGCGCGACAGTGAGTCCTTAAGCCTTTACGACGAAATTGGCCCTGCACCCGGTTGTCTTGGTACTGACTGGTCGTGGCAGATCCCGGTTGAATGGCAGTCTGAATTCAGGCAGAATGCTCCGGTTGGTATCAATCTGCGCCCCTGGAAACATGGCAACTTTGCCGAACTTCTTGGCCGCCAGCTGCGTCATATCGAGAGACAATTGATCGGTTTGCCTGCCAGACGCGAAGATATCGGCGCCATAAAAGCTGCAGCGCCGGCTGCTTCAATAGTTCAGCCGGCCAATTTTGCCGAGTTTGCGGGTTTTTGCCGTAATCTTTCGCATGGTCTGGCTATGCGTTATCACGCTGCTCTGGCAATGTTGAGGACAGGTTTGCCCGTAAAACTGGCGGCCTACGATGATAAAGTGTCTTCAACAGCCGTAGCGGCAGGATTGGCAACACTACAGCAGAACCAGGTTGCCGAGTTCAGGTCTGCCCGACATTCATTCTGCCAGGAAAATGAGGCCAGATTGCAGGAGATGAAGAAAGCTCTGCTGGCGATGCTGCAGGAGTCACCGCGATGAAAAAACTGCTTTCTGGTGTTTACTCCTGTTTGACCGGGTTAGAACGTTTATTTTTCTCGAAATTTCGCTTTTTGCGCTTTAGACCCCGAGCCAGAGTTATTTCGGTTGGCAACCTCAGCATGGGCGGCACGGGCAAGACTCCGGTTCTTTTCGAACTGCTCGCCGAACTTTCGCAATACAGGCTTTGTGTTCTTTCTCGAGGTTACCGCAGCCCTTACGAGCGCAGTTTTTATCACCTGCAGGGCCTCGGCCCGCACCCGACGCGCCTCACCGATGAAGCATTGCTGCTGAATAAGCGTTTTCCCGAAATACCGGTCTTTCTCGGGAAGAATCGCCACCATTCGGCAATCATTGCCGAAAAGCGTTTGCAACCCGAGATTATGCTTCTCGATGACGGTTTTCAATATCGTCGCCTCGAAAAAGACATCGATCTGGTGCTTATCGATGCTATGGCCGCCGCTGAAGAGGCACAGCTGATACCGGCTGGCCGCTTGCGTGAACCGGTCTGGAGGCTGAATCAGGCTCATGCTGTGCTTCTGACCCGTTGCGAGTCAGCTTCTGTAGAACAGCGGCAATACTGGCTCAAATGGCTTGAGTGCGTCGCCCCGGCAGTTCCGGTTATCGAAGTCAAAACCTTCTGTCAGGGTGTTTTTGATGCACAGGGCAGGCAGCTGACTGACCTCGGCAGATTTGTGGGCTGGTTAGCCTTTTCCGCCATCGGTCGGCCAGCGGGTTTTTACAGCCAGCTGGCTGCTGCGGGCTGCAACGTTGTCGATCGTGCTGAATTTCGCGATCATCATCATTTCACTGCTGCTGAACTGAAGTGCCTCGCTGAACGCGCTGCAAAGCAAAAACTCAGGCTTGTCTGTACCGAAAAAGATTTTTGCAAAATACCTGCAGATCTGGCGCGAGACTACGATATCTGCACCCTGCATATCAGAACGCTGCCGGTGTCTGGCAAGACGTTCGTCGAAGCCCTTGAGGAGTGCGGAGTGCGGCTGGGATTGCCGGAGTAAAGGCGCCCCGGCAAATTTGCGACATTATCAATTGTGAAAACTGCGGCCATCGTGGTAAACTGGCAGGAAAGCTGATGAACCGCAGGAGGTCGCCATGCCGGCAGTAGGCACATCTTTGCCCCGTAAGGACGCGCTCGACAAACTTCGAGGCGTTGCCAGATATATCGATGATTACAGTTTTTCAGATATTCTTCATATTGTCACCGTCAGGTCTCCGCATGCTTATGGACGTCTGATCAGAGTTGACAAGACGGAAGCCGAGAAAATGCCCGGCGTTGCCGGCGTTATCACTGCCGATCAGGTTCCGGGCAAAAATTCCGTGCCGCTCGTTTTTGATGACGAGCCATTTCTGGCAGAAGGCTACGTCAGGTTTCACGGTGAGCCGGTAGCACTTGTCGCCGCCGAGACCCTCGAGCAGGCTCAGGCCGCCGCTGCGATGGTAAAGCTCGAAATTGAGCCGCTGCAGCCTCTTTTGAGCATTCGCGAGGCAATTGCCCCCGATGCCCCTAAAATTTACAAGGAAGACAATGTTTTTAGCCGCTACAACGTCTGTAAAGGCAATGCCGAAGAGGCAATGAAGACGGCTGCTCACATTTTCGAACAGGAATACGAAACCCCTTACCAGGAACACGCTTACCTTGAAACCAACGGTGCAATAGCTGTTCCGGGCCTGGAAGACGCTGTTACCGTCTATGGCTCGATGCAGTGCCCCTTTTACGTTCATGACGCCGTTGCCGCCGCAGCCGGGATCGACCGCAACAAGGCCAGAGTAGTACAAACTACCACTGGTGGCGGTTTTGGTGGCAAGGAAGACTTCCCGTCGGTGGTTGCCGGTCATGCCACCATCGTGGCAAAACTGTTCAACCGCCCGGCCAAAATTATCTACAAACGCGAAGAAGACATCATCGCCAGCTCAAAACGCCACCCTGGCCTCATAAAAATGCGGGTCGGCACCGACGAAAAAGGCAAAATTGTGGCAGCCATAATCGATTATTACGTCGATGGCGGCGCCTATTCGACTCTTACGCCGATCGTGCTCTGGCGCGGCACCGTTCATGCTCTGGGGCCGTATGAGTGTGATAACATACATGTCAGATCTTACGGTGTTGCCACAAACAAGGTTCCGTGCGGTGCTTACAGAGGTTTCGGTTCACCGCAGGTCATTTTTGCCGGTGAGTCGATGATTGACGAAATTGCCGACAGGCTGGGCATAGACCCGCTTAAAATCAGGCAGATCAACGGTTACAAAATCGGTTCAAAAACTGCCACCGGCCAGGTTATCGATCAGTCATGCGGTCTCATGGAAACCCTGGAAAAAGCCGCCGAAAAAGCCGACTGGGCTGGTAAATGGCAGACGCCCGCGAATCGCAACGGAACAGTGCGCAGAGGCATAGGCGTTTCGACCGTGTATTACGGTGTTGGTCTGGGCGCTGGCGGCAAACATCTCGACCGCGTCGGCACCAGCATGACCATCATGAAAGACGGCTCGGTTCAATGTGCTGTCGGCAATGTCGAAATGGGCCAGGGCGCCAGAACCGTTCTGGCACAGATTGCTGCTGACGCACTCGGGGCTCCGTTCGATCTGGTGAACGTTGTCGAAACCGATACCAGCATGGTGCCTGACTCCGGCCCTACCGTTGCCAGTCGCACCACCTTCATGTCAGGAAATTCTCTGATGCTTGCTGCCGCCGAGCTTCGCCCTCGACTGTTGCAGGTTGCTGCCGACATGCTTGGCGCTTCTTCCCCTGCCGAGGTCGAATTGATCGATGGTCAGGCTTTTCTGGCAGATGATCCTTCCGGCAAAAAGATCGGCTTTAGAGAGCTGGCGGCGAAACTTTATGCTTATCGCCTCATGCCCAGCGCTTTTGGCTGGTTTCTTGCCCCTGACTCATCATATGATCAGGCAACCGGTCAGGGCAATGCATATTTTGTCTACAGTTACTGCACCAACATCGCCGAAGTCGAAGTCGATATGGAAACAGGCGAATTCAAAATCATTCGCATAACTTCGGCTCATGACATGGGTAAAGCCATCAATCCGCAGCAGGTCGAAGGGCAGATCGAGGGCGGCACATTGCAGGGTCTCGGCTACGCCACCATGGAAGAAATTCGACATGACATTTCCGGTCGTATGCTGAACAACGCTTTTGCAACCTATATTCTGCCGACCACAGAAGATACCCCGGAAATAGAGCCGATCATCGTCGAGCATCCCTACGACCGCGGCCCCTATGGGGCAAAAGGCTTTGGCGAAGTTCCTCTGATGGGTGTTGCACCTGCCATTTCGAACGCCGTTTTCAACGCGACCGGCGTCAGAATCCGCAAACTGCCGATCAAGCCCGAAAAAATTCTTGGTCTTGAAGACTGAGCTGCTGCGAGAAGACAATGGCAGCAGAAAATAACGGTGTTCTGGCAGCCGGCGCGGCTGCCCGGGCACCGATAGAATGGAATCGCATTGCGGCGCTCGTAGCAACGGTCGCTGTTCTTTTCTTCTTTACGCGCTCAGCGCCGTTTCCTTCGCAAACATTCTGGGATCTGACTCTAGCCCGTGATTTCGATCTGTCGTTGGGCATGGTATTTTTTCCAGAATCCATCGCCCTGACCATCGCTGATTCCAGCGCCTCTCTGCTTGGGCTCAAAGCGGTTTTTCACATTGCTTATTTTCTTTTGTGCTGTATTCTTTGCACCTGGGTCTTTAAAAGTCGTGAAATTCTGCCCGGCATTCTGTTTCTAGCTATATTCGCACTTTCAATGCAGGCTTTTTTAAGTTTGCGCCTGCTGTTAACTCTTATTTTTGTCGCCGGAACAATTACCATTCTCGATAACGACAGACTGAAAAATCACTTCGGGGTGGTGCTGATTCCGATTACTGCTGCTGCGAGCGGCCTTGGCCTCAACTGCTGGCTTCTTGTCGCTCTCATTGCCTGTCATGCTTTCTACAACGACAAATACAGCCCGACTCTGGCGCTTTGCGCTTTGACCGGCGTGCTCTTTTTTCCTGAGGGGGCGGCCAGTGCCGTAGACAGTGGTTCAGTTCTGGCCTGGAACTTCATGCCGGAAACCGACATGAAAATCATGTATCTGCTGGCCGGAATCTTTCTACTGATCAACCTGACCATGCTTGGGCGCTTGACCCATGCCGACATTCCGAATCTGTTTTTTTACGCGGTCACAGGTTTTATGGCGCTGGTCAGCCCTTCGGCTCTGCCCGTTTTTGTGTTGATGGGCCTGACTCTTCTGCTTAAATGCTTTCAAGAAATCGAACCATTACCGTTGAACTATCACCTGCTTGGTATAATTGCACTGACAGCAATCGTGCACCTTTTTCTTTTTGTTAACCCGTTTGGCTTCAAGCTCAACCCGACAGTTCGCGGCCAGCTGGGCAAAAACCTTTCGCCTCTGCTCGAGGGCTACGTCGATGAACAGGCGGTTTATAACCACGAAATCGGTGAACTGGCCTGGAAAGGGTTGGTTGCCATCAGATACGACGACCTGCAGCGCATTGCCTTCATCAAAGAATGGAAGCTGCGCCGCAGTGGTCGGGGTGATTTTGAACTGCAGCCGGCCGGAATCGGCAAAGCTGAGCCTGCCGGGGCGGTAGACCAGCTCGAATCGTCAGATTAGCGGCCTCAGCCACTGCAATTTGCGAAGCCTGTTCATTTTTTTCACGGTTTCGCTCGTCACGTGGTTTTCGGGCCCGAATTTCTTGATAATTTTACCTGAACTGTCGCGTTCGATGCGATATTCGATGATATTTTTGCGCATCAGGTTCAATATTCGGTTTCTGGTCATGGCGGCGAAGGGTTTGTCTTTGACGGCGGCCACAACTTCAGAATTGATCTGTTCGCTGAGTGGGTCCATGTTGTATGAGCCAACAACCGTAACTATGCCGTCGAAAACAAATATTTTGGCATGCAAACGCTCATTCTGGCTTGGCGCAACGAACATCCGCGCGGTCGGCATGTCGGTCAGCAGTCTTTCCCAGTCGTTCATCAGAAAGGCCTGCGGAAAGAGCGAATCGGTTGATTCTGCGCTGTTGGTGTGAAAAATTATTTTGACTCCCCGGGCCGAAGCGCGTTTTAAAGCAGCTTCGACTTCTTCGGTGATGACCAGATAAGGGTTCTGAATGATTATTTCTTCGGCACAGCTTTCGATCATTTTCAGAAGAGCCGGGGTGATACCGTTCAGGGGGCCGCAGTATGAATGCTTGTCGAGTATTTTTACAGGTTTCTGACGCTCGCCTCTGAACAGGTCAAAAGCTGCGTAAGAGCTGATATTTTTGAATTTGACGATCTCTGCATTCATTTCGGTGAGGGCTTTTTTCATTTCTGGTGAGAGGTTCAGTCTGGTTACGTCAAAAATACCGCGACCCTGCATATACCGGCTCATGACGCGGTAAGCAAGGTCGACTCTGGCAAGCTGGTCTTTGAAGTTAACTTCATCTGCCTTGACCACGGAATTTTTAAGATAATTCCATTCTTCGTCGAAGGCTTTTTTGAGCTGGGTGGCGACGTGTTCGCCCTGCATCAGCACATCGGCGTCGTTGTATACAATATCGTTCTCGCCATTTTGCGCGAAATAATCGGCGCCGATATTACGCCCGCCGACAATGGTGGTAAAACCGTCGCAGATGATGATTTTGTCATGATTGGAGGCAACGACTTTTTTAAAATCAGAGAAGGCGGCGAGCAGAGATCTGCCGACTGAGTTATAGAGCTTGATCTCGACGTTCGGAAAGGCCGCGAGTTCTTCGATTTTGTCGGGCATCTTGCTCATGTAGGGCATGCGATAGACGCGCCCATCGATCATCAGCCTGATTTTTACCCCGTGTCTTGCCTTTTTCAGGAGCAGACCAATGAATGCCTGCCCGAAAATATCTTTGTCGACGATGTAGTATGTACAGTCTATGCTGTCTCTGGCTTCTTCGATCATCTTCCAGCGCGAATACCAGGCTTCGTCGTTGGCGGTGATCAATCTCACTCTCGTTTGCTCGAATCTGCCGGCAACCTTGATGCTGTCGAAAATTTCAGACAGGCTGCGGTTATCGGGAACGGGCCTGTAAGGGGTTGCAGCGTAAGTGGCCGTTGCAAGCAAAATGGTTGCCAGAGCAAAAAATAAGACAGACCTGAAGATATTTTTCATAGCTGTACTCCACATCGAGATTCTATAATTCTAATTTTTTTTCTCTGATATGGCAATGATTTAACTGGCAAACCGGCAAAAAGATGCCTGGGCGCGACAGCGAACGGGCGCATTATTTTCACAATACAAATATTTCGCCCGTCACTATTTTTCAGCCAGGTTCTACAGACCCAGTGCGAACTTTATGACCACCAGAAAAATGATGGCTGCCACAAGAAGAATATCTTCTGTTTTACTTCGCCGGCCGGGTCAAGTTGGGGCTGTTGTCCATTTTCATTGTTTTCGTTTTCGTTGTTTTCCATTTGAATTCCTTAGTTAAAATCAGGTTTGTGAAATATCGGCAGCTCAACGAAATTTTTCAGCTACAGCAGCTCACACCCCAAGGCTAACATGACCCGTGCTGTCTGCGCAAGAATTATGCAACTGGCAGATCGATAAAAATGCGCTGGAATGACTGTATTTTTGCCGTGAAATGTGGCATATATATAGACGTCGTTGCGATTTGCCAGTTTCAGTTTGAGTCTGAATCGCGGCGATAATATACATTCGCATCCAGATTCAATATCTCTTAAAGGTCAGGCAAACTTCAATGTATCTTAAGTCACTTGAGCTGATGGGCTTCAAGTCTTTTGGCCGCAAGACGGTCTTTGATTTTACCAGGGGTATCACCGCAATAATCGGCCCCAACGGCTCCGGAAAAAGCAACGTATGCGATGCAATTCGCTGGGTTCTCGGCGAGCAGAGTGCCAAAGCGCTGCGCGGCACGAAAATGTCAGAGGTGATTTTTGCCGGCTCGTCAGAGTTCAAAGCTTCCGCTTTTGCTCAGGTTAAACTCGTTCTCGACAACGAAGATCGCGCCATGCCCATGGACTACTCAGAAGTCGCCATCGGGCGGCAGTTGTTTCGCAGCGGCGAGAGCAATTATTTCGTAAATAACTCGCGAACCCTGCTTTCGAGCATCAAAGAAATGCTCATGGACACCGGGATCGGCAAAGATGGTTACTCGGTCATCGGTCAGGGCGACATCGATGACATCATTTTTCAGCGCACCCAGTCGCGCCGCGCCCTGATAGAAGAAGCGGCCGGCATCACCAAGTTCAAGCACCGCAAACAGAGCACTCTAACCAAACTGGGGCACACCAGAACCAATATAACCCGCCTCCAGGATATTATTTCTGAAATCGAAAGCCAGCTTGGTCCCCTCGCCGAACAGGCCGAAAAAACTCGAAAGTATCAGGCGCTCGCCGCCGAAATCCGGCAGCTCGAAATAGATCTGGTTCTTTACGATCTTAACCAGCTCAACGGTGAATACGAGAACATCAATTCAATGCGTCTTGGTCTTCTGGCCAAAATCGAAGAGATCGAAAAGTTTCTCGCTGAGGTCGACACCAAAAAAGCCGAAGCCCGCGAACGCTTCGCTGAATTCGAATCTGTATTGCAAAGTCGCCAGGAAGAAGTTAAAGGCGTAGTTGCTCAGGTCGACGTGAAACGCCGTGAAATGGCGGTTCTGCGCGAAGACATCAAAAGTCAGCAGGCCCGCAGTCAGGCGATTCTTGAAGAGATCGACGGTATCGAAAACATGCTTCTCGATGGTGGCAACGAAATTTCCGATGCCGAAAACCGTCTCAAAGATGAAGAAGCTCGTGAAATAGAGCTTGGCTCAGTAATGGCCGATATCGAAGAGAACATCGGCAAAGTAAAAACTGAGCTCGAAAAGCACCTCAAAGAACAGACTGACGACAAAGAATCGGCTTTTCAGATCGCCGTAAAACTTGCAGATCGCAGAAACCGTATCACTACTGCAACTCAGCAGATGCAGATTCTTGAACGTCAGCTCGACAAGGGCGAAGGCGATGTCGCTTCGGCACAAAGCCACGTCGAAAAGTTGACCACCGATATTTCGAAGCTCGAGACAGAGATTGCCACAATGAAAGAAGAAGTGGAACGAAATCGTTCGCTCCTTTCTGAAGAAATGGCTCGCCTCGGTAAAATCGAAAAAGATTATAAAAGAACAGAAGAAGAACTTGTCGGAGTTTCTGACCAGATTAAAATGTTTCGGGCCCGCAGCAACCTGCTCGAAGAACTGCGCCATAGCAGTGACAGCGGCATTTTTCGCGGCGTTCAGGCTGCTCTTGCCCTCAAAGAAACGGGCCGCCTGCCCGGTATTCACGGCATTGTCGGCGAACTCATCAAAGTGCCGGCTGGCTATGAAGTTGCCTTTGAAACTGCCCTTGGCGGCAGCATTCAGGATATCATCACCAAAGACGCCGAAACTGCCAAAGCTGCAATCAACATGCTCAAGCAGAACAAAGCCGGTCGTGCCACTTTTCTGCCGCTCGATATGATGACTGCGCCGCAGGCTCTTGCCAGACCCAACGCCCGGGGCTGCCTCGGCGTCGCCCTTGAATTGATCGAGTTTGACGCCAAGTTTTATACGGTAATGAGCAATCTTCTCGGTCGCATTCTTATATTCGACAATCTCGACAACGCTGTCGAATACACCAGGCAGAACCGCAACTTCAACCGCATCGTTACCGTTGACGGCGAAATCATCAGGTCTTCAGGGGCTCTTACCGGCGGTGGCGAGGCTCGCAAATCGGGCGGGATTTTGTCTCGCAAACGCGAACAGGAAGAACTCGAAGAAAAACTGCGGGTTTTTGAAGGCAAAGAAAGCAAGATGCGCAGTCTGCTCAACAACTTGATCAAAGAGCGCCAGGCTTTGTTGAGTTCGACCCGTGATCGCGACGATTCTGTGCGTCGGCGTGAACAGTCGCTCGATTTCTTCGAGAAAACCCGCGAACAGAAAGTCAGCGAACTTAAAACCCGCAGCGAAGAATATTCAAATATAGCTCGCGACCGCTCAGAAATGACTGCCCGCCTCGAATCCCTCAAGAATGAGCTTTCTCAGGCCGGCGCCGAGCTCGCCACCCTTGAAAAACAGGACGAAGAGCTTTCAGGGCGCCTCAATGCTCTTGGTGGCAAGGAAGGGGCGATTCAGGCCCGTCTTACCAGCCTGACGGGCATGCTTGGCGAACGCAAACTCGAAATGGCGCAGATTCTCGAACGCAAAAAAGCCATTAAAAAAGAAATCGAAGCCGCGACCCGTCGTCGTCGTGACGCGGCAGAGCGCAAAGACCGCGCCCTTGCCGAAGTTGAGCGCCTCAAAACTCTCAGCACCGATGGCGAAGGTAGAGTTGCCACGCTGCAGGCCGGTATCGATGAACTAGAAAAGCGCAAAGAAACGCTAGAATCGGCTATGGAAACGATTCAAAACGACTACCGACGCATGTCTAAAGAACTGGATCAGCTTGATCACGCCTATCAGAGCCGCGTGCGTATTGAAGATTCGACGCGCAAAAAACTTTCAGAGCTCGATATCAGAATGGCTGAGGTCAAAACCCACATTTCAACGAAAGAAGGCATTCTCAGCGGCGAATTCAATCTGGATATCAACGAGTTAAACCACACCCAGAACAGGTATGAGAGCCGCGAAGAACTTGCCGGGCGCATCAATCAGCGCAAATTCGAACAGGAAGTTCTCGAGCCTGTTAACCCTCTGGCAATCGAAGACTACGAAAAAACCAGGGAACGCTATGATTTTCTTAATTCGCAGATAGCCGATATGACTGAGGCGGCTGATTCACTCGAACAGGTAATTGCCGAAATCGAAAAGATTTCTTCCGAACGTTTTCTCGAAACCTTCGGGCAGATAAGCATCGCTTTCAACGACATTTTCGAGATACTTTTCCCTGGCGGCAGCGGTCTTCTGAAGCTTTCTGACCCGCAAACCCCCCTCGAAAGCGATGTCGATATTGTCTGCAAGCTTCCAGGCAAAAAACTTTCGACCCTCGAATTGTTTTCTGGTGGCGAAAAAGCTCTTATTTCGCTGGCTCTGCTGTTCTCGATTCTGCAGGTCAAGCCGCCGGCGTTTTGCCTCCTCGATGAAGTCGAAGCAGCCCTCGATGAGGCCAACGTCAGAAGATTTACCCGCATGCTGCGCAGCTTCGCAGATAAGACTCAGTTCCTGGTCATTACCCATAACAAAGAAACAATGCAGGCCGTCGATGTCATTTATGGCATTACCCTGCAAAAATCAGGTATTTCCCGGCCGATTTCGATCAGGCTCGAAGATGATGACAAAATCAAAGAATTTACCGTGAGCAAGGCAGGTATGCGCGAACGTAACTATGCAGTCGCAGGTGCCGGCAATGCCACAGAGGAGAATCTGCAATGAGCGAAGAACAGAAAAACGCCAGCGAAGTAAAAGCTGTGGCGCAGGCTTCCGATCAGACGCGGCAATGGGATGAATCACGTGTCATTGTTTTGCTGATAGGTCTCTGCCTTCTTCTTGAAGGAGTATTGATTTATTATCAGGCCGGCGCTTCTCAGGCCGTTGTTGCTGGTGTTACATCACTGGCTGGGCTGACCATGCTGCTTTTCGCCTGGCTGGTGCCCTTCGAAACATTCGAAGATTCAAGACCCCTCGACGAAGAAGAGTTTGAAGATGAAGAAAAACTGCAGAAGGTCGCTTTGCCTGATGCAACCGTCAAAGCCGGGCAGGTAATCGAAAAAACTACAGTTGCTGAGCCGGTTGCACAGCCTCAGGTTCAACCAGTCGAAAAACCAGTCGAAAAACCGGTCGAAAAAACAACCGGCCCGGCCCTTGAAGAAGAGCCGCAACTGTCATGGTTTCAGCGCCTCACCGTTGGTCTTACCAAAACCAGAACGGGTTTTGTCGGTAAGCTGAAACGTCTGGTTCTTGGCAGCGCCAAAATTGACGACGACCTGCTCGACGAACTCGAAGAAGCCCTGTTTGAAGCCGATGTGGGCGTTAAAACCACGCAGGAACTGCTGCAGCACCTGCATAAAAAGGTCGATGAAGAAGAGGTCACCGAACCCGAAAAAATTTATGCCTTTTTGCGCGATGAGTTGCGCGGCATGCTGACGCGTTTCTCTTCGGAGCCTGTATTTAACCCGAATGGTCTGACGGTTTTTTTGATTATCGGCGTCAATGGCGTCGGTAAAACTACCACCATCGCTAAATTGGCACGCAGATTCGTGAAAGATGGCAAAAAAGTCGTGCTGGCGGCCGGCGACACCTTCAGGGCGGCGGCTATCGATCAGTTGTGTATCTGGGGCGAGCGCGTCGGCGTTGAAGTCATTAGAGGCACTGAGGGCGGCGACCCGGGCGCACTCGTTTTCGATGCCATTCATGCCGCCAAAAAACGTGAGGCAGACCTGCTTATAGTTGATACCGCCGGGCGTATGCACGTAAAAGCAAACCTTATGGCCGAATTGAAGAAAGTGCAAAAAATTGCCGAAAAAGAAAGTGACGGTGGACCGCATGAAATCCTGCTGGTCCTCGATGCAACTACCGGTCAAAACGCCGTTCAGCAGGCTAAATTGTTCAAAGAAGCTCTGCCGATAACAGGCCTGGTAGTCACCAAACTCGACGGCACCGCCAAAGGCGGGGTTCTCTTTGCTGTCGAAGAACAGATCAGCGCTCCGGTTAAATTTATCGGTGTTGGTGAAAAGATGGATGATCTTATGCCGTTCGACCCGGAGCAGTTTCTTGAGGCTCTATTCGCCGACGACAGCGATAAAACGAAGCAGAGCGATTATAACGTGGTTCTATAGACTGTTCTCAGAACAACAAAAAAACAGCCGCTGCCAGAAGCCAAGATTGTTTCTGGCAGCTTTTTTCAGGTTTTTTGCTACCTCTTCGACAATTTCTACTGGTTCGTTTTTGCTGAGGTCGTCTATTCTGCCCGCCGTCGCGAAATGCTCGGAAGCTTCGCGTTCAAGCCTGGCAAGCAACATTGGTGAGTTTTCAAGTTGCTCTGCGATGATCATGCCGGGGCCGATAAACTGCTGTTCAACCCACTGAACCAGATTCGCCGGAACGTTTGTTCCGGTTTTTCCGGCTTCCAGGAGCTTGTTTCGGGTAGATTCCAGAATCTGAACATCTTTGAGCATTTGAATTCTAAAGCAGGTAAGCTCATAATTCAGTTCTTCGGTTTTGCCGCTGACAACTTCAGCTATTGAAGCCCCTAGTTCATTTATACCGCTTTCCCAGCTCGAACTTGCTATGAACGAGAAGCTTGGTGGTCGATTCACCGCATTGCCATGCGCCAGAAAAAATCTTACCCATTCCCGGCTCAGATTTCCGGCATGCTTTTCTTTATCGGGGTGCGCAACACGCCACGCTATATGCGATTTTTTGAACAGGTCGAGAAGTTCCTGGCACCGGGCGGCAAAATCGCTTTGTACAAAAGCAGACATGTCGCAGGCATACAGCGGCGACGATATCTGAAAAAACACCAGAAAACAGACAACGATGCCCATTCTCAGGGCATCGTTGCTGCGCGGCTTTACATCAGTTCTTGTTTTCCTTGGTTTCGAGAACACGGGTTTCAAAGCTGCTTTCCACTACAGTGACGGGGATGCTCAGTATGCGTTCATTGTTGTTCTGGTCTTTGCCCTTCAACTCAATTTTAACCTGCTTTTCACCATTGATTTTCATGGGCATATCGACGGCATAGCTGGCTCGCGGTTTCTTGTCAAGATCGTTGGTTATAACCCCCGAAACAGTTAAAGACGGGATCAGCGGGATTTCGGGACTGTTGGTCGGCAGCAGGTTTCGGGTGGTGGCGCCGTCATTGTCTTCGACGACGAGAGCAGCTTCGCCCAGTGGCCTGAAACCGGTGTTGTCGAAAATATTGACGTTGATCAGCAGACGGCTGGCTCTGCGGAACTTCGGAACCGCATCCGCGAATACATCGGTGATCGTTACCTTGCTCTCGCCGATCTGCGACGGGTAGCCGGCGCAGCCATCGAGGGTGTTGTTGCTGAAACTGTTTATTTCAGCGCCGCTCTGCAGGTTGTAGCATTTAGCTTCGAGCAGACACTTGCCAAGCTGCGCGGCATCGGTGGGAACCGGCCCCTGGTCATTGATGTTTTCTTCGAGTTTGATGACCCAGCGACGGTTGTCTACCTGCGAAACAAGTTCGATTTCGAGGCTTGGCGGGTCGTTGTCGACGCGTTCTACAGCTTTGACCAGGTTGTTGTCGACCACGATTTTCTGATCTTCGTTGACACCAATTGCGAGATCTTCACATGCTTTTTCGTGATAGAACTGGTGGGTTGTGTCCTTGCCGTCAGGACCTATACCATCGTAGACCGAGCCCATGACGGTGTAGTTAAGAGTGCCGATCCAGTTCTGGTAGGAATTGCCCTTTTGGAAAGGGCCGTCAGGACCATATTCTTTGATGGTTGTGGTGAATGAAGCACCTTTTACCCAGTTGTTATCTGCATAATAACCGGAACCGGACGGCCCGGGAATGTCGACGGTGGCACCCGGCCCGATTTTGTCTTCTGCTTTGAAGACCTTGTTTGCTTCAGAGTTATCGAGAATATTGGCTTCATTTCGCAGCGTCTGATAGGCGGCGAAAAAGTCTTTGAACTCAGCGTGCGGGTTGTTGTCGTAAGAGGCGAAGGCAACACTCACGTCAGTTACGTCATCACCGGTAGTTTGAATGACGGGCGTCGGGTTGTCGCCGGGTGCCTGCACCAGAGTAGGCAGAGTCACGTCGCGGGCGAGTACATTGATGCTGTCGCCGCCAGCGCTGAAAAATTCAGTGCCTTCATATTTCCAGCTCTGGTTGAGAATGAAGTTGCCGGCAGGCTCGGAGCCATTGGCAAGCTTCATGCGCCCGAGAACATGGATCGGGTTGGTTCCCGATTTGTGATTGGTGCTCAGAGAATCTTCGTCGCCAAACAAGGGTATCATGCTGCTGAAGCGTTTCTCATTTTTGCCGTCACCAAGGTCGTTCGATACCCAGGATACCCTCGGATAAATGATTTCGAGGTTAAGGCTGTAAGTTTCGGGGTCTTTGGGGGTTTGTATCATTTTGATCGCACCCTCAGGAACAATTATTTCGACAGAATATTTGCGGTCACCAAGTGATACTTTATTCACACCCGGATCAGCACAGGTTCCTTTGGCAACCAGAATGCCGCGCTCGTGTCTGACATCGCTTCCGAGGTTGTTGGTTGCCGTGGCAACCTGGTCTGCCGCCAGAGGTCTCAAATAAAGGCCCCACTGAATGAAAGCCCAGTCTTTATCATTGGGTTCGGCATCGAGTCTGGTGCCGTGTTCAACGCCAGGCGTAGCACCTTTGGGGCGCCCGGGGTTGAATACATCTGCCTTGATTTTTGATTTGACATCTGAGAGGCTGCCAGCCGGGTTATAGTTATAAACGTGCGCTGCTGCTGCTTCGTTGTCAGGTTCTCCGACAGATGCCGGTGCCCGGTATGGCAGATCGGGGAAAAGATTGCCGATTTCGTTGTAAAGCCTTGCGTAATAGCGGTAATCCCAGACGCCTACGCCGTCGAAGGTTTCCATGTTGAGGTCGATATTGTTCTGAAAGTTTGCATCGCGAACGAATTGAGCCGCAAAATTGATACGAATACCGTTGAAATCAGTGTCTTCAAGAAAGTCTATTTTCGAGCTGCTGCCCTTGGTGGCGGCGGTTACTCCGGGCATATACTTGCGGGTCGTGGGTTTTATGCTGATATCAGAGATAAAACTTGGGCTCTGATTCAGATTGAGACTCTTGGCGACGACCTTGACCATGAAAGGAGCGGCAGTGATTGTTTCTTTGTTGGCCGTGAGATCATGCGGTCGTGAGCTGGGGTCTGTCGGGAATATAAAGTAATTGTAGGTAATGGTGGCTCTGACAAGGTAATTGCCTGGGTGGGGGAACTTGAAGGTGAAAGTGCCGATCTCACCTTCGCCGTCAACCGGCGTTTTGATAGTCTGAATGACTTTGGCCTCATTGACTGTGTTGCCCTCTACCCAGTCTACAGACCATTTAATAGTGGTATTGCGGCCGGCTGCCTCGAACATGTTCGACGGGAACCCGCTGAAAGAGCCGTCTCCGTTTTCGTCATGTCTGTATTCGCCGGCGGCATTCGGAATCGAGTTCAACTTCACGTTGGCATACAGTTTGTTATTGGTAGCAGGGTCGACAATGTCGCCCATGGGTTTGAATTCTTGAAACTTGCCGTTGATGTAAGGCTTGTAACCTTCAATTTTGAATGTCAGGGCGTCGTGTTCATTAATAGAGGGATTGTCGGCGACTGAACTGTAAGCACTGTCTGGAGCACTGCCATTGGTTACAACAATATTGCAATGACTCGTGCCGGGGTAGTTGGCCGGAATCTTGGCAAGGTTCACAACCGCAAGCTCTGCCGGAAAGTTGGAAGCTTTTGGGTTAGCGGGGTCATCGCTGACGCTCCAGGTTGAACCATGCCATGCCAGGCTGCTGTTGGACTGCATGACGGCACGGCGAGTCCAGTAGTCGTAACCGGCCAGAACTTTGCCGCGGGGTTCTTCGGCCCCAAGGGCGCCCGTGCCCTGTGGGTATCTTTTTACCGTTTTGTAGACTTTCTGCTTCAGTTTAACGATTTTAAAGTCACCGGCTTTTGGCGGTCTGCCGCTGACGTCGATGACTTCTTCGATTGTTTCGCCATCGGCGTTCTTTTTGGTAATTACTTCTTTCCAGGATGAAATAGAATCGAAATAATCTGATTTGTCGGGAGCTGAAACTTCTACCATGGCAGCTGACATTTTTTCGTCGGCAGGCTCTTTTTCGGTACGCAGAACATAAAGGTAGCCATCGCCATCTATACCGATGTCATCGACTTTGCCGCTGAGAACCCCGAGAGGTTCGGGCACGGGCGAGTCGTTGCTCACGTAGTCGAGCTTCTGTATCAGACCAAGGTTTTTGAAGTATTCATAGGCGACCCCACCGCGGCCCCACCATGAGTCTTGAACGACAAAATTATCCGCGTCAGAGCCATAAATGAAATCGAGGCCACCGTTGTTACCGAAGTCTGAAGAAACGCCGATTACCTTGAGGTTATTGGGCGTTATGCCCAGGCTTTTAAGGTATGAACGGTTGGTGATAATGCTGGCGAACTCTTCACCTTTGTCGTCGGTAGAGATATCGTAGGGAACCGTTTGCTTGATATTGCCGGCAAGAACGATTCTGAGCGCTGCATTGATAGAGTTGGCATCGTTGAAGGGGCCTTTTTTTAGCCCCTGGGGATTGAAGCCGTAGCGGCTGCCTTTGGTGGAGGTGACGACAGTGACTGTTGACAGCTTGGTCAAAATGCTGTTCTGGCCAATGGAACCGCCGGGTATACAGTTGTCGCCGCAGTATTTGCCGTAAGCTTCACGTACATCGACATCGAGTGAAGAAAGCATACCGGCGCTTTGTTCTGATGGTTCGGAACAGGGGTTGTTATCGAGGGCGGCGTAAAGGTCTAGTGTTTTTTCGCGGTGTTTGTAAACGCGTTTTACAATACATGAAAACAGAGTGTTGGGGTTGTTTTGATGCCCGGCTGCCCCTTCTGACCAGAGCTTGGTCGGCTTCAGCATGCCGTTTCTGCCGATTGTGCCGTCGAGAGCTTCGCCGGCAAAGTCGGGGTGGTAGGTAGTCCCGTAGGCGTAGTAGGCAACGCCGGCAAAGTGAGAAGGCAGAATGACTTTGTTCGGGTCTGATTCGTGTGCCAGGCCGCTGGTAGATGAGAATGTGCCATCCCAGATCGGGGTGCCGATCGCGCCGTCTTTGCCATTGAGAAATTTTACTTCGACGGGGCCGCCAAACTTAACGGCGTAGTTGTATTTTTTGCCGCTGATGTCGTAATTGCGTTTCCAGTAGTTGCCCTCAGTGGCTGTACTCATGTGGGGAGTGCCGGGTCTGATATATTCTTTGATGCCATTCTGGCTGGGCAAAACCACCTTCAGGTAGATGGGTGAGTCGGGCTCAAAGGTCAGGCCGTTGGGCAACCAGCCTACGGGCGCATCTTTCCAGTCGCCGTCAGTCTTTGAAGAAAGCAGAAAAACCTCTTTCTTCTGGTTGACCGCCAGGCCGCTGACTTTCCCTTCCATTTTATTGAGGTTGAAGAGTTTGTTTTCTTTGTCCAGAAGAGGATTGCCGGTGTTATAATCGTTGAGGCGAAAGACTCCATGGTTGTCGAAGTCTTTTGACAAAAGAACATAAGCAACGCCGTTGATAACAGGAGCTTCTGCCTGAACCCCCGAAAGGCCGGCCAACATCAACATCACTGCTGAAGCCGCGATTTTAACGGAACGTCGTAAATTCATAAAATTCCTCCCCTGAACATGTCTGGAGCCGTTCGGCTGTCAGTTCGAGACAGCCTTCTTGAAGTAGTCCTGGATAAAATCACGATGGTCTTTGCTGACGTCGTGTTTCTGGTAGATGTAGTCGATGACGGCCGGAGTCATGTTCAAGCCGCCTTTGAGCACAAACGAAGACAGTCGCCGATCGTCACAGTTGACGAGATTGTCGTTGCGATTGTTGAGCCAGGCGTTCAGGCTGGCCCCCAGAGTAAGTTTGCCTTCTTCCTGGTTGAGCTTCTCGTTCAGGCTGCCAAAAAAGTCGGGCATCGGGTTGGGAGTGATCATTTTGCTCATGGTTCGGGCAAATTCAAAGGAGCTGTTGAAAACGAACGGAATTTTGTAAAACTTTGCCACGCCTTCGATGCCTTCGTAAATGTCGTCGAGGATCAGCGAAAAAACCTGACTGGTTTCTTCGAGTGATGCGTGACCGGCGTAATCGGCCTCTTTATTAAGCTGTACAACCCTTGCCTGCAACTTTTGAAGCTCCTCGTTAAGCTTGCCTGACTCGCTGAAGAAAGCAGAATCGACTTTTGCCTTCTCTTCATTATACTCTTTCAGAAAATTTCCGGAAGTTTCGCTGCCTGAATTTTTTGTTCGTGCCAGTTTTTTCAGATTTTCTATGTGGGTATTTTCAAGCTTTATCTTTTGATTGTTTATTTTTTTTATCTGGCTTTGTACAGACTTCAATTCTTCGGCGGCTTTTTTGGCGTTTTGTGCTGTTCTTGCCGTCTGGTCAGTTTTTAATGCGCTGAGCTTGAAACGCCTGGAAACGGGGTCGAAATCTTTCATCAGCGGGTGCAGCATTACTGCGTCCGCCACGTTTACGTAGCCAAACTGTAGATTTTCCTGGCATGGTGCGGGGGTTGTATTGAAAAAAGTTGCCAGCAGAATAATAAAAAGCAGTCGCAGGAAATTCATTTACCATCCTCCAATTGTATTTTTCTGGATCAGGGCGACGTTCGGGTTGCCGACAGTCGTTTCTGATCTTAACGTGAGGCCGTTGGGAATACGACAGTTGATCTTGACTGCAAGGGGGCATACTGTCGCCGCCGAAGTGGGTTCGCAATACACAGATTCGACGTCGCGGGCCAGGGTCGTTCTATAAACGCCATTTGCCCCGCCTGGCGGGATCGTCGGCCGGGCAAGATCCTTGATGCTGCCGCCGGGTATGGCTTCGCGAAAGCGTGTGTAGTTGAGTTGCCCCTCTTTGGTTATTGAAAAAATATGGTATATCAGCTCGGCGTCAGCATTATCGCTGGCATTGTAACCGGTTTTTGCCGGCGTTGATTCGGTCATGCTCAAAAATTTGCTGCCGCCGAAAACAGTGCTGTGAACCGATACGGATTCGGTGGCGTGCAGCTGCCCACGATAGTAATGAAGGCCAAAATCGCTTTTCTCATTTTCGACGATATTACCCGGAAAAGTCAGACTGGACGGATAAGAAGTTTTTTTTATCGAGGTGCTTATTTGCCGACTGGCCAGTTTAAGCTGGTTGATGGTATTCTGCGTCCACATGGTCTGGTTGCTCATGCGGCTTCCACCCGAATACAGGCTGAAAAGTGCCGCCAGAAACAATGAGAGGACTCCCGATGCAATCAGAACTTCGGTGACGGTGAATGCTCTTCGGGGAGCAGAAGCCCATGTTGAGCCAGAGCTGCTCTTTTTTTCAGTCGCGGTTGATTTTAACGGTTTTTTTGATGTCATAATCCCATGCTTCGCCTCGAGCGGTTTCCAGTGTTGCCTTGATCGTGAGTTCGATAATGGCGGTATTCAACACTTTGCTGCCGGCATCTTCTGATATTTCCTGGGCTGCGATATTCAGGCCGGTTATGCCATATTGCGCCTTATTGAAGGGTTCGCGCATCAGTTCTTTGATCTTGTTGGGCAGCGGGGTCATGTTGAGAACGGCATTGGTGTCGCCAGCCAGTGATTTAACGGTGATAGATCTGATGTCGTTGGTAAATTCGTTCAGCCAGCGTCTTTCGCTGCCGCCATCGATTGTAAAGCCTGTAGTGAGAAGGCGATTATTAGGGAAGACTCCCTGACGATACATAAAGATGGGGCCAGGATTGAAAGTTGAAATCGCTTTTTCGGGTTCATCGAGATTTTTAATCTGCGTGAAGTCGAAAAGGGGGTTGCGGCCCTGTGCCAGACAGATTGCGTCGTAAAGTTCACGATGTAGAAACTTGATTTTCAGCATCGCATGCTCAACACCGGCTCTGGCAATGAAGTGAGACTGCAGTTGGGCGTAGCTCATCTGATTTGAGCGGTTGTACTGTTGAGTGTTTTTAATTATATAAGTCGATAGCAGCCCGAGAACTGTGGCGAAGATCAAAACCAGCGGTACCGCCATTCCATTTTTGTTCATTGGCTTGCCCTTTAGTCGAGATTTGCTTTCATGGTGAACAACTCGATAGCGCGCTCGTGGCCGCTGCGGTTCTGCCATGAGATTTTAAACAGAATTTTTTTCATTATGCAGTGATTGTTGCCAGGAGCACCCGCCTCGGCCCCGAGTTCGAAAGCGCCAATGGTAGCGGTTGCCGGTTGCACGACTTTGACTCCATCCGGGTGGTATGGCGATGAAACCCCAGCGGGAATATAAGGGTCACTGTATGTATACCATGAGTTGCGGCCATCCGCGTCTGTCTGATTTTCGTAAACCGGTCGCGGCAGATACGAAAATGCCAGGTCTGTATCGAGGGCGATCGGGTTGTTTACCGGCACCGGAAATACATATATGCGGGTTTTGTAGATAATGCCGCGTTCGTCAGTGACTTCGCCCCGGGCAAAGCTGTCGGCACCGCTGTCGTTTCCCAGCAGCGACAGAAATGTGCTTTTGTTGAAAGTTCCGAAGTCTGCAATTTCAGCGACGTTATCCTGAGGATTGCCACCGTCGAAATCACTGACTTTGCCCGCAGCGACACGGATTGAATTGAACGGAACGTCTTCAAGAAGAGTGTCGAGAATATTGCGGGCGGCAGTTTGCGCGAAAACATTCGAGTTGGCAACGTCAGAGTCACTGGAAGAGGTGCCGATGACACCTATCAGCGGCAAAAATGCAAAGGCCAGTATCAGCAAAGCTGACATAATCTCAAGTAATGTGATACCTCTACGCTGCTTCATGCAAAGAGCCTTTTTGTTGAACTGAATAATGTACATCTTAGCGCATGAGGCCGTTGAATAGCAAGCATGGCGGTTTAAAAAATAAAAAGCCGTATTTTATAATAAATTTCTTGACTTTGCCCGGCGCGACTGGTAAACTAAATTCCGATCAGCCGGGATGGCGGAATTGGCAGACGCACCGGACTTAAAATCCGGTGGGGTAACACCCGTGCCGGTTCAAGCCCGGCTCTCGGCAAATCACCTCGACGCGGGGTGGAGCAGTCTGGTAGCTCGTCGGGCTCATAACCCGAAGGTCGGCGGTTCAAATCCGTCCCCCGCAACCGCAAGGCACTGGCCTGAATAATATTCGGGCCTTTGTTTTATCTGGCAAGGTAGCTCAGCTGGTCAGAGCACACGGTTCATACCCGTGCGGTCGTCGGTTCGATTCCGACCCTTGCTAGTGTACTCAACAAAAAACCCGCTCTCAGAGCGGGTTTTTTGTTGCCCAGATTCGGTGAAGCTCGACGGTTTTTACTCAAAATTGTCGTTTTTGGGGACAAAATAGTGACAAAACCCTATAATGAACAAA
>JAKQQP010000403.1 GCA_029564115.1 Candidatus Rifleibacteriota bacterium | reverse complement strand
GGCAGTGTAGTCTATATGGCGCTCATCTCAGGCATTCTGGCGACCAGCTTTTTTTACGCCGGGCTGAAGTGGGTAAAAGCCTCTCTCGCTTCTATTCTTGAGTTGTTTTTTCCGGTTTCTTCGGTGGTAATCATGTGGTGGAGCTTTAACCGGCCAGTCAGTATCGAACAGCTCATCGCCGGGCTGGTAATGTTTTTTGCTGTCTACAGAATAAACCAGACAACCGAAAAGCAGGCTTAAGCTCAGTTTTTTTTGTCGCCCTCGGCTTTGAGCAACATCTGGTATATCTGGTATTTTTTTTGGTAGATGGCCAGAGCCTGGAGGGTTTCGATCGTTTGAGGGCCGCTTTCACGCAACAGCCTTACATATTCATTGTAGGCGTCAAGGTATTCTTTTTGAGAAATTTCGATTGGCGACAGCCTGACTTTTGCGGTATCAGAAGCATTTGCCGGTGAATCAGACTCAAAGGTGCTCTGCTGCGACGGTGACATGGGCGACATAGAGATGACCCCAGCCCTCGGGTCGGTCGAGGGAGTCTTCTCTGGCGGGATATTTTTATTACAACCGCCAAGGGTAACGAGCCCACCTATGATGAGAAACAGCAGTGTTTTGCTTTTCATTAAATGTACCTTTGATTCATTATAGACAGGGTACATGGTAGTGTCAAGCCCAATTGGCCGCAAACTACCACTACAGAAGATTAAAAAACTTTTTTTGCCATTTTGCCGCGGCAATGTTTCTTACCAGCTAAATAAAAAACTTGAAAACCTGTCTTCATAAATAGTATAATCTCTCGATTTAAAGAGGAGCGGAGAGAAACTGTATTTTTCTCCTCGTGCACTTAAGGCAACGATTAAAAGCCAAACTGTAACCCAGGAAAGGGGAGCATCATGAAAACCGTTCTAGAGAAGGGTAATATTTTTTACCAGGGTAAATTTCAGGAACTGGAAAAGCTCGTTATCGAAAAAGGCAAAATCACTGAGCTGGTTCTTGCCTCAGCCAAGGCAAAGAAAGGTAAAGCAGCCCCCGCTGCCAAGAAAAAAACCGAAGTTGCCGGCAAAACAATTGACTGCAGCAATAAGTATATCCTGCCCGGGTTCATTGACGCACACACTCACATAAGCCTCGAAGAAGAAGGCGTGGGCTGGTATGACGCTGATTTTAACGAATCGTTCGGTTTGGCTACTCCACACGTTCGGGCTTTCGATGCCCTCAAAATGAGAGATAAAGCCTTTCAAGATGCTTTGCGCGGCGGTGTGACAACTGCCATGGTCACTCCCGGATCTGCAAATCCGATTGGCGGCCAGTGCTGTATCGTCAAAATGGTTGGCAATATTGCTGAAGACGCAGTCATCAGAGAAAGCTCCGGCATGAAGTTTGCCTTTGGCGAAAACCCAAAACGGGTATACGGCGAACAGAAAAAATTCCCCAGCACCAGAATGGGTACTGCAGCTGTAATACGCGAATGGCTGATGAAGGCCCAGGATTACCTGAAACGCAAAAAAACGAAAGAATTCAAAGAACGCGAAATTCGCCTCGAAGCCATGCTGCCTTTAATTGAAGGCAAAATCCGGGCCAGGGCACATGCTCATCAGGCTGATGACATCATCACCGCCTATCGCATCGCCCAGGAATTCAATCTCGATCTGGTTTTCGACCACTGCACCGAAGGTCACCTCATTGCCAAAGAACTCGGAAAATGGAAAGCCAGAGCAGTTGTAGGCCCGACCCTTTCAAGCCGTTCAAAAGCCGAACTCAAAAACAAAACTTTCGACACAGTCGGAATACTTATGGATGAAGGCTGTGTTGTGGCTCTGACCACCGATCACCCGGTAATGCCGATCGAGAGCCTCAGCGTTGCTGCTGCCATGTGCGTACGCCACGGGCTCGATGAAGAACGGGCCATCAAGGCAATCACCGAAAACCCGGCGATCATTCTCGGCCTCGACAAGCGTCTTGGCAAACTAGAAATCGGCTTTGACGCCGATGTAGTTGTCTGGGATGGCCACCCTCTCGACACCAGATCCAAGACTGAAGCAGTTTTTGTAGACGGCAACAAGGTGATCTGACCTTCGCTGTTTACCCTCTAAATTCGAAAGAGGCCTTAAATGTCAATAATCTTTAATAACGTTCGCATTATAATGAGCGGCAAGTTCTTTCCGGGGCAGAAAGTGCTCGTGGAAAAGGGCAAAATAAATATGGTCGGCTCAAGTATCCATAAGAACGTTGAAAAATCGATTGAATGCAACCAGAAATACCTGGTCCCAGGCCTGATAGATGCGCATAGTCACCTGGGTCTTTTCGAAAGTGGTTCTCCGTCGAGCGACATGGCAGAACCCTTTGCCGAAATCACTCCACACCTCAGGCCACTCGATGGCATAAAAATGCGTGATCGGGCCATGGAAGACGCCCGGCGGGCCGGGATAACTACCTGCATGGTGTGCCCCGCTTCCGAGCTGCCTATTGCCGGTATCTGTTCGATTCTCAAAACCAACGGAAATTCTGCGGATGTCGGTCTCATCGTTGAACAAGCCGGTATTCTCATGTCTTTTGGCGAACTCCCCAAACTAAACGCCAGGCAGACAGAAAAGCCACACTCCACCAGAATGGGAATCACCGCCATTATCAGAGAATCTCTGATGAAAGCCCAGGATTACTACGCGGCCAAGCAGAGCAAAAAAGTTCTCAAAGACCGCGAAATCGACATGGAAGCTTTGATCCCGCTTATTCGTGGTGAAGTGCCAATGCGCGCCTGCGCCCATAGAGCAGAAGATATCATGGCTGCCATCAGAATCGCCGAAGAATTCAAATTGAAGCTCGTTATAGAGCACGGCACAGAAGCCCATCTGCTCGCGCCGGTTCTTGCTGAAAAAAATATTCCGGTGGTTCTTGGGCCAACACTGATACCCAGATTCAGAGAAGAATTGAATGAAAAAACTTTCGAAAGTGCAATTAAATTGATCGATGCCGGTGTCGACGTTGCCCTTACCTGTGACTATCCGGGTCTGCCCATCGAAACTCTCCGGGTGGCCGCAGCCATGGCCATGCAGTATGGTCTCGATGAAAGACGTGCTCTCGCCGCCATTACCGAGATTCCCGCTAAAATTCTCGGCGTAGATGAACGCATCGGCAAAATCAAAAAGGGATACGATGGAGACCTGGCATTGTTCTCAGGTCACCCTCTCGATATCAGATCCAAACTGGAAGCCCTCGTAGTAGACGGCGATCTGTTCATCTTCTCTGATGACATCAAAGTTGAAATGGCTTGATAAAATAATTCTGACCTGAAACGACGAAGCCCCTCCTGCTTTTTGCAGCCGAGGGGCTTTGCTTCTTATCAGTCTGCTACCGGAAGAGTTTTTAGCTGTTTCTTGAAAGAACAAATTTAATTCTGTAATCTTTCAGGCCTTCAATTTTGCTGGTGTTGACACCGGTCGAAAAAGTTATTCGTCGTGACCGGCTGCGATTACGAAGGTTTTCAGACCACTGCTTATGAAGCTTTATCAGACCTTCAGGCCCGGCGACGTGGCGACATGGCGAAGCAGTGACGACATTTTTAGGGAAACTGGCAAAGTTAACTTTCTTCATACAGGCAGGTTACCACGACTGATATTTTTTTTCAACACTGAGCAAGATGCTTTAACTAAGCAGTCTCTTTGTGATATTCTGTTGACCGTTAATAAGATACAAGGAAAAAACAATGACAGAAAAAGAAATTGCGTGCCAGAACCAGATTTTCGTTAACCGCACCCTCAACATGAACAGTATCAAGCTGATAGGCTTCGACATGGATTACACGCTGGTAACCTACAATGTTCCGGCTTTTGAGGCTAAAGCCTACGAGATTCTGAAAGAAAAACTGATATCTGAATATAACTACCCTGAAGAAATTCGCGACTTTGAATTCAATAAAGATTTTATCATTCGTGGTCTGGTCATCGACACAGAAACCGGAGACTTTCTGAAGGTGAACCGCTATGGTTTTGTCAGGGTTGCTTCACACGGCTCTCAATTCTATTCATTCGATGAGCAAAAAGAAAAATTTGGCCCATACAGCATCGATCTGACCGACTCGCGCTATTATATAGTACACACGCTGTTTTCGCAGGCAGAAGGCTGGATGTATGCCCAACTGGTAGACTATTACGAAACCAGATCGACAAAGATCAATTATCGCAAACTTTTCTCTGAAGTTCGCAAATCTCTTAACGACGCCCATCAGGAAGCTGAACTAAAAGGCGATGTGGTGAACAACCCAGCCAAATATCTCATACAAGATCAACGCATAGTCGATGCTCTGCTTAAATTCAAACGTTTTGGCAAAAAGCTGGCTCTTATCACCAATTCAGACTATGAATACAGCCGCAAAGTCATGGACTACTGCTTTGGCCCGTATCTCGACAAGCCCTGGCAAAAGCTTTTCGACCTGGTAATAGTTTCAGCCAACAAACCAGACTACTTTACAGCTCGCAATCGTTATCTGAGAGTCGATCCGGAAACGGGTCTGTTATCCAATTTTTATGGTCAGATAGAATGGAACGGCCTCTACCAGGGCGGCAACGCCGCAATACTTGAAAAGCATTTGAAACTGAAACCTTCTGAAATACTTTATCTCGGTGATCACATTCTAGGTGACGTCGTAACGTTGAAAGAAACGATCGGCTGGCGCACCGGCCTTGTTGTTCAGGAGCTTGCGGAAGAAGTACCCATTCTGGAGGCGACAAGGCACATTCACCAGGAAATCGCTGAAAAAATGGCTGAAAAAGAAGAACTCGAAGATATTTCATTGAATTATCGCGAGCAGATTTTTCTCAAAGAGTTCGATAAAAATAAAGATATCCGCCAGGAATACGACGTCATTAAAGAGCGACTGATCAAACTTGACGAAGAAATCAGAGACCTGATTTTTGCCAGTCAGAAAGGCTTCAATCAATACTGGGGCGAAGTCATGAGGGCCGGCAACGAAATATCCAGGTTTGCGACGATTGTCGAAAGATATGCCTGCATATATATGTCAGGGATTGCCAATCTGTATTATTTTTCACCGTTCAAATATTTCAGATCGCAAAGACGCCTATTGGCTCACGACCCACAATAAAAACGACTGCAAATCACTGCCACACCGGCTGCATCTGCTGCAGCCGGCACCATTTCCTGATTTTATCAGAAAAATCACCAGGTATAAGAATGTGGTGATTGCCCAACGGTCTGCTAAGAAAATAGTCGGCAGCATCCTGAATTTCGAGAGTAATCTGGGTTCGACACAGACTCGACGAAAATGCGTAAACAACAGATTTACCCGTCGCCAGAGCATATCTGTTATTGACAAAGTCAAATCGGCACACCGTAAAAACGCCGGTAGCAAACTCGCCTGAGATGGCAAGTCCCTTCCCTGATTCAAAATGTGTTTTAAGGCTGTATTGCCGCAAAATACCCGGAGGACAGGTGCAATGGGCAAACGTAACCGATTTGTCAGTTATCCTGGAAGGGTTGGCCATAAAACTGGCACCCCCGGCAATTGCTCTGAGCAGCATCATGCTCAGCATGGCAGGAACATCACCTTCGCAAGCCGAAGTTATGCCTTCATCATTAAGTTTGGCAAGGGCCAGGCAACCCGTCGTCTGCTCTGAAGACAGAATGTCGAAACATCGCAAAGTCAAAGCTGACAGATGATGTGTTCTTACCAGTCTAATGAGGCCTGCGTAAATTTTGGCGGCCCGGGCGAGTTCTGACAAAACCTGTTTATCGCAGGCCCGATAAAAAGACTGCGAAAACCCCGACAAAGCGGATGCTTCACCTTTATCCATGTTTTTTTTCAGTTCTTCCATTGAAAACGGAACAAGCTGAAGCCCGAGTTTGTTTTCTATTTTGGAACGGTCGGGCATACTGGCAATGAGCCATTCAGAGGGCTCACCGACAATGCCGGCCTTCTGGTGCCTCAATTCGTGTGAAATTTTGTGCAGATCGACTTTTTCTTTTGCCTTGCCGGCAATCTGTTCGGGCGCCCCATGAATTATCTCAGCCTGAGAAGTAGCTTCAGTGGCATTCAACCAGGCCAGAATTTCAACGGCAGCCGGCAAAGAATTATCCGTTTCTGTAGCGACCAACACGAAAGGCTTTTTTGATCGGTTTATATCCGGCCATATCCCGCGAAACAGATTTTCTGTGCCCCCGGTCAAGACGATTATAAAAAGAAAATCAAAGTCATCGCCGGTCAGATCATTGGTTTCACGGCAGGAAAAAGCTTTCTGAAGGCTGCCGAGCAGCTCCGAAAAAACTTTTTGACCACGGTCGGCATCATGTAAGGGCGAACGCAGCAGATAGACAGCAGCGTTAAAATCAGGCATGTCAGACTTCTGCAGAACCGTCTGAGTATGTCTCTTCGCTGGCTTCGCTCAGGTTCTGCTTTGCGGCGAGCACCGGCTCAGCCGTTACATCAGCTTTGGCGGCAGCTGAATTATTCGCCCGAACGATTTCCAGAACCCAACCGATACAGATGCTGGTTAAGGCAACCAGAATGCCGACAAGCCCCCAGAAAGCCCCGGTGTGGTATCTGAATGCGTCGATATAAATATCGAGAACGAGTCTGAACCAGCCGTTGGCACCGAGTTCGCGGCCAAGTTCAACAGCCTTGTTGTCATAAATGATGATAATTTCATGAACCAGAAAAAAGCCCGAGATGATGGCAACAAAAAAACCGACAAAATGATTTTTGCGCAGCATAAGCAGAGCGCCGGCAAGGCAACTGAACAAAACCGGCAAGCCGGCACCAGAACTGTTCCAGGTTTTGGCTTCTACAGGTGTAAAATTTAAAAAAGTCGAAATCCCAACCACCAGAAAACCGGCCATTGCAACCAACTCAAACAGGCCGAAAGAAAAGCCTGAAGAAACCCTGTTCAAGTTGTCCCGGGTTTTGCCGCTCATTTGCCCCAGATTGCCAACATTTTCCATAAACCCTCCCAATTTCATTCTCCTGATTCAAGAAACCGTCGCAGGCACGAATTAGTCAAAGCCTGACCAGGCGCCCCCTTGATTCCGCCTTTTTCGTAGGGGATATCCAGGATGAGCCTGGGTGTTTTTATTGGTGTAGTTATTGAAAAGAATGACTTGTCTTTTGTCTTACGAATTCCAATATAACCCGCCGAAACTAAATTTTCCAGTATTTGAGAAACTTTTTCAGGCTGGTACCCTACCCGCTCTGAAATTTCGTCCAGGTCAAGGCTTAACTGTCGATCTTCAGGTTTGCCAAGTTCAAAATCCAGTTCAATAAGTTTCTTTAAAACCGGCCAGGCCTCGGGCCCGAATTTTTTATTGAGCAGAGCCGGCAAGCCCGAAAATTCAAGCCACTTGGGGAAGCGGAAACACATCTTGGGCTGGTTCTCGCTCTTTTTTTCGCCCGCCGCTGCGCCGCCGCTCTGGCTCAAGAACACCTGCAAGGCGGCAGAATCGACGCGCCAGTCGCTTCCCACTTTTATGCCGGGCAGCCTGCCGCTGCGCAGCCATCGCCGCAGTACTTCCGTATTGATTTTAAGAATTTCCGAGACTTCTTTCAGATTCAACAGTGTTGCAGAAACCATTGTAAATAGTCCAGTTTTAGGATTCTGACACAATAACATGCACGTTAAGTAGTATCAAGTTTTTTCGCCAGAATTTATGATTTTGCAAAGTCACCCGGCAGAGTTATTATGTACGGATGAAATCTATCGACTGGAAAACCGAAAATTCCGGGCATTTTGAGCGACATGCTGCTGAACGCCTCCTGTCTGTATATCCCTGGCTTCTGCAGGATTTTATCAACAGCGTTAAACAGCCCCTGACCGATCTGACAATACTAGAAATAGGTTGTGGCCCGGGCTTTATGCTGCAACAATTCTCAAAATGCTCTCCCCGCAAGCTGCTGGGAGTTGACAAATCTTTTGCAATGCTGCAAGCAGCTATGAGGAAAATCGACCAGGCCGGCGTTGGGCTTATCCAGGGCGATGCCTGTTCGTTGCCAGTTGCCGATGCCTGTGTCGATGCCGTATTCAGCAGAGGCTCCATCTTTTTCTGGGAAGACCTTCACCTTGCTCTTCGCCACATCAAGCGCTGTCTTAAACCTGGCGGTATTGCCCTGATCGGCGGCGGATACGGGCTCAGCACTCCTCAGGGCGTTATTGACGATCTCAGGCAGAACGATAATCGCTCGTCTGAAAAACAAATCCCCCGGCTGAATCTCGATGAACTGTCAGACATGGCTCGCGATATCGGCGGAAATGTCGAAATCCTGCACGAAAAAAAAAGAGGTTTCTGGCTGTACTGGAAACTATAAAAGCCACTAGGCAAGTAATTGGAACCATGATAGAATCAGCGCCGTTATCAGGCAGTCACGCCCATCAAATTCTTCAGGAAGCCCCATATGAAGTATCGAGTTCTACTGCTGAATCCCAACATTAAAACCCTGGAAACCGAAAGCCGGGAGCTATCATCACGCGGGATCAATGTCGTCGGCGCCCGCAATGTAGAAGAAGCCTGCAAATTGCTTCGAGACGACGGATTGATTCACGTCATTCTCACCGAATGGGAAATCCCGGTAAGTGACGAAGAAACCCCGCTCGGTCGAGGAGTTACCCTGAAAGGTGCGGAGCTTTTTGAAGAATTCAAAGTAATTCGTTTTGAAGTTACCATATTTTTGTTTACCGACGCCGCAGATCTGCCTCATTTCAAGACGGGCGGCGATCTGAGCGGCTACTTTTACAAAGGCGACCACGATTACGACGACATCGTTCGCAAAATTCGCTCAGAAGTAATCAACAGTAAAAACAGAGCACCGTTTTTTGACAAACTACTTGAATACGCAAGAAAATCAAAAGACTCATGGCACACGCCAGGCCACGCTTCTGGTTATTCGGTCAAAAATTCTATCTGGACCCGTGAATTTTATGAATTTTTCGGTGCCAATCTTTTTCGCTCAGATGTTTCAGTATCTGTTCCCATGCTTGACTCGCTTCTTCACCCTAATGGCGTCATCAAAGAGGCCCATGAACTTGCCGCCCGGGCTTTCAGTGCCAGATATTCTTTTTTTTCGACGAACGGTACAAGCACAGCCAATAAAATATTGCTGCAGACACTTTTAAAACCCGGTGATGCCATTCTACTCGACCGCAACTGTCACAAATCAGTGCATTATGGCACAATTCTGGCGGGAGCAGAGCCTGTGTATCTTTCTCCATCAATAAACAACCGTTATGGAATATTTGGGCCGGTGCCCAAAAAACGCATTATTGCGACTATGGACAAAGCGATCGCCATGGGTAAAAATCTCAAAGTCATGATTTTAACCAATTGCACCTATGACGGCCTGATATATGATATAGCCGACATAGTCAAGGAAGCGCACGACAGGCAGATCAAGGTCATCGTCGACGAGGCCTGGTATGGTTATGCCCGCTTTCACCCGCATTTTTACCCATGTGCCATGGAAGCCGGCGCAGACTATGCCACTCAGTCTACCCACAAAACAATGAGCGCTTTCAGCCAGGCTTCCATGATTCATGTAAACGACCCCGAATTTGAAGACATTGAAGATTTTTTCATGGAAAACTTCAACATGCACACCAGCACATCGCCTCAGTATCCGATGATCGCCTCTCTCGACGTTGCCCGCAAACAGATGGTCATGGAAGGCTACTCTCTGCTGTCGCGCTGCATAGAACTTTCAGAAACCCTCAAAAAAAGCATCAATTCGCTCAACAAATTCAGAGTTCTTGAACTGGAAGACCTCCTGTCGGATGAAGTAAAAAAAGACGGCATCCGCCTGGACCCGACCAAACTGACTATCGACGTCTCAGGAACCGGGTTCACCAGCAAAGAAGTAGAGCACTTTCTGCTCGAAAAACACAATATTCAAATCGAAAAAACAACTTTCAATACACTGACGGTGCTTATCACTATTGGTGCCACCCACAGCAAATTGAACAGACTCTTTCTGGCTCTTGAAAACATAGAGAAAATGAGCGGCACCAGAAAACCCCGAAAGCAGGCGGCCCGCAACGACTTTTTTCTCGATCTCTCACCGATGAAATTTATGCCAAGATTTGCATTTTATTCCGATGGTGAGACCATTCCATTGCGCGAAGCCATAGACAGGGTTTCTGCCTGTATGGTAACTCCCTATCCACCAGGAATCCCTCTGCTGGTGCCGGGGCAAATTATCAGCCGTACAGCCATCGAAGCTTTGAATTATTACCGTGATTACCACGTCGAGGTTCACGGCCTCAAAGAAGGTCGAATCAAAGTTTTGACCGCAGAAGAAGAGGCGCAGCTCGAAGAATACGGCTATCGCATCAACGACATCACAGAATTATAAATAAGCGATGGCGGCGTGCTTTTAACGGTTTCTGAGGTTGCTCAGCCTGACAAAACGGCCTGATACGTCAGGAAAGTCAGAAAAGATTCCGTCGATTTTAATATCTTCGAATAGCAGCTTTAACAAGCTCTCGGGTGTAACTCCGCCAGGCAGTGCATCAACTCTGAATGTGTAAGGATGAACCAGAAGACCGGCCTGATGTGAGCGGGCAACCAGATCTGTGATTACAGGGCGGCCATGCCGATCCAGGCCTGTTATTATCTGTTTGAGGGAAGGGCCGACCCCGACAGCATAGGCTGCCACTTCTTCAGGGTCGAAACTGTCTTCAACAAGCTGAATCAGCTTCAATTCTGATTTGAGCTCATGTTTAATACGCTTTAATTCAGCGAAATCAAAGCATTGCAGATAAATATTGTCAGAAGCCTTCTCGTAACCGTATTGTCGCAAAGTGTTCAAGACGATAGTCGTTATATCTTTGCCCTCTTCACGATGCCAGGCAGGTTCCTTTATTTCCGGGTAAATGCCGATATTGCGGCCAGTCGCTTTATTCAGCCCCTGAATCATCTCTATTTCTTCGTTCAGACTTGCAAGCCTGAAGTCTGATCTGCCAAACGGAAAGCGCCCCGGAAAAACTGCTTTGCCTGTTGCAAGATCGATGCGTTCATTTACTGCGAGCGTCTTTATTTCGGCAAAAGTAAAGTCTATAGCATAAAATCTGCCGTCAGCACGCACTCTTTCGGGAAAGCGCGTCGCAACGTCTGTGACGGTATCGAGATGAATATCGTGAATGACCAACGGCACGTCATCCCGCGTCAGCACTACATCCTGCTCGATGTAGTCTGCGTCCATGTTATATGCGAGAGCTTTGGCGGGCAAAGTGTGTTCGGGCAGATAAGCACAGGCACCTCGATGAGCGATGTTGACGGGCTTTTCTGTGGCCGAAAAAGCAGCTGTACTTCCGCAAAGAAAAAGAATCAGAACTCCCATAAACAGACATTTCATATAGTTATCCTCGTTGTTGTCGATATTCTGACTGAAAGTATAACAATAAAAGTTTTTGTCTGCATATAAATTTTCGCCCCTTGCCGCCAACGTAAAAAACGTTTAAAATCAGGTGGCTTGACTCATTATAAACATACACAATCCGGAGAAGAAAAATGAAAAATAATTATAAAATGCCTGTTATCAGGCTCGATGATGAAGAGGAAGAACCAGCAAACGGGGAAGAAAAAGAAAAGAATACCGATGTCAACGAGCTTGTCGAACAAAAGCTGCTTGAAAACCGCCAGATTTTTCTCTGGGGCGGTGTTGATGACGATACAGCAAAAGATCTGGTAAGCAAGCTTCTCTACCTTGAAGCAACCAAACCAGGCGAGCCTATCACCTTTTTTGTTAACAGCCCAGGGGGTGTAATTTCATCGGGTATGGCTATCATCGATACGATGCACTTGATTTCATCACCCGTTAAAACTGTATGCATGGGTCTGGCAGCCTCAATGGGTTCATTGATTCTCTCAGCAGGGCAGAAAGGGCAGCGATACATCTTTCCCAACGGCAAAGTCATGATTCATCAGCCCAGTGTCGACTTTCTCTACGGGCAGGCCAGTGACCTGGAAATTCAGGCTAAACAGATTCTAAGAACCAGAGAAGCGGTTGCGGTAATGCTTGGCAAAAATTGCGGCAAATCGAAAGATCGCATTCTCAAGGATCTCGATCGTGACTACTGGATGGACGCTGAAGAATCAATCGAATACGGTATTGTCGACGCTATCTATAAATTCTGAGGTATTCTGCCAGTGCCGTCAGAGGTGCTTCTGACGGCACTTTTTCAGGAGAACAAATGGAAAACTATTTTGCCGAATGCAATTATGCAGTAACAGTGTGTGATTTAAATGCCACTATCATTTATATGAACGATCGCGCCTGCAAGGTTTTTGAAAAATACGGCGGCCGAGAACTAATTGGCAAAAGTCTGTTCAAATGTCACAACGAGCATTCATGCGAAATGATCAGTAAATTTCTGAAAGACGGTATAACTAACGCCTACACCATCGAAAAAGCCGGAGTAAAAAAGCTTATTTATCAGTCACCATGGCTCAAAGACGGAAATGTTGCCGGGCTGGTAGAGCTGTCTTTAGAACTGCCCGCCGATATGCCACATTTTGTCAGAACACCCTGACCGAGAAATCCGTTACTTTCTTTTAAAAATTGCACGCCAACCAGTTTTAGGCTGCATGGTCGGAAGCTTCAGACGCGGCGCCAGACCAATCGATTCAGTGACAAAATACACTTCTTTTTCGCGGCTTCTGGCAAGCTGCACTATGTCTTCGATATCGCGACGTTTACAGGGAACTTCTATTTCCTGCACTCTTCTCTCCCCATCGATTCCTTCAAAAACCATCACCTGATAACCGAGACCCCTGAGTTCATCGGCAACTTCATGGCCTTTGTCAAAAAAGATGATCCGCAAAAGAGCATTGCCGATCGAAAACTTTTTTTCGATCATTATCCCAGCCACATTGCCGGAAGCATAACCCAGCGCATAAAAAACCGCGATTACCGGGCTGTCTTTAATCTTTTCCATGACAGTCGAAATGACCAGAAGCCAGATACTGACTTCAAAAAAACCCAGAACAAAAGCTGTTTTGATGCGGCCCTGCACAATACTGATAATCCTGACAGTTCCGATCGAAACATCGACTATTCGGGCAAAAAAGACCAAAAGGCATGTTATCAGCAGATGAGTGTTCAATGAAATATTCCTGTCATTAAATTAGTGGGTAGTCTAGCAGATCTTGAACTTCAACACAAATTTTTAACCACAGATAGACACAGAAAAACCAGCCACGGATGAACCCGAATAAACGCGGATGAGATAAAAAACTAATCACTGGTTAAAACTATTAACACCGGCATTAAAAGTGGCCGTTTACAGGCCTTCATAATATAGAAAAAAAACACCAGCCATGAATGAACCCGAATAAACACGGATGAGATTAAAAAACTAATCGCTGGTTAAAACTATTAACACCGGCAGTAAAAGTGGCCGTTTACAGGCCTTCATAATATAGAAAAAAACACCAGCCACGGATGACACGAATAAACACGGATGAGATTAAAAAACTAATCACCGATAAACCAGATTAACACCGGCAGTAAAAGTGGCCGTTTACAGGCCTTCATAATATAGGCAAAAAAACACCAGCCACGAATGAACCCGAATAAACGCGGATGAGATAAAAGATTAATCGCTGATTAAAACTATTAACACAGCAGTAAAAGTGGCCGTTTACAGGCCTGCATGATAAGGCAGGCCTCGCAAAACCACCGCACCTGAATACAGAAAAATCTTACAATATTCGGCGGCGACCGAGTTTTGCGCCAGGATGGCGCTTATGCCGAGCGAGCCAGGATGGCGAAAGC
>JAKQQP010000400.1 GCA_029564115.1 Candidatus Rifleibacteriota bacterium | reverse complement strand
TGGTGCCAAGCATTTTCAGTCTGATTGAAACGGCCATTTTAATAACTCCTTATATGTTGTCAAAACCGCTTTCGCGGCGATTACATTCCAAATAATCTCGAAAGCTTCCCGGCACCCTTGCGTTTGCCAAGGCTTCCGAGTTGCTTCATCATTTTGCGCATCTGCTGAAACTGCTTCAGCAACTGGTTAACATCTTGAATACTGTTACCGCTGCCAGCAGCAATTCTTTTGCGACGCGAACCATCGATAAGATCGGGAACATTGCGTTCCTGCTCGGTCATTGAAAGAATTATTGCTTCGAAACGCTTGAACTTTTTGTCATCAAAAGAGAATTCTGACAGGTTACCGAGAGAAGAAAAACCCGGAATCATGCCGAGAAGTTGATCGAGTGGCCCCATCTTTTTGATCTGGGTCAGCTGATAAAGAAAATCGTTAAAATTGAAATCCGCATCGAGAACGCGCTTCTCAATTTCCTTCATTTTCTCTTCGTCCATGTTGGCCTGGGCCTTCTCTATAAGAGAAAGAACGTCTCCCATGCCAAGGATTCGCTGAGCCATTCTGTCAGGGTAAAACGGCTCCAGTGACGAAGATTTTTCGCCGGTTCCGACGAACTTAACCGGCTTCCCGGTCACTTCACGAATAGAAAGGGCCGCGCCACCTCTGGCATCGCCATCGAGTTTCGTCAGAACAATACCCGACAGTTCGAGCATTTCGTTAAAACTCGTGGCCATATTAACCGCATCCTGACCAGTCATGGCATCAACCACAAGCAGAACCTCATGAGGAGAAACCGCTTCTCTGATACCCTTGACTTCAGCCATCATCTGTTCGTCGATATGCAGACGACCTGCGGTATCGATAATCACTGTATCGTAATCACGATTTTTAGCATGTTCAATTGCATTCAAAGCAATATCGGCAGGCTTCTGCCCATGCTGCCCGACAAAAACTTCAACGCTCAGCTGGTCACCAAGAACCTGCAACTGTTTAACGGCAGCCGGGCGATAAATATCGCAGGCAACCAGCATCGGGTTTTTCTTTTCATCTTTGCGCAGATAAAGAGCAAGTTTAGCACTGGTAGTAGTTTTGCCAGAGCCCTGCAGACCAGCCATAAGAATAACCGTCGGTTTTTTAGAGGCAACATTGATTTTGCTGCGCTCAGAGCCCAGCAACGAAGTCAGTTCTTCGAGAACTATCTTAACGACCTGCTGAGTAGGAGTAAGACTCTTTAGGATTTCAGAGCCGAGCGCCCGCTCTTTAATGCGCTTGATAAAGTTCTTAACGACCCTGAAATTGACGTCTGCTTCCAGAAGCGCCATCTTCACTTCGTTAAGAGCCAAATCGATATCTTTCTCAGTAAGCTTACCCGATCTACGCATTTTTTCGAAGACCGAAGTGAGCTTCTCGGAAAGGCCCTGAAACATTGACTTACTCCTATTTTAATTCAATAAAGGCAGAATAGAGTTGCCAGTATAACTTAACTACAGATTTTAGTCAAGACCTATGTACCCTCCAGGCCTCGACCCTGTTACAAAGCAACTGCAGAACCGGTTCAAACTGGCCATTTTAGCCACTCCCGCCCCTTTCCGCTCTTATACTCACAGCAACACCACCACTGAATTTATAGCCGAAAACCAGTCGCAACCATTTGCAAACAGCAGAGAGTCAGAAAATTTACCACAGGGCAGATAGGGCAAACCAACAATAGAGTTTTGTCGCCACAACCAAATCCCGTACAACAGTCACGTCAGCAAATTTATGCAAACAAACACATTATATTCTCAAGCCCTTACCATTGCCGAAGACCGAGCGCGACGCCCTCCAGCAAAACAAACACACGGAAGTTTTCTGCGCATGCAAAAAAAAACAAAAACCAAGTACTCACGCCTCTCATTATTAAACGGCTGGCAACGGTAAAAAACTGAAATAAACCACGACTCCCGCAACCCAGAAAGAAGTCGCCCGAAACAGCGACGCAAAGCTTTTTCCCAGACGCAAAAAAACTGAGCGGAAATAAGGAATGAAGAATTTTGTTTTTTTTGTTGACAGGCTTTTTGAAGTATGCCTATATTGCAACGAATCTTAATTATGATTTATCTGCAAATCGTTACGCAAGAAAGGGGTTATCGTCATGCCAAAATTGTTTGAAACAGAAGAAGTTAAAATCCTCGCAGCCCAGAAAGACTGGGACAACCTTGACGATGATGAAGAAGAAGATCTCGACGAAGACGAATTTGAAGACTTCGACGATGAAGACGAAGAATATATAGACGACGAAGAATTCGAAGACGAAGAAGAAGACGAAGAAGTCATCGAAGGCGAAGACGATGAAGAATTCGAAGACGAAGAGGAAGACGAAGACGATTTCGACGACGACTTTGAAGAAGACGAAGAAGAAGACGATGACTTCGAAGACGACGAAGACGACGATTTTGAAGACGAAGAAGAAGATGAAGATTTTGACGACTATGACGACTTCGAAGACGAAGAAGAAGACGACGACCTCGAAGACGAATAAAGCTATTTAAGCGAAGCCCCCTCGAACCACTCGATTCGAGGGGGCTTCTTCATACAGCCAGAACCCGCACTGTCAAAAGCGACAAAGACCGCCTGAAATAATCACAAACAAAAAGCCCCGACAAGCGGGGCTTTTTGTTTAATAGTTCAACGATCAATAATTATTGCGCTGCAACCAGAACCTGGCCTTTTCTTCTTCGAGAATTCTGCCGATATCAGACTCTGATACACCGAATTCCTTTATATCCGATCGGTTCAACAGCCACACCCAGTCGTCATGGTTCCATTGGCCGCTTTTCAGATGCACAAACTCACGCAGTTTCCCGAGAAGGATTTCTTCGGGGCTGAGACGACGCTGCTCTGTCGAAACCGGTACCGGAGCAGCAACACCAACAGACACTTCATCACTGTCTTTTTCGTGGGAGGGCGAGCAGGCATAAACCTTCAGGCCGCCGCGTTTACCGCGTTCAAGCAGGTAGCCTTCACGCACCATCGCCTGAAAAAGTCTGTACATTGAGCCTTTTTCGTTTTTATCAAGCTTACTTTTAAACAGATCTCGGTTAACGTCATTGGCAGTAAAATCTTCACAGCCTTCAACGTATTTCATGATCTTCTTAACATTCTTTGAGATAATCTGATGCAGATGAATGTTTCTATCGTTATCACAGCGACGCTTGTTGCGCGTGCCCTCGACAACTCCTTTGCAAAAAGGAAGTTCACATGTTCGCTTTCGTCCCACGGTATGCACCTCTATCTTGATATCACCTGATATACACTAACTGTTGATTCACATGACTGCAATAGATTAACCAAGCTCCACCAACTTGTCAACCTTTTTTGTCGCTCTGTACCCAACTGACGAAACTACGTACAGATTCTTGAACAACGTGCAAAATCATGAACAAATTGCGAATCAACCTCTGACTATTGTATAATTACGCTGGTAAAAAAAATAGAAGTGGAAGGGAACAACCGATGCCTCAGCTGCGCAAGGACCCCGTCACCAAAAGGTGGGTTATTATATTGCACGAACAGGCGAAAACGCCTGCAGACTTCCAAATTTCACAGCCACCGAGACAGAAAAACAAATGTCCTTTCTGCCCAGGCAACGAAAACATGGCACCGCAGGAGGTCATGTCATACCGAACCCCGGACACCCTTCCCAATCAGCCCGGCTGGGCAGTTAGAGTCGTGCCGAACAAGTTCCCGGCTCTGCAGATAGAGGGCGACCTCGACCGGACGGGCATAGGTGTTTATGACATGATGAACGGCGTTGGTGCTCACGAAGTCATCATCGAGTCACCAAATCACGACGACGGCTTTCACAACTACACCGTCGAACAGATTTCCCGCATTCTGCGCACATACACCGACCGATACCGCGATCTGAAGAGAGACCGACGTTTCAGATACATTCTCATATTTAAAAATAACGGCTCAGCGGCGGGCGCCAGCCTCGACCACCCTCATTCACAGCTGATCGCTACTCCGATTATCCCGAAACGGGCCATGGAAGAAGTCGAGGGCGCAAAACGCTACTATTACTACAAAGAACGCTGTGTTTTTTGCGATATCATCCGCCAGGAACTCAGCGCTGGCGAACGCATCATTCATGAGAACGAGCAATTCGTCGCTTTCGCACCTTTCGCATCCCGATTTCCCTTCGAAACATGGATCACCCCCAAAGACCACAAAGACTCCTTTGGCGACGTCGATGCAAACGAGATAGAAGGCCTTGCAGAGATAATGCATGCGACTTTGCGCAAGCTCATCAAAACTCTGAATAATCCCCCCTTTAATTTCATCATTCATACCTCTCCCTGCGACGAGCACTGTACCGATTATTTTCACTGGCATCTTGAAATCATGCCAAGACTGACAAAGGTTGCCGGTTTTGAGTGGGGCTCCGGGTTTTATATTAATCCGGTGGCACCAGAACAAGCAGCACGCTTCTTGATTAACCAGGATATCCAGGAGGATAGTAGTGCCTCAGTTTAGAAAAGATCCAGTTTTAAAACAGTGGGTTATCATTTCGCCAGAGCGCGGAAAGCGACCCTCGGATTTCCAGAAAATCGTTCAGACCCCCGACGACCCGACTACGTGCCCTTTCTGCGAAGGAAATGAACACCTTACCCCCGGAGAGACGCTATCATTCAGAACTGCAGGCACACAGGCCAACCAGAAGGGCTGGTGGGTTCGTGTAATACCCGATAGTGCGCCTATTTTAAAGCCAGATGGCGACTCAGACCGAGAAGGAATAGGAATGTTCGACGCCATGAATTCTATCGGTGTTCACGAAATGGTCATTGAATCCCCGAATCACACTGCAACAATACCCAGAATGACTGCTGACCAAATGCGAGAAATCATCTGGGCATACAAACAGCGTCTTCTGGAAATAAAAAAGAACCCTCGTTACAAACATTTTATGATCGTCAAAAACAGCGGTGAGGGTGTATCGAATTTCAGCCATTCTCACTCTCATATTGTCGCAACTCCGATTATTCCGAAGCGAATAGAAGAAGAACTTGAGGGGGCGAGAGAGTATTACCATTACCACGACAGATGCCTTTTTTGCGACATCATCAAACAGGAAAGTAAAGAAGGTTCACGGCTTGTCTTCGAAAACGAAAATTATATAGTATTTTGCCCTTTCGCCTCGAGGTTTCCGTTTGAAATGGAAATTACTCCGAAATCTCACCAGCCGTTCTTCGAAATGCTTGAAAATAACCAGGTACACAGTTTTGCTAACGCCCTGCAGACCGCACTGCAAAAACTCGAAGCTCTCCTTCCGGGGCAACCATACAATTTTGTTCTGCACACATCGCCATGTTCAGATTCTTACCGCGAATTTTATCACTGGCATGTTGAGCTTATACCGAAACTGACAAAAATCGCCGGCTTCGAATGGGGCTCAGGCTTTTACATCAACCCGACCACTCCTGAAGAAGCTGCAAAAATGCTGCGAGGCGCCGAGTTAAAATAAGCGAAAGCCCGTCAGCAGCAAGAACTTGCTATGTCTTGAGTATTTTTTATTTTTTCTTGACTGTCTGAAAAATTCGTGATAACATAGGCCATACGATATGGGGCTGTGGCGCAGTTGGGAGCGCGCTTGAATGGCATTCAAGAGGTCGACGGTTCGATCCCGTTCAGCTCCACCGAAAACCGGATTCTGGAAACAGAATCCGGTTTTCGTATTTAGACCGGCCGTCAGCGGGCTATTTTCAGAGAATGCCCTTTGCCGGTAAATATTATCCCGAGTTTATTCTGATAAGGATAATCGTCGAGACCTGCAGAATTAAGAAAAACACTTTCATCGACAGAATAACTGAGACCATCAGAAGTCATCCAACCATTCATGTCGCCTTCAAAACTGCTGTTGGTGGCAATATTGGTTGAAACCCGCCAGTAATAAGGGCGATCGACACCCCACAGATGGTCAGGTATGACCGAATCTTTCGGATTGTCGGCAATGAACCCCCATTGAGTCAAAGAGGCAATTTGTGCACTTACGCTGGCAGGCAGAGCGACCGTTGAAGAAGCAAAATCGCTCCAGGTCGCCAGTGATGCCGATGCAATCAGCGCCATATCGTAAGCTTCCCGCAACTGACTAAGAGCCACGTTCAAAGACTTTTCCCGATCCCGGCGCATTATCAGCTCTTCATTCGGAACCATTTTCAAAATGGCAATACCACCGGCAACCAGCATGACAAAAAGCATGAGCAGCATTGCACCACGCCTCGAAGAAATCACTATTGTTTTGAACTGTTTCATACTCTCATCAAACCTTAGCTGAATTTTTCATTACATAGAAGCCCATTGTCATGGCAACACTGAAAACTTCAGGAGTTTACTTCGCGCAATAACCTAATGAGCCTTTACATGAGTGACATTTTATCACAATATCCGCAAGAGCCACAAAAGAATAGAATGTCTGATTTAATCGACAGTCCACGCAATAAGCATGGTTAGTTATTTCGAATTCACCATTGATTTGCGATAATCACGGCTTTGATTTAGAATAGCATTCAGTGCAGCCAGCAGTGAAAGGATAAATAACAATGTTGACCCGAAAGGTTCGATTTAATGCCGGTAATTACAGCTTTTTACACAGCAGAAAGACTATCCCGATTGAATTTGGCTACGAAACTTATGGTCAACTAAACGAAGCAAAAGACAACGCTGTCCTGATCTGCCACTATTTTACAGGAACAAGCCACGCAGCCGGGCGATATGACGATTCAGACCCAGCTCCCGGCTGGTGGGACAGCCTTATCGGCTCAGGCAAGGCAATAGACACGGACAAATATTTTGTTATCTGCTCAGATTGCATCAGTAATATTAATTTTAACAGCCCAACTGTCATTACCACCGGGCCAGCTTCCATAAACCCCGAAACGGGCAGACCATACGGTATGACCTTTCCAATTTTCACTCTCGATGACGTAGTCATGCTGCAGCGAAGACTCGTTGACCACCTCAAAATCAAGAAACTTCGTTTCGTTGCCGGGCCATCGATGGGCGGGCTGCAGTCATTTCTCTGGGCAAAATATTTCCCTGAAATGGTAGAGAAAATCATATCAGTCGTTGCAACACCGATGATGCGGCCGTCCTGTCTCATGGTTCCCAATCAACTGGGTATAGAAGCCATAATGCTCGATGAAAGCTGGAAAAACGGTGATTATTACGATGGGGAACCACCTGTCCGCGGACTGCTGCTGGCCTTTAAAATGTTATTAACAGCAACACGCACAGATCACTGGGCCAACACTAATTTTGGCCGAAAATTTTTGGATCCGGCATTTATTACCAGCGATAACCCCTACACAAGTTTTAAAGGACGTTTCCTTGTCGAAGAAGGAATAGAACAATCTGTCATTTCGAGAATGCAATTCTTCGACCCAAATGCCTACGTCTACATTGCCAAGGCCAACAGTCTTTTCGATCTCTGCAACCAGGGAGAAACTCTCGAGCAGGGGCTTGGTAGAATAAAGCTGCCAGTCAAAATGATAATCGACGAATCAGATCTGATGTTTACCCGCGAGCAGGCCGAAGAAGCCAGAACCCTGCTCCCAGACTGCGAAACAGCTTTCTACAACAGCCGCAACGGGCACCTTTCGTGCCTTTTTGAAACAAAATATCTCCTGGAACCTGTGCGAAAATTTGTTAATGCCGATTAATCGCAAATTTCCCACAAAGGGTTTTTCCTGAAAACAAAAATCAGTATAACGGAGGATTTTATGAAAAGAACGATGCTCTGCCTTGTTTTATCTGGGTTGCTGCTGCAACAACCATGTCTTGCCGAAACCCATGACAATGAACCATTCAATCTTGAATGCCTGGTCATAGGGCAGGAAGCCGACCCGGCAAGAGGCAGAAAACTTTTTAAAAACGCTCTCGAATCATGGCACCGCGGAAAAAAATCGGAAGCCGTAGATATGTATGAAAGCGCTATTATTGCAGACCACAGCATTTTGCGTCACGAGGACCACGGGCTGGCGATGGCCCTGCTTGAAAAATACAGAGATCCTGCAAAAAAGGACGATCTCATAACCCTCTGCAGAAGAGGTTTTTTTGAAAACATTCTGGTCGGAAACCTTGAATCATCGATCGACTACTATGAAGAAGCGGCCAAAATAGCGGACAACGAACGTGATCGCCAGCTGGCACAGGATGAAGCAAACAGGCTTCGCGAGCAGCTTTCCTATATATCTGAGTGGCAACAGGGGATCGCCCGGGCCAATCGAATTCTTAGAGCTAAAGATCTTCAGGAATATCTGCACAACAGCAAGATTGCCGAGCTGCAGGGTCAGATAGAAGACAACTCGCTTGAACTCGAAGAACTGCAGGAAAGACTGGCCTACCTGCAAAATCAGGAAAAAGAAGTCCTGGAGCAGATGTATTCATCAGTCAGATACGCCGCCCGATACCGCCGACAACATTACTACCCCGGCGCTTACCAGACCGGGACTCCCGATCCCAGTGCAACCTTTTTCCCTGAGGGTAGCTGGGGAAGCGATAATTCCGCGACTCAGGCACAGATCGCCAACCCTTACGCAGGACAGCCAAATACAGGGCCTGATTCAAATACTGCTCTAAACCGATTTTATATGTACAGAGGAAGAGCACGTCGGCAGCAGGACCAGCTCGACCAGATAAGAGCCGAGATCTCAGGGCTGTACCGACGAATCGCTCAAATGGAAAAAAGCAATCGTGAATTGAGGGAACAGGCGAGCGATGAAGTCGTTAAATGAAGCGTAAACCGGCAGCCTTCAGCTGTTCCTGGCCTCTTTGGCAAGCTGCCGTTTTTTTTCTATCCAGAGCTGTCGAAACCCTGACGGCGTGACAAATCTGTTTTCGAGATCAAGTATTGATGAGATACCCTCGCTCATACAGATTTCGACACATTTTTGCCAGATTTTGCCGTCGCGCTCAGAATCGTCGAGGTAAACTTCAACTTCAGTCCGACCGAGACTGTGCAGAGCCATTAGTCGTTCATGCCCGTCTATAGCGCACAACCGCCCGTTGAGTTCGCGCACGGCAACCGGATAAAGTAAAAAGGCGGTATTTCGCAAAATATTTTCGAGGCGGGCTTTGCTTAAATAAGGCTGAGAAGGCTGCAACTGATCTATTCTCACACGAAAAGTATTCATATAAAACTCTTTTCTTTTACAATAATCCTTCTGAACTAAAAATAACATATTACTTAACATTGCAGCCACATTTTTTAATATACAAACAGACGCGCCTCAACCCGAACAGTCGGTTGCTTAAGCAAAAATCTGATCATGTGGGAGCACTATCGCGTGAATGCTTAGCAAAAATTTAATAATGTCGTATAATCAGAATGCCGTTTTCGAAAGGATTCTATGAGATTAAGATCTGCTATAGCAATGATGTTTCTGTTTACGTTTACTACAGGTATTGCCACAATTTTCGCACAACAACCTGCTCCCGGCAGAGAGACAATAGGAAGTGTCCTCGGCAAAACCGTCTATCGTGACGAATTAGTAATACCAAAGGGATTGAGCAATATACCAATAAAGATCCGCGATAATAAAGTCGCAGAGTCGGCGGCAGCAGATGCTCTACCAGCAAACACACTAGAAGAAATTCTCATAAAAGTGGAAAATTCCGACAACTCGGGGACAGAAATTACTTTTGAAGGCGAGTTCGACGACGAAGAAGTGTCTGATGTCGATTTGACAGAAGCTGACGAAAGTGAAGACAGAGAGGATTTTGTCGTGTCTGGCGATGTTGAGTATGATGAAAGCGATATCTCAGACAAAGATGAAACAGATGAAGATGACTTCCGCTATGACCCTGAGGCAGACAAATCCGAAGAAGACAGCGAAAGTGAACCTGAAGAATATGACGAATCGCAGTATTATGACGACATGAGCGCTGAAGAAAAAATCGACGAACTTGAACAAACAGTGCAGAACGAAGTTTTCAGACTTTTTGTTCGCCCTTTGATGTCGAGATATTCAGAAGATAATAAGGCTCAGATCGAGCCTTCCAGTGCAGAAATCAGGGAATTTACCGTCAATCTTGTTGCCAACGCCCAAAAAGATCGAGAACGACGTCGGCAGGAAATCAAAGAAATTGATGAAAAGCTGGAAAAGCTTGATCCTTCAAAAGCAGGAGCACGCAAAGAACTGCTTTACAAAAAGAAATTTGCAGAGCAACTCCTGAAGATGCCCGAGCCCAAAGAAAAAGATTACGAGCTCCTTGCCCGCGGCATGATTCAGACGTGGAAACTTAATGTCCTTCTATATGAAAATTATGGAAAAGGCCGGGTACTATATCAACAGGCCGGCATGGAAGCATTTGACGCTATGCGGCAGTTTCTTGACGAACAGCAAAAACTTGGCAGGCTTGAAATCACTGATCCCGCATTGCGACAATCACTGCAGAACTACTGGACACACCCGGGACACTCGTCTTTTCTTAAAGATGACCCGGAAACGATAAACAAATTCATGATTCCTTTCTGGAAACGCTGAGATATCAGCAAAAAAATATGCTCGGAATCTAAAAAACTCAATCTGGCTGCTTTTGTGCTATGCTGCCTAAAATTCGCGACAAATAGATTAACAGATTGCATAGATAATAAATATTGAGGAGGTAACACAAATGTTTACCAGCAAAATCGTGCGTTCTTTCGCGATACTTTTCATTACTGCCCACATGTCGTTCGCCGGCCTGTTATCGGCTGCAGACATGGCTGCTGCTGCGTGCGAAAACTCCAAAACTGCCGCCGCTTATTCCACACCTGAACAGATAATTGAAGAGCTGAAGAACGGCAACAAGCGCTTTCTTGCCGGAACATCCAACAATTCTGACTTTGCCAGACAGATAGAAATGACCAAAACTGGGCAACACCCGCATTCAGTGGTTCTTTCCTGCATGGATTCGAGAGTTCCGCCAGAAGTTATATTCGATCAAGGCATCGGCAACATTTTTGTTGTAAGAAACGCAGGAAATGTAGAAGACGAAAACGTTCTGGGCAGCCTGGAATACGCTGTAAAGTTTGCCGGAGCAAGGCTGATTGTCGTCATGGGGCACAGTCATTGTGGCGCCGTGTCAGGCGCGGTAAAGGGAGTGAAGTCAGGCAATCTGACACAACTGTTAAAGCAGATCAAGCCTTGCATTCCTGTGAACGTCAATTTTGACGGTATTATCGAAGCTACTGCCCGCAACAATGTTCGCAAAACAATGCATGACATTATTGCCAGAAGTTCGACAGTTAAAACCATGCTTGCCGCAAAGCAGATTGAACTTGTCGGCGCCTTCTACGATATTGAAACCGGCACAGTCGAGTTCATTTACTAAAATATCTTCACCTAATCTGGAAAACAAACACCAGCCACGAATGAACCCTAATAAACAGCGAATGAGATAAAAAACTAATCGCTGATTAAAACCGTTAACATGGCAGTAAAAGTGGCCGTTTACAGGCCTTCATAATATAGACAAAAAACACCAGCCACGAATAAACCCGAATGCGATAAAAAACTAATCGCTGGTTAAAACCATTAACACAGCAGCAAAAGTGGCCGTTTACAGGCCTTCATAATATAGAAAAAAAAACACCAGCCACGGATGACACGAATAAACACGGATGAGATTAAAAAACTAATCGCTGATTAAAACCGTTAACACCGGCAGTAAAAGTGGCCGTTTACAGGCCTTCATAATATAGAAAAAAAACACCAGCCATGAATGAACCCGAATAAACACGGATGAGATAAAAAAACTAACCACCGATAAACCAGATTAACACCGGCAGTAAAAGTGGCCGTTTACAGGCCTTCATAATATAGGCAAAAAACACCAGCCACGAATAAACCCGAATAAACACGAATGAGATAAAAAACCAATCACTGGTTAAAACCATTAACACGACAGCAAAAGTGGCCGTTTACAGGCCTTCATAATATAGGCAAAAAACACCAACCACGAATGAACCCGAATAAACGCAGATGAGATAAAAAACTAATCACTGGCAAACAAGATTAACACCGGCAGTAAAAGTGGCCGTTTACAGGCCTTCATAATATAGGCAACAACAAGTTAAAGGGCTCCCATAAACACGCCGGGCGTCAGGCCTCGCAAAACCCCATCGCACCCGAATAGAGACGGTTGTTATTTCTGGCAGCGATCAGACTTAGGCCACTGATCAACTCGGATAAACACCGATTAGCGCGGCTTAATAAAATGGCCGTTTACAGGCCTGCATGATAAGGCAGGCCTCGCAAAACCACCGCACCTGAATACAGAAAAATCTTACAATATTCGGCGGCGACCGAGTTTTGCGCCAGGATGGCGCTTATGCCGAGCGAGCCAGGATGGCGAAAGC
>JAKQQP010000556.1 GCA_029564115.1 Candidatus Rifleibacteriota bacterium | reverse complement strand
AGTTTGTCGGCAGAGTCGTTGACGCCAGAACCAGCCAGGCTCTGAATAACATCAAAATTGATGTTCGCAAAACTCAGGCTGGAGCGATTGAAAAAACTGTTTACAGCGCCGCCGACGGTTCGTTCAACGTTTCCGGGTTTGCGGCTGACACTTACTATGTCACCGCCGGCAATCTCTCCAATTCTTATTCAGAATCTACTCTCGTTTTGACTATTAAAGCTGATGGCACGACCTCACCGGCTTCGCTCGAATTCAACCTCGCGCCTTCAACCTTCCAGTTTGTCGGCAGAGTCGTTGACGCCAGAACCAGCCAGGCTCTGAATAACATCAAAATTGATGTTCGCAAAACTCAGGCTGGAGCGATTGAAAAAACTGTTTACAGCGCCGCCGACGGTTCGTTCAGCGTTTCCGGGTTTGCCGCTGACACCTATTATGTCACCGCCGGCAGTCTCTCCAATTCTTATTCAGAATCTACTCTCGTTTTGACTATTAAAGCTGATGGCACGACCTCACCGGCTTCGTTCGAATTCAAGCTTTACCCAGCGACATATTCGATTGCAGGCTTTGTGCTTGATAAAATTTCCGGTGAGCCGATCAATGGTCTGACCGTGTATATCAAGAAAGACTCGTTGGCAGCGGCTGCAGTTGGGCCGGTTTATACCAGTGGCGAAGGTCGCTTCTCGTTTGCTGACCTGGTTCCCGCTACTTATTTTATCGAAGCCGGCAACGATTCGGCAAAATATGAAGCCAGTTATCTGACTGTGACCATTGGCGCTGACGGCAGCATTTCGCCGGCCAGCATTCAGATCGAGCTTGAACCGCAGCCAAATCTGTTCGTTAACAATGTCAGCGGCAACATCTACGATGCCTTCACCAACTCTCCGATTGAATACGCCAAAATTACTCTCGAACCAGCAGTCGGATTCTTTACCGATATCAATGGCGACTTCAGGTTTAGCGTTGAAACAAGCGGCGTGTATACCATGAAAGTCAGCAAAGACGGCTTTGAAGAGCTCGAAGTCAGTTTCAGGGTAAAAGAAGATGGCACCACTGTTCCTGCAACCATAGATCTGCCGATGATCTATTCAAATATTTCCGGCTACGGTTCGATCGCCGGGCGCATGGTTGATCCTGCTACCGAGTTACCGCAGGGTAACCTGGTCGTCAGACTCTACCTCTGGGAACAGGTAGTAAAAGTTACCAACGTTGGCGGCGTCGATGTTACTGAAACAGATTACGAAGTTACCGGTCTGGTTAAATCGACCAGAACAGCCGGAGCCCCTGCCCCGGGCGCCCCCGACAGTGAAGGCACCTTCAACCTTACCAATCTATCACCCAACTCTGAATTTGTGCTCTACTTTGGCTCCGATGATACCGATACGGCCTTCATCAATGAAGGCAGATCCGGCAAGGTCGCAACCTGGAGAGTCATCGACACTGGCGCTGCGAAATATGTCAGATCGTATCGCAGCGTGACCGTTCAGGCCAATAAAACCACCTTCATCAGCAACTACGAAAAGTAACAAATCATGAAATCAAAACTCAAATTAATAGCCTTATCGATAATACTGTTTTCGGCGGCGCTTAATCCGTTGTCTGGCCAGGTGCTTGAATCTATGCCCGACAGCGGGGAAATGGCCGGCCCGGTCAGCGGCCGCACCGTGCTCGAAAGACCCGCCGGGCCTGGCACCACCCTTTCCGGCAGTGCGGGGCTGATAACCATTCAGACACCCGACTACAAAAAGGAACAATCGGTGGGAGTAGCTTTCAAGACGAGCAATACAACCAGTAACTTTCTGGTTAACAATGTGCCGGTCAGAATCGAAAAAGACGAATACATCTTTGGGGCAAGATATAATCTTAAGCCCAATCTTGAAGTTTCGCTCAACAACCTGCGCTATGAACGTTCGTCGAACCCTGCGGTAAAAGGCATCGACACCAAAAAAGATCATCTGGCTGTAGGTATGAAATACACTACCAGGCTTGAGCAGACAGATTTCTGCATCGGCTTTAACTTTGCTCCCATGAGTGCCCAGGAACTGAATCAGGCAGACATCGAACAGATCGAGAACATGCGCCAGGTGTATATCGCCATGGCCGAAGAAATCAGCGAAAACTTTCATGGCTACCTGAATCTCTCATCTGTTTTTACCAAAAATCAGGAAATCGATTTTGGCAACGGTTACATTCAGAAAGTCAATCGCAAAGACATACTTCTTGGTGGCGTTGGCCTTGAATACCGGATTGCCCGGGGCGCCAGTGTTTTTGGTGAAGCCAAATTCGGTAACTATCGAGATTTCGATTATTTTAAAAACGATTCAGTCAGACACAGAATTCATGCCGGTGCCCGCGTTGGTATCGAAAATGCCCAGCTCGAATTGATTGGTCTCAACGTTACTGATGGCGACCCAACTTTCGTTGTTGGTGGCAGCTTTGGTTTTTAAACCACGGATGAACTCGGAAATAGAGAAATAGGCCACGGATGAACCCGGATAAACCCGAATGACGGCCACGGATAGACACGGATTAACAACCGATAACGCAGATAAATAAACGGCCGCCGCGATCTTACGATCGTGGCGGCTGTCTCTCTTTATGTCATCGCGAGCGTAGCGAAGCGATCTGGACTGCTGAGACTGCTTCGCTACGCTCGCAGTGACATATTGCTGGCCTGCTTTTTGAATGCGACTCCAACTGGTCGTGTAACGATAATGCCTATAAATAAACAGCCGCCGTGATCTTGTGAACGCGGCGGCTGGTGTTTAGACTGCCATCGCGAGCGTAGCACAGCGATCTCGCCCGCTGTGACTGCTTCGCTTCGCTCGCAATGTGCTGTGTTAAAAGTCAAGTCGTTTTTGCCGCGCACGGGCTAATTTCCTTATAATTTTCGATAAAGGACTCTCCTTTCCTGGCTAGCGCCATTGCTTGTCGCAGAAGCTTATTTGCGATAGCTATCAAAG
>JAKQQP010000555.1 GCA_029564115.1 Candidatus Rifleibacteriota bacterium | reverse complement strand
CGCTATTGAACAGGTCGAGCATGTTCTCAGCAGCATGTCCCCCGATGAAGTCGCCTGCCTGCAGGAAATAGAAGAACAGCTCTCACGCCCCGAAGCTGTCGATTCAAAGCTCGATACGGTAAAATGGTTTTTAACCGAGTTCCCTACTGATGGCAAAACTTGGCTGGAACACGGCTGCATTATCTTCAGCCAGTATTACGATACTGTTGAATGGGTAGCCAGCGAACTGGCAAAGTCATACCCTGATCAGGTTGTCGCCGTTTATGCCGGCGTCGGTAAAAGCCGTCTGTATAAAGGAACCGAGTTCAACAGCGTCGAACGCGAAACCATCAAACAGGCAGTCCGAAAGCACGAAATTAAACTGGTAGTGGCAACCGATGCCGCCTGCGAAGGTCTTAACCTGCAAACCCTCGGCACCTTGATCAACATCGACCTGCCCTGGAACCCCTCACGTCTGGAACAGCGGCTCGGCCGCATCAGGCGTTTCGGTCAGGCACGCAAATACGTAGATATGCTGAACCTTGTTTACAGCGACACCCAGGATGAAAAAATATACGGTGTTCTGTCTGATCGCATGCGCGACACTTACGATATTTTCGGCAGCCTGCCCGACACCATCGACGATGACTGGATTCAAGACGAAAACCAGTTAAAAGCAAGAATCGACGCCTACATTCACGAACGCAAAGCCGCCCAGAACGCCTTCAGCGTTAAATACCGCAACTCAGTAGACCCCGAAGCCAACCGCTGGGAGCGCTGCGCCGAAGTCCTCTCCCGCCGCGACATCATCAACAAACTCAGCGAACCTTGGTAACTATAATAAACACAATCACAGAAAGGATACGTAATGCCAGAACTTAGCGTCAGCCGCAAAACAATCAGCAAACTCTTTTCAGAAATGCAGAACCGGAAATTTATCATTCCGGATTTTCAAAGGCCCTATAAATGGGACATGGAAAAATGTGAGACTTTGTGGAACGACATCAGAGATTTTCATGAGTCTATGCCCGTTGGGGCAAAATCTGATGAATATTTTCTCGGAACTATTGTTTCCTGCAAAAATGAAAGTAACGAAGATAATATTGAGATCATCGACGGGCAGCAGAGAATAACCTCTTTTTTCCTCATTCTAAGAGCGTTTTATAAAAAGCTTGAGAATATGCCTGAAGACCTGAATGTAATCGGCCTCAAAAACCAGCTGGCACCATGCATTTGGGATGTTGACAGTATTTCCCAGCAGGTAGTAGACAGAAAAAAACTGCATGTCGAAT
>JAKQQP010000543.1 GCA_029564115.1 Candidatus Rifleibacteriota bacterium | reverse complement strand
TTTCATTTCATCGCGCAGTTTCTTGACGGTGGCGACTCTCGCACCGTGTTCCTCGTAATCGCCATGAGAAAAGTTCAGTCGGGCTACGTTCATGCCCGCATTGATCAGCTCGCGCAATACCGGTTCCTGTTCTGCAGAGGGTCCGAGTGTGACAAGTATTTTGGTTTTTCGCATATATCGGTGCCTTGATTTCCTTTCGCTGCGCAAAAAGTGCCCAGTTCTTGATGGGTCACCAGCTTAAAGCAAAAAGCATGCCATGATTGGTGTTTAAAAAGTGAGCAGGTGCTGTGGATGAATTTGCTGCCATTGTTGCCATAAGTTTGCGTTTTTCCTGAAGAACCGTCGGAATAATTTCTTCCGGTCATTAATTATTTCTGCTTCTCAGCATTAGTAGTGGTCTGCCAAAGTTGAACCTGTGGTTTTACCGTCATCCCGCGAAGGCGGTAATCTCATGGACAAGGGCTTGTATCCATGCCTTCACAGGGATGACGTATGAATTGTCTGTTCCTGAGCTCATAGATGAACATCGACCGAAGTGGTTCCGGAAAATGAAAGGGCCGCCAGAAATTTTCTGGCGGCCCCCGGTTAGTGAGCTTTTATTTCAGTTCATTCGCAAGAAAGGCGAGAATGTTTTCCTGCGGTATGAATTCGGCGTTGCCGCCGGCACGTCTCTTGATTTCGTATTGCTTGTTTTCGAGGTTCTTGCTGCTGACAGTGATGCGGATCGGGCAGCCGATGAGGTCAGAATCGGCAAATTTGGCACCCGGGTTGACGTTCGGCCGGTCATCCCAGAGGGTTTCGATATTGTTGGCGTTGAGCAGATTGTAGAGTTTTTCTGATTCGGCGGCGATGGTGTCTTCTTTGCCGAGAGAGATGATGTGGACGTGATAGGGGGCGATGTTCTTCGGCCAGATGATGCCTTTGTCATCGTTGCAGGTTTCGACGATGGTACCCATGGTGCGGGCCGGCCCGATGCCGTAGCTGCCCATAACGACCGGGAATCTTTCGCCGTTTTCGCCAACATAGTGCAGGCCGAGGGCGTCAGAAAATTTGGTGCCGAGCTTGAAGATATTGCCGACTTCGATCGATTTCTTTTCGACGAAGTCTTCGCGCTTAAGGCCGAATTCGCTGATGATGTCGTCGGTGAAGATTTCGCGGTTGATGGCGATTTTCTTTTCTTCGTTGATGTAGATCAGGTCTTCGCCGTATTCGCACAGGGTCTGAAATTCATGGCTGAATTTGCAGAAAGTGCCGCCAGAGGCAAAGGTTACGTAGGTGATTTTGCCGAGGCCGAGGCGATCGAAGATTTTTACGTAGGCGGCTTTGGCTCTTTCGTAATATTCGTCGAGGTCCTGCTGATTGCGGCCGAACGAATACAGATCTTTCATGATGAATTCGCGGGTGCGCAGAATGCCTGATTTCGCTCTGGTTTCGTTGCGGAACTTCGTCTGAAACTGATAAGCGAAAACCGGCAGGTCTTTATATGAATTGATGAACTTTTTCATCAGCTTGGTCAGGGGTTCTTCGTGGGTCGGGGCGAGGCCGAGCTGGTTGCCGTTCTTCAGTTCGGTCTTGAACCAGACATCCATTTTTTCGTCGTCCCAGCGGTCGGTTGGTTCCCAGGTGGCGGGGGCCTGCAGTGAGGTGAGCATGATTTCCTGGCCGTCGATCGCGTTCATTTCTTCGCGGATGATGTTGATGATCTTGTTGAGCACGCGATGGCCAAGCGGCAGGAAAGAATAGGCGCCAGCGATTTCCTTGTCGATAAAGCCGCTCTTGAGAAGCAGCTGTGAATTGAGGCTGACTTCGTCTTTGGGAAGGGTCTTCGAGGTTTTGGTAAACAGTTTTGATTGTTTCATTTTATGCCACACCGAGTTGTTTGAATTGGGG
>JAKQQP010000301.1 GCA_029564115.1 Candidatus Rifleibacteriota bacterium | reverse complement strand
GTGCTGTTTGCCTTCGGGCAGCTCGACCAGATGTCTGCAAATATCAACAAAACCCTTGAACTGATTGCACAGGAAATCATCATCAAATTCTCGACTGTCAGCGCCACCGTCTGCTGGAACCCTTTCCCGGTGCCGGATGCTTTCGTTCTGATGCCGCTGCAGGTCGCCATGATCAATGCGATAAAGGCCATGAAAATGACCGGCGATCTTGACGCCATCGGAATAATGAAAATTGTCGGTCTGGCTTCGCAGGCCGGAAAAATGACCGCCAACGCCATTCTAAAAATTCTGCCGGGTGTTGGTCAGGCAATAAATGCCACTATCGCCGCAACCGTAACCTACGGTCTCGGCAAAATCGCCATAGCCCACTACATTTACGGCTGGGGCCCTGATAAGCTTGCTGCACTCGCTGATTTCGCCCAGTTCCGTGAAGAGGTTGAAAAGCTGCTGGCAGGCAGATTGAAAAAGTGATCTGAATTACCTGGTTTCCCTGTAGAACCGGATATCGCAGGCCAGACGCTCTGCGGTCATCTTTTCGCGTGTTCTGGCGAAAATCTCAAGACTCTTTTCTATATTTTTCCGGTTATCTTTCTCATGCTCCAGTCTGGTAGAAAGATTGTAGGCCATCTGGGCAAAAGAACTTTCAACCGCAAAAACCTGCCGCAGGCGGGCCGGGTTATTACTGGCAAGCCGCAGCAGCAGACGAAATGATTGAAGCGTCTTGGCTGAATTCATCAGTGCGGTTCCGGCGTTGATGGTTGAGGCCATGTAGGCCAGAGCCGCGCCGCTGCTGGCACTGGCCAGCAGACCGGCAGAACCGACCAGAACCAGTGTGCCGCCAAACATGCCGAAACCGCCGGCAGCGATAGAGCCGAGGCCAAGCCAGGCCAGGCCGGCACTGGTTGCGGCGGCACCCTTAAGACCGAAAACAGCCACGCCGAGCCAGCCGCCAACTGTCGGTGCCAGCCACCACATTCCAACGCCGGCGAGGGCACCGATAATGCCGACCGTGAGGATGTTTTTCAGACTGAACCATGAATCACCCAGCTCCTTGCCAAGGGCAGCAAATTCCTGCTGGAAATTTGTAATCTCTTCAGCATTGAATCTGAACTCATTTATCAGGATTTCCTGTAATCCTTTGTTGAAGAGCTTTTGATCAAAGCTGACCTTCTCATTGTCATCCCCCGAAAGAGGTATGTATGGCGCGAAAGTCAGCAGGTTCTGCAGAACGATCTGCCTTTTCAATGGGTCGGTCGGCAGGGTGCCGATACTTTTCAAAGGAAGCGGCTGTAACTTGACCTGATTACAGAACCTCTGCAGCCAGCTGCGCTTTTTCTGCTGCGATTCAGGATTTTTCTCTGCGGCAATATCGAGCTCGACCGCCCGCACCTGAATTGCGAGAATTTTCTGAAACATTTCCACTTCAACGCTGAGTTCACGTAAAACTTCGCCCGGGTCGTCCGAAGAGTCTCTGATCAGGCATTCTTTGATAACATTCAGATTCCATGGCTCTGAACCCTTAAACCACTCAAGGCAGGTCGGTTCGACCAGTCTCAGTTCAGCCCGGCACATGCGCGGAAAAAGACTGAC
>JAKQQP010000542.1 GCA_029564115.1 Candidatus Rifleibacteriota bacterium | reverse complement strand
TTTTCGAAAGCCTTCTTGAGACTTGAAGAAACCAGAGACTGCCGCAGCCCGTTGCCAGATAAAAAAGAATCAGACCGGGCCTCGTAAGTTTCAGACCAGCCGGAAACTTCTGAATAGCCTGAGTTCACCACAACTGAATATGGAGGCAGCGGTTCTTTACCTTTTTCAACAAAAGTCACCACCGGTAACACTCCTGGTGCTGCCGGAAAAAATCTTGCCGGCAGAAGGTTAAGAGCGGTCACCCTGTTTTTTTCGAACAGCAACTGCCTGATTTTCTGGCATTGATGATTTACCAGCCAGGTATGTGAGGTAAGCACTATCATCTGACCATCTTCAGAAAGAGCTCTAAGTCCGCCCTCGAGAAAAAAAGTATAAAGATCTTTCTCGCCCTCACCAGTCTCATAAAGCTCACTCAGGCGGTTTTTATAATCTTCACTCAGATTGACGCGATATGGCGGGTTGCCAATTACCAGGTCAAACCTGGCTTCAGGGGGCTGCATAAGAAAGTCGCGCTGCTCAAGAACCGGCCAGCCACACCCGGGAAACGCGCAAATCAGGCGGGTCAGGCAGATAAACAATGCCTGCTGATCAATATCGTAGCCATGCAGATTGGCGAGAACTGGCGTCATCCACGCGGCAGCCGGTATCTTATGAGAATGGCCTGGATTCCCGCCTACGCGGGAATGACGGATTGATTCGCGGGAATGACGGGTTGATTCGCGGGAATGACGTAGATAAAAGCGTGTTTGGCTCAACATTTCGGCCACGGCCATCAAAAAACTGCCGTCACCGCAGGCAGGGTCGAGGATCAGAGTATTTTTGCCCAAGGGGCGCGAGTGCCCGGCCATTGCTGCCAGACGGGCAGCGAGAGATTCGGGCGTATAAAACTGGCCGGTACTGCGCTTGCGCTGCTTTTCGCGCCGTTCAAGGTCAGGGACTTCGCCTTCGCCAGCCTGCTTAAGAATGATTTCGCAATCAACTAAAGAAACGAAAAACTCGAAAAGATGAGCTGGCGCACCCAATTGTCGCAGCGTATCGGCCGGGTGCCCGGTCGGAGTGACGGCAAAACTCCCGGCAATTTTCGCATTGAACCAGGCAAACAGCGACTTGGACTCAGATCGATCTGGTGAATTTTTCATTAAAGAATAAAATCATTATGAACAAATATAAACCAGCTGTGGCAGAATTTCGGCCATAGCAGAAGCCTCCCAATTATAAAATTGCGAGGCGAGAAGACGGGATTGCTTTTTCGAAAGCTTGTGAGCGAAGCGAATCGCTGGAGAAAAAGCAACCCGGCTGATAGGCCGAAGCTGCATCTTAAAACAGACAACCAGTTGAGCAAAATTGTCTGTCTATGGTTTCTTAAGCTCACCGATCATTGCAACCATTCAATCAGTTCGCAGCAGCGGTTTTTGCTTCCTGCTCTTTGCGGCGGCGGATAAATTCGATCAGGAAAGCGGCAAAGACACCGAGCACGCCAGCGCTGAGACCAGCCATGATAACCATGATCGAGCGACGGGGTTTTGATTTAACTTCTGGAGCCCTTGCCCGGTCGACCACTTCGAACTGACTGCCCTCTTCGGCCTCGGCAATTTTGGCCATTTCATACTGCTCGGTCAGAACCCCGAAAATCTTCGTCTTGACGCTGAGATTGCGCTGCAGGCGGGCAAATTCAAGGGCCAGCTCGGGCAGAACGCCGATTTCCTTCTCTACCAGAGCAATTTCCTTGTCGAGCGCCGAGATTTTGGCCTCTTCAGCCACTTTCTGGGCTTCGACCTTAACCAGCTCAGGAACACTGCCAGAAGACTTCAGCATGCTTTCCTGCATCTGCAGAGACACACCGGCGGCGATTTTCTGCGATTCAAGACCAGCGAGCTTCTCAATTACCGCCGAAGCCTGCTTTTCAAGGGTAAACATCTTGTGTTTATCCTGAAAAACCTTGAATTCATTTTCAGCGGTGGCAAGCTCTTTGCTGACTACTTCGAGCTGACGTTCGATAAACAGACGCTTTTCTTTCTGAGGGCCACGGGCAAAGCCGCTCAGATATTCGATATAAGCACTGGCAATCTCGGCAGAAACTTCTGGTGACATAGTCTCAGCCGCGATTGTGATCAGTCCATCCTTGTCTTTATCGACCGAAACGATTTTCCCGACGGTCTTTACAACTTCGTCGTATTTGATCTTTTCGGGCGGCGGCGGGTCATCGCCAACGATCGCCGGGTTGGTCGCAATACCAAACCTGGCAATAATGCGATCACTCATGGTGCGGCTTTTCAGATAGACCATCAGATATTCTGCCCCGCCACCACCTGTGCTCAAACCCGGAATCATGCCGGCAAACGGCAAGCTGCCAAGAGCCCCGAGTTTGCTGCTCGAATGAACGAAAATCGTCGCACTGGCCTTGAAATGATTCGGCAGTGTCAGGCTGTAAGCAGCCGTCAGAACCGCCACAACCAATGGCATCAGTACAACCAGCTTCCAGTGTTTGACCAGAACCCTGAACAGTTCGAAAAGATCGATTTCATCTTCTTCGAGACCCATAAGAATCTCGCGTTTGAGAAGCTCTTCTTTGACCTCTTTCTTCAGCTGTTCAGGATTGATGTCGTTGAATTTTTCT
>JAKQQP010000398.1 GCA_029564115.1 Candidatus Rifleibacteriota bacterium | reverse complement strand
AACCATTCTGCCGTCTACCCGCAAAGCGCTGGCTGCCTGCGAACTTTTTCGCGAACTGACCGAGGCGGTAATTGACGGGATAATTGAAGCTGCCGGCTACGTGCATGTTTACGAAGCGGGAGAGCAGGTGATTGCCGGTGGGTCGCTTCCAGAGACTCTTTTGGTGATTGTCGAAGGCGAAGCTTCGCTGAAAGTCGGTGATGCCACAAACCATATCGAAATAGGGCGCCTCACGACCGGTCGGATGATTGGCGAAATGGCCATGATTCTTGGCGAACCGCACAGGGTATCGGTCTTTGCCTGTAACCGTCTCACTGCCATCAGTTTCAGCTCCGAGATTTTTTTCAACAAACTGCTGCTGATTCATGAGATTGACGTGGCCATGATGAAGATTCTGGCCGATAAACTCAAACATTCATCAGCGAACCCGGCTTTTCATGAGATAAAAAAAGAGCTGCCAATACCAGAGCTTTCTCTTCTCAGATTGTTGCCCATCGAATTCATGCAGCGCCACCGCCTGGCGGTGATCAAGCGCCGCAAGAACCTTCTGCTCGTGGGCTCATGCGAGAGTTTCAATCAAAGCCTTCTGAATTCAATCACCCGCCTTCTTCCCGGTATGGAAGTCAGACCGGTCTACATCGACTCTGACTATTTCAATCGCATCATGCAGAGTTATTTTGGCGAGATGATCGAAACAGACGCAAAAGTCAGCTCAGGAACCGCTCATATCAACGATCTGCTGCGCCGGCTCGTCGAAGAAGGCGGTTCAGATCTGCACCTTTCCGCCGGGCAGAAGCCGCGCTGGCGCATCAACGGTGAGATTCTCGAGATTTCCGGGCCGGGCCGGCTCGGGTCAGAAGAGGTTCTCGAGCTGCTCAGACCCGTGGCCAGACCCAGTGTTATCGAGTCATTCAGCAAAAGCAATGACGAAGACTTTGCTTACGCCATGAACGACAACAGCCGGTTCCGAATCAATCTGCTGCGCGATCACAATGGTGTCAGCGCCGTCTTTCGCCATATTCCATCGGCAATTCTATCTCTTGAAGCTCTGAACATGCCGACTGTGCTGCAGCGTTTCTGTGACCAGCCCAAAGGTCTCGTTCTGGTGACCGGCCCGACCGGCAGCGGCAAATCGACGACACTGGCCGCCATGATCGACTGGATCAACCAGCGGCGCAAGTGTCATATTCTCACCATTGAAGATCCGATAGAGTTTGTCCATCGTTCAAATATGGCTTTAATCAATCAGCGCGAAGTCGGCACCCACACCCGTGACTTTGCCAGGGCTCTCAGAGCCGGTTTGCGCGAAGACCCTGACGTGGTGCTTGTCGGAGAAATGCGCGATAATGAAACCATGTCTATGGCTCTCGAAACAGCCAATACCGGCCATCTGGTTTTTGCGACTCTACATACTTCGACGGCGACGAGTACTATCGACCGCATAGTAGAGAGCTTTCCGGCCGATTCCCAGAACCAGATCCGCATGATTCTGGCCGACAACCTGATCGGGGTGGTTTGTCAGACGCTTTGTCGCCGTGTCAGCGGTGGCCGCATACCGGCTCTTGAAATAATGGTAATGGACTACGCCACCGCGAACCTGATACGCACCGGCAAGAACCATATGCTTCCCAACTCGATGCTTACCTCACAGGCCAACGGCAATCGCCTGCTCAATGACGATCTGGTGCGCCTGATCATGAATGGCTCTATCACAACCCAGGAAGCAATGAGCAAAACCCGTGACAAAGCCGAACTCGAAAAAAAGATCGCGACCGTTAAATCCGGGGTGGGGGCAAAATACGATCAAAATGCGCTCAATATCCCCAGACAGTAGGCAATATACGCTGGCAATGACCGGGCAATCCATGATTTGCTGAATACTACAGACTCCGGGTTTATAAAAGTAAATATAAAAAAGAGGAAAAAGATGGAATTATCTGAACTGCTCGCCAGAGCAATGACTCGCAACGCTTCTGACATTATATTGACGGTAGGCCGGGCGCCAATGTTTCGCATCAACGGAAGCCTTGCCGCTGAAGGTTCGACTCCTCTCTGCGCCGAAGATACTGAAAAACTCATTTTTTCGATACTCAGCGGCGAGCAGAAAAACGAATTTCTGCAAGAGAACGAACTCGATCTGGCAGTAGCCTTTGCCGACTCGGGTCGTTTCAGAGTCAATGTATTCAGACAGCAGGGGTATGTGGGCGCCGCCTTCAGACCGATCATGAGTCAGATTCCGACGATCGAAAGCCTGCAGTTGCCCGGGGTTGTCTCACAGTTCTGCTCGATGCCGAGCGGGCTTATCTGCGTTACCGGGCCGACCGGCAGCGGTAAATCGACGACACTGGCCGCCATGCTCAATTATATCAATCAGACCCGTTCATGCCACATTGTGACGGTAGAAGACCCGATAGAGTTCGTTCACCCGCATCGCCTGTCATTGATAGAGCAGCGCGAAGTCGGCAAAGACACCCAGAATTACAGCACCGCTCTTAAATATGTTCTCAGACAGTGCCCAGATGTAATTCTCATCGGTGAAATGCGCGATCTGGAAACAATCGCAGCAGCTCTGACCATTGCAGAGACCGGGCACCTCGTCTTTTCGACGCTGCACACCCAGTCTGCCGCGAAAACGATCGACAGAATAATCGACGTTTTTCCGCCTTACCAGCAGCAGCAGATTCGCGCACAGCTCGCCTCAACCCTGCGCGGCGTGATTTCCCAGGTACTTCTGCCGCGCCAGGATGGCAAAGGGCGTGTGGCAGCCCGCGAAATAATGGTGGTCACACCGGCTGTGTCGAATCTGGTGCGCGAAGGCAAAGTATTTCAGATACCCACGGCGATACAAACCGGGGCGGCTGTAGGCATGCAAAGCATGGACCAGTCTCTGCTGCAGCTGAAAAATGCCGGTCTGATTTCGAACGAGATTTTTCAGGCAAGAGCTGGCAAGGCAGCTCAACTGCCCGGCCAGAGCTGAGGTGAATCAATGAATGTAAGCAAAACTCTGATAAAAAATCTGTCGCTTTTTGCGAAGCTTTCAGACGCTGATATCGATACGATTCAGCCAATATGCAGTCTTCTTCAGTTCAATAAACCTGCAACGATCGTTTTTGACGAAGGCGACCCGGGCGATGCATTTTTTCTGATAGTCGAGGGCAGCATCGAAATACGCAAAACAATCGACAGGGCAACCGGTTCTGACAAAACCCTGGCAACACTTCCGGCCGGCAGTTTTTTCGGTGAAATGGCTCTGCTCACCGGCGAAACGCGATCGGCAGCAGCGTTAACCCATTCCCGGCAATGTCTGCTGCTCAAAGTGCCGCGTGATGAGTTTCTCAGACTGATGGCAAAAAAGCCGGATGTGGCAGCTCTGCTTCTGGGGGGCCTGATCGGAATAATTTCTGAAAGACTGCGTGCCACCAGCCTGGAAGCGGTGACGCTTTACGAGACAGGCCGAATAATCAGTTCAACAACAGATCTGGGCAGGCTTTCACAGGGAATTCTCGAAACTGTCGTCAGGGCACTGGGTGCCCAAGGCGGTTTTATTCTCCTCTGGAACGAGATTGTCGAATGTTTTGAATGTCATGCTGCCATGCCCGGGCCTCTGGCCGAGAATGTCGTTCCGGGCAACTGCCGCCTGTCCGAATATATTTTCAGCCTGACCGAGCCTTCGAGGCATTCTGAGCCGCAACGACTTTCTGAGGGCTGTGCTGTCGACCTGAACGGAGCTGACGTATTATTCGTACCCCTGATAACTGATTGCAACGATGCCGCCTCGAATTTTCAGACCGTTAAAAGAGTAGCCGGAGCAATTGTTCTGACGAATGACAAACCCGGCTTTTTCACCCTGCCGCACATGACCCTGTTACAGGGGGTTGCCGGGCAGGTCAGTCAGGCAATGCTCAACAACAAGCTGCTTCAGGAAAACGAAGCACGGCGTGCCTACAACCAGCAGTTCATCATGCCCGGCTTCTAATTTCGCCCCGACGACCTTTTTCGCCGGCGCAAGCAAACGCGTTCAAGACAGATGCGGCAAAATACTGCAGACAGCTCTGTAGATAAAATAGCCTGCAATATATGTTAAAACCCTGACTTTCTGCCAGTATTCTTCGTATCTGCCGGCCTGGCGGGCCACGAGAAATGAAATTATCGGCCCCAGCCACAAGAACAAAACCGCGAGAAATAAAATTTCCAGGGCCGGCAGCGGAAAACTGCCGGGTGAGCCACTGCCGCTCATAATTGCAAAACGTCTTATCAGCTCATCTGCGCTGGCGCCGCCGTGGCAACAGCCGGCGAAGTGGCATCGCATACGCCAGAGAATCGAAGAAAGACACCAAACCTGAACCGTTTCTCCGGCACAAAAAACCGCCGGCAATCTCAACGACCGCGCAAATATAATAAGCCCGCCCGATGCCCCCAGAATCGCACCAATGAACGAAAAACCGCCGCGATGGGCAGACCAGGGGCTCAATCCTTCTCCCCAGGGGACTCCGTGTATTGCTATATAGGTGATTCTCGCGCCAACCAGAGCGGTAAAAAGACAAAACAGGGCAAGGGCCAGCCCATGCTGGCGTGAAATTCTCATTTTTGGCGATCTGAGAGTCATCCCCAGCAGAAAAACCGCATTTCCCGCCGCAATAAATAAATTATAAAAATTCATGGCGTAATATTATACCAGATACCACATCGTCTCAGTTTTTCTCTCCACAAAAGCACATTGAAATTTTCTACAACCAGACTAAACCGCCAGATAACGGCAATTATTCAATACGTTTTTATCTATCGTTGTCATGTTGATATTCAGGCACTACAGAAAGGTTTTTTGGCTGTTCTCAAATAATTGTCAGCCAGTTGCTGAATTATACCGATATTCAGAGGAGAGAAATTCTACGGAGGTAGGATGTGAATCGGTCTTTTATCGCAAACATGCTCGCAGTCACTTTTGTGACCGCCCTTATTTTTTTGAATCTCGTCGGTTGCAGAGAGGGAAGCGGCAGTTCGTCGCTCGGTCTCATCGTCGGGCCAAGTCAGTCGGCGGTTTCGCAGACCGGTTATTCCTTTGAAGGCAGAATCACAAGCAACGACCCCAACCAGTTTCTGGGCAATGTGCCGGTAACTCTTTACAACTCAAACCATCAGAAGGTTGCAGAGACCCACACCACAGTCGAAGGCAAATTCTACTTTTTCAATCAGCTCGCCGACTTTTATCAGGTTAAAATCGATGAAACCGGGCTGATAATGAACCCGACAAGTTATTATATGCGGCTGCTGCCTGACGGCACCATTTCGCCGCAGACAATCGAAGTCCTCACCGTCGGAAAAACATCTGGAGCAGGTGAGACTTACGCAATCATGGGCACGATCAGAGACCGCTCAAACCCTGACACTGGAGCCCCTTTCGTTCTCGTCGAGCTTTACAGCGCCGAAAAGCTATTACAGGTTCAGCAAACAAGCGCCAATGGCGAATATTATTTTGCCGGTCTCGCCACCGGAACTTATCGTTTTACCCTGGCAAGAGGATCTGACCAGTTCATGATCAGAGACGACGTCATTTTTCAGCTCCAGCCCGGCGGAGTCACGGTGCCGCCGACCAGCGTCATACTGCTCGAGCCCAAAGTCGATGATTCGGGCGGAAAACAGATCACCGGCCAGCTGATCAACGACAACAACAGTCTGTCACCCGGAAACATAAAAGTCGTTCTGCGGCGTGAAGGGGTTCTGCTCGGCGAAACCTACACGACGGCCGAAGGCAGATTTTTCTT
>JAKQQP010000512.1 GCA_029564115.1 Candidatus Rifleibacteriota bacterium | reverse complement strand
AGAAACCTCATGACCTGTTCAGAATGTTCAGACAGGAAGGTGTCAGTACCGATGGCTCTGATCGTGTAATAGAATTCCTGGTCATAACTGTAACCAGCTGTATTGTCGTTGAAAGAAGTCGCATTAGCCGCTGCAGTGAATATTGGAACAGTGTTCCCGTAAGTGGTGCCGCGGCAGACGATGTAATTGGCAACGTAACCTGCCGGGTTTTGCGGGTGGTGGCTCCAGGTCAGTCGATTGTCTTTAATTCTGGAAGTGACGGCAATGTTGATCGGTGGATAAGGCTGTGCTTCGACAGGTTTAATTAGTATGCCCGAGAAAAGCGTTATTAAAATGATGGCCATGAGCTGCAGCCTGTTTATTGCCATTTTAAGTCTTTCGGTCGGTATCTCCATGTTCTCAGCCCTTCCTGTTCCAGAAATAAAGCTCGGCTTCAGCTTCCAGAATTTTGTATATATCGATTTCCGGGTCTGCCTGACCATCAATTACCAGTATTTCAACCGGTTTCAAGACTTCAGGGCTATCTTTTAAGTTGATTATGCCGGGAAAATTGACGATTATGATGTCGAAGTGTTTCTGGCAGGTCTGTATCAGGCTTTTCCATTGCTGTGGCCGCAGAACGGCCAACGGCATGACCTGGCTGCCGCGGGCCATGATTTTAAGATTAGGATTACTGGTTTTCTGACAGAATTTCCCGATTTCGAATGCCTGGTCAGAACAGTCTGAAAGACCTGGAGAACTTTTGCAGGTCTTTATCTCATGAATATATGGTTTTGTGCTGTTGGCATCGATAATAAGCGTCTGAAACTCAGCTTTGGAAAAATTGGCAGCCAGTTTAAGGGCCAGCGCAAGACGGTTAAAGGTTTCTTTTTGCGACGAAATACCGATAATACGGAGCATTCTGCTGGTAACCATTTCTTCAAACGCCTGCAGTCGTGTGGGTGGCTGAATTTTGCTGACAGGAATATCAGGATTGTCACATTTGCCGGATAACGGGTCCTGGGCGGCTGTCTTCTCTGTTTCTAATGACGGGATTTCTTCGGCCAAGGGTTTTTGTGCAATGATTACAGGTTCACTGAGATGAACGCCGGTTGTGGTTTGTATTTTCTGCCTGTGAGAGATATATTGACGAAATTTTTCCAACGGGAATAGTTGCAGAAACAGCCTGATGGCGAATGTGGTCAGAGCTGCCAGTAAGAACACCCAGAAAAGAAAGACGTAAAGGCCAGACCGCAGATAGAAAAAATGAACGAGGGATTTTAAATAGGTGACCCTGGGGAACCCTGAATGTTGCAGGTGACGTTTTGCGGTTTCATAAGAGCCGCGCTGGATCTCTGAATTAAAAAGCTTTTGTCGAAGACCGGTACTCTCATTTTTATTTAAAAACTCATTGCTGAGCTTTACGGCTTTTTCAATGTTGCCGGTTTCCCAGTGGCATAGGGCGATGAATTCTTCGAGTTGTGGCCGGGGTCGGGTAAACTGTTTTCTCAGTTCAAGTGCCAGCTGCAGGCTGTCGCTTGCCGGTTTAAGGGCAATAATGCGCTGAAGTTCCAATTCTCTTGAGCCTAGAAAATCACGGCGGGGGGTGAAGCTGACTATTCTTCTGCCCCCGAAAATTCTGGCGGCAGCCTTGCTGCGTGCCATTTCGGCTTTTAAAGACAGACTGCCGGAAGCATTTCTGGTCTGTCTGAGATACACCAATTCAATGTTTGAAGCTTTAGGTGGCGCTTGAGAACTGGCAAAAAGCTCGTCTGTTATAAATAACAGAAGAATCGAGCAAAAAATCACTACCAACCTTTTTTTGTAACTGTTCACGTGGTGGCACTCCCACGTGAACAGTTTTTTGCGTAAGCAGTCGACTGTTCGAAAATTTTTGATTTTTCGACAGTTAAATGCGCGAAGTGGTTTTGTAGCCTCAGGCGGCTGGATTTAAGCTCAGTTTTGGCGGCGCTAAGCCCGCACGGAAATTTCTGAGCATGGTTTCGAGAAAATCCATTGCATTCCGGCCCTGTTGGGCAAGAGAAGTCGTAATTGTCATTAATCTCTGGGCGAAGGTCAGGCCATTGAGCGATTTGCTGCCCTGTGAAATCTTTCGCCAGATTACATGCCTTCGCAAGGCTCTTTCCGCTCGATTGTTGGTTGGTTCGACTTTTTCCGGGTATTTTGCGAATGACCAGACTGCCGCCCACTTCTTTTTGAGACTTTTGCAGAGAGCGACCATAAATCGATCTTTCGATAGAAGCCCGCATTTCACCAGAATTTTGAATCGGCTGCGTATTGGCTTGATCGACAGGTTCAGCTGTTGTTGCGAAATTTGTCTGAGGCGGTAAGCTTTCCAGAGCTTCATCGCTCTTTTCAACTCTCTGACGCCCCATGCGCCCAGCTTTTTGGCTCCGAGATCCCGGTCGTGCACTTTTTGAAAATCGCGAATCAAATGGCTCAGGCAAAG
>JAKQQP010000496.1 GCA_029564115.1 Candidatus Rifleibacteriota bacterium | reverse complement strand
CTGAGGGTCAATAGCTGGGTATGCCCGGTCATGCGCTTTGACAGCGCCATTACCATTATCAGCATGACGCTGATCAGGCCGAGCAGAATGATCGTGACGTTTCCCTTTTTCGGGTGCAGCTGAAGCCTCATAACATCTGATTATACCATACCCTTCTCAGTGTGTACGAACAAGAAAGCAAAGTTCGCGGGCGGGTTGATTTTGCCGGGCCGATACTCTACAATCGGGCTATGAAAAAGCATATCAGGTTTAAATACGAGATCGAAACAGCTGCAAAGTCTTTTCCGTGGCTGCGCTGGCTGTTCGAATCGGCGCGTTTCAACCTGACGCTGATGTTTCTGATTCTGATTTCGGTCGTTCTTATTCTGGTCGAAACTTTCGTTGCAATGCCGGTCGCGCAGCTCGAAATGATTCAGACGATCAACGACTTTCTGACGCTGATTTTTATTTTTGAGCTCAGTCTGCGCTGGCTGATCAGCACTTCGACCGGCGCATTTCTGCGCGAATTCTGGATCGACATTCTCTCGGTGATGCCGATGCTGCGAATCTTCAGAGTCGGGCGCGTTCTGCGACTGCTGCGCCTGTTTCGCATCTTCTCGCTCGGCACCAATATTCACCGGCGCTTTGCCTTTTTTCAGAAAATCTTTGCCGGCCGGCTGCTTGAATATTGCGTTATTTCAAGCTTTGCCGTTTTTGCGGTGATCTTTGGGGCTGTTGGTTTCTCGCAATTTGAAGCTGGTCTCACCGACCGGATTTCCACGCCCGTCGATGCCTTCTGGAAATCGCTGTTTTCGCTGATGGCAGGTGAATACGCCGATTACCCCGTTTCGTTCGGTGGCAAGATCGTGTTTCTGGTTCTGTTGATTTTTGAAATGGGTGTATTCGCAATGCTGACCGGTACTTTTTCGGCAATCATGTATGATAAACTCAAGGAGAGCGCCATGCACAAACCCGCAAACCCTGACGACCTCAAAAAACACATCATCATCTGCGGTTTCAGCGCCAAGGCTGCCATTCTTACGGCTGAATTCCTCATGGATCCGGCTTTCAAGCATTCTGAGATTCTGCTTGTTTCTGAAAAAGCCAACCTTGAAGATCTCCAGAACCGCAACATCAAGACGCACCGTATCAGCGTTCTCAAAGAAGACTTCACCCGCATGGAAACCCTCAAAAAAGCCGGGGTTGAACGCGCCGTCGCTGCCGTAATTCTCTCAGAAGACGGTGAAAACCGCACCACCCAGGATATCGACGCCCGCACGATTCTCGCGGCTCTGACCATCGAAAAGCTCAACCCGAAGATTCACACCTCGGCCGAAATCTATAACGAGGAATACGCCTCACACCTGAAAATGGGCGGCGTCGAAGATGTAGTCATTCAGGGTGAAGTTTCGGGCAAACTGCTGGCCCGCGTGGCGATGCACGAAGGTTTGCTGGCCTTCTTCAAAGATCTGCTGTCGCGCGAGTCAGGCAACACTCTGACTTTTATCGATCCGCCAAATGAGGTGGTCGGCAAAACCAGCGAAGAGGCGATCAGCATTTTGAACCGTGAACTCGGTTTTACCATGGTCGGTATCAAGCCGAAAGGCAAGCCGGTTATCGTTAACCCGCACAATCACAAGATCGACGCCACCGACGAAATTCTCGTGATCAATCCGGTTACCGACTGAGCATGAGCCAGGAAACAAAAAAGC
>JAKQQP010000489.1 GCA_029564115.1 Candidatus Rifleibacteriota bacterium | reverse complement strand
TTTTATTGCTATAATGCAGAGATCGGAAATTGCAAAAGACGCTCTGAGATTTGCGTCAGCCGGAAAGCCGGCCAGGCCTGCCGTCAGTTTCCAGCAGGGGGAAGCCAGTGAAAAAACAGCATCGAGCTGTCTGTTTGTTTCATTGAAAATCATGTATCCGGAAGCTGATATTCCGTGCGTGCAGCTGTCGCTGGTCAGGGGCCTCGATCCTGCCGCTCACCCTTCGCGCGCTACTGCCACCTCCGCGAGGAACACCTGCTTCCACTGCATGTCTGCTATGGTTTTGCGGCCGCCGCCTGTTCAAGTTCTTATGAACTCCAGATTCTCAACAAAAAATCGAGCATGTATCTCTGGGAAATCTGATACAATCGCATAAAAATATGACTGAGAAAAAAATCTTCCGTGCACCTGGCTTTCTGCTTTTTCTTGCCTTTCTAGCGGCTTCGCCGGTCTACGCCTCGGGAATGGATGGCATCGCCAATGCCGGATCAATTCTGATCGGCCTGGCCGGGGCATTTCTGGTTTCACTGGTCACCGGCCCGCTTCTCAGGCAATACATGGCGGCGAAATACCTCGGAATAGATTTGCTAAAACCCGCACAGTCATTCGGAATCACGGTTCTGGAATGGATACTCTGGATCGGCAGCATGGTTCATTTCGGCACTCGCATTTTTCCCGGTGGCCTCACTCTTCCGGCTCTGCTCGGAATGCCCTTATCAATCAGCCTTCTGCTAAATTTTTTCCTTCCGAAGCCCGCCGCCGACAAGCAGCCCCCCGAAACCGCCGCACGCCTGAAATACGCCGCAGCGGTCACCCTGGCCACCTTCACCAATGTTTTTCTGGTAACTTATCTAATCGCCCGCAACTTCTAACAGCCAGCGGGAATATTATAGGTGCGGGTTTCTGATCACTTAATTGTGAAGGAACTACCAGCTTTTTTGCAGTTTGAGCTGTTTACGCCGCCGATGCTTTTCGTGGGCGGCCGCCCAGCAAGCCGTTGGTTTTTGATGCTTTTGCTTTGGCGGGGGAAGTTTTACTGCCGCCTTTGCGGCCAATTTCACTGTAAACTTTTGCCATCCAGGTTCTGGAGCCAAAGATGCCCATTAAAAGATCCGGAACACTGAGCACAACGTCGATGCTTTCCCAGAAAACAGCGAATCCGTCGGCAAGAACTTTTACCTTGGCAAGTTCATCGGGTGAGGCATCAGAAAGACCTTCTGCCAGGCTGGTTGGAAACATGAATGAGACACCGGAGCGCAGGTCGATTATAATTCGCTCTGATTTGCGGTCATATTTGGCGGCAATGGCCCGTGGCTCGGTTTTATCAGCCAGAAAACCCGCTTTTTTAGCTTTCCGTATCTCCCCGGCCAGATCTTTTGTTGAAATATTGCATTTATCCATGAATTTTACTCCAAGCCTCAGATAATTTTGCCTGATGAGCCAGAACAATTCTCATTGCTTTGAGGATTTCCCGGTTTTTCATGTTGATCACTTCAAGAAGTTCAGGTCGTTTTTCATTGTTTCCAATTGTTATGCGAGCATGGCCAGAATTCTTGAATACATGAACATGGGGTGGGCGATGATCGTTTGGCATGATCATTACCAAAAAGCCATCTTCATTGATAATTGCAGGCATACAACAATAATAACCCAACAGATTAGGTTCTGCAAGATGAGTGTTCTTGTTTCTGTTACTAAAACGTCCTGAAAAAGGCCGCTCGACAAATTATAAAAGAAGTCACCTTAAATTTTTCAAAAACTGTCTTGACGGCGGGGCGGGGCATTTTTCTCCTCCGTTTTAAGCTTCAGCAATCAAAACTTCGGAGAATCTTACCCGCATCTTTCAAGGGGCCATTTAACAGACAAAATTCTACACAACCTAAGCGTATTCACGGCTTTTTCGTTGAAAAATGCGCCTGGAAGTGATAGCTTTTTTCTACGGGGAATGCATACACAGCGCAAAAACAATCGCCAGGTGAGAAAATGAATAAAGAAGAAATCAAGAAACTTGAAGCCACACTTTGGTACACCGCCGACACCCTGAGAGCCAACTCTGATTTAAAGTCTTCCGAATATTCAACTCCAGTGCTTGGTCTGATTTTTCTGAAGTTCGCCGACAACAAATACAGCCTGGTCGAAGACGAAATAAAAGGTGAATTCAACAAGCTCAAAGGCAGTCGCCGCGAGCGCAAAAT
>JAKQQP010000475.1 GCA_029564115.1 Candidatus Rifleibacteriota bacterium | reverse complement strand
TCCAGCATCAGCTCGGCATAGGGCAGCATTTTGATGTTCTGTATAAGATCTGAGGCACCGCTGGCCATGATTATGGCGATGAATACTATTGCCACTGCAATGCCGAAAGCCTTGCCGACCGACGCCAGGTTTTTCATGCTGTTCACCTGCAGCCTCAATTTAAGCCTGCACAGCAAGAATGTAATTCTGATGGTGGAAAGATTCATTTGTTTGCCCGGGGCGAACCGGCGTAATTTCAGTGCCGTTTTGTCGAGCTATCGCCCTTTCTGCAACGACAATGAATTTCTGATTTCATATGTGATACTGATCAGTAAAATTTGCGATATTTCTTCTCAAGATAATATGCTTCTTTTTCCATTGGTATGTCAAAGTCTTTGCTTTTTCCTCTGTAGTCGGCCCAGGCGCACTGAAGACCCCAGTTTATCGACCAGCCGGTGTCATCGACCCAGTTGTCACCCAGTCTGTTGCTAAGGTCTGGTAACAGATTTTCGAAGCGCAGGGGAAACATGGCGTCACGGCGATACTGAAAAGTGTGTACCAGTTCGTGCCCGGAATGCTCCCCGTCTTTATTTGTGGTGAAAGTATTTGCATTGCTGTAAGCGAGAGCTCCTGTGCCGTTGAGGGTGCCATCGCCGCGGTTGCCACGCTCAAAAGCGAATGTTCCGTATTTGAAACTGCGCCCCCAGTCGAGTCTAGAGCCTTCGATGAAGTGAACAACCGGTGCGACCACGGCGTTAATGGCTGGCCTGAATCTGATACTTCTGCTGTCGGCAAGCATCCATAGCGGGCCTATATCCATGCGAAAGACAAATTCATCGCCAGCCGATTCTGCGAGAGACGCGCCCAGATTGACCATCAGCTTGGCCTGCCAGGCATTCCAGGCAGATTTTTCTTCGAGTTTGGGCGCCATCTTGAAGGCTTCTTTCATTAGCAGGCCGCCAAAAGCTGCCTGAATAACAGCTTTTTTTACGCATGTGCCGTTATAGTGCGCTCTTAGTGCTGCAATGGCTGCCGGAATACCTATGCTGGTGATGACAAGTTCCTTGTCGCTGAATGCTTTAACCATATTTGAAGCACAGCTCACGATGGCCAGCATAATTACCAGCGCCAGGGGTCGCCACAAAGATTTTAAACTTGGCAAATTTATTTTCCTGATCAGAAGTAAACCGTAAATCGGACGCTGTGGCTTTTTTTTGAAGACAAATACAAAAAAATCAGGAAAGTTTGAAGAATACTTGCACTTTGCATTTCCAGATGATGCTTTGAGTGCCGGTTATGTAGGCAAGCTTCATACTCTGGATTCTAAAACTGATTGCGTAAGGAGAAATTTTGCGCAAAAAGTCGTTCAATGTTGCAAAACTTCTGGTGGAAATTTCGTAGACGATCTCAAGCTGTTTGTTGTCGGTTTCTCTTTCGACCGTGTCGCTGATCGCCACGTCTATTTCTTCGGTGATGTTTTTTACGAATTCGCGAAGATTCGAGACGGGTTTGACAGACTGGTTGCTTATACCCGGCCCCTTTATCGTTAAAGACAGGCTGAGATTGTTGCCCTCTTCTGAATCGATGACGACTTCATCGGTTGTTGCCTTGCGCAGCGCGTTAAGAAGCCCGCTTTTGTCTGGGGCGCTGGAAAACTCGAATTTGACGGGTAGTTTGACGCTGCCGGCGCTTTCGGCAAAGTCTGAGGTCTGAATGCCTGTTATATTGTGACTGACCGGGTTGTTGAGAAGACTTTCAAATATATCACAGGCTTTTTCGCTTGCAGATACCGGAATAGAGCGAAAGACGCCTGGAACCCAGACCGGATTGGCGGGTTCAGGAGAGACGGTCGCCAATTTACTGATGAACGACGATATTTTAGGGTTGCTCGGGTCATGCTCGCGTGCAATCAGAATGTTATACCAGGCTGTCTGGTGGTCTCTGAGGCGCCCGGCAATTACCGCACGCATAAACCTTGCACCGACGTTGGCTGGTTCGCGTTCAAAAACGAGTTCTGCTTCTTCGATGGCCTTCTGGTAGTTTTTTCTGGCAAAATGCCTGTTGGCCAGCTTCATGTGCACGGTTATATGGCGCTTGTCTGCTTCTGAGAGTTCTCTGGGGGAGTTGTCGACAGTTCTGCCCTGCGGCTGACCTGGCAGTGTGAGATTCAGTGACTTTGCCTTTTCGCCGAGAGAAGAACGTTTTTCGTTGCTGCTTCCGGCAGTTTCGCCGGTATACTGCTGAGCCTTTTTTTCGAGTTCATCCCAGTTGATTTCTGCTGCTGTGGCGGTAATAGAAACTATAAGTGACAGCCCGACAGACAGCAGCAGTGTTTTTTTCATGGCTGGTTCAGCTTTCAGCAATGGCAGAAACCGCTTCTGCTTCTGCGGGGTAAGCGTCACACAATGTCAGGACACCGGTCATCTGCAGGGCAGTCTGAGTCAATTTTGAAAGGCCGCATATAGCTACCTGGCCGTCGTTATAGTCTATTATCTGAACCATTATATCGAGCAATGTCGAAAGGCCGGTACTGTTGATTACCGGAGTTTTTTCGAGATTAAAAACGAAGTGGGTGTTGCCTTTGTCGATCAATTCAGTGCATTTTTCCTTGAAAACTTTGCCTCCCTGGTCGTCAAGGTAGCCCTGAGTTCTGACAATCGTTACTTTTCCTGAAGTTGTCGATTCTATTTTGAAGTCGCTCATGTCTGGGATGATAGGCAGCGGACAGTCTGCTGTCAAGTACATTGCGGCAACCTGATTCACGCAGTTGTATTGTCGGCGTTTGTCTGTTAATGTTTGCAGGTGTGTGTTGCTGTTGGTAAATGCAGAATTATTTCTATGGAGGATTTGGAATATGACCGAACAGATTCGAAAAGTTACTTTTATGGGCAATCCTTTGACTCTGACAGGCCGTGAAGCCAAAGTCGGAGACCAGTTTCCACAAGATGTTCAATTGACTGCAAATAATCTTACGCCTTTCAATATTGCTTCTGAAGCTGGTGTTAAAGTGATAACAACCGTTCCTTCTCTCGATACACCCGTTTGCGACATGCAGGTGCGCAAATTCAATGAAAAAGCTGCGACCCTCAAGGCTAAAATATATGCAGTCTCGGCTGATCTGCCCTTTGCTCAGGCCAGATGGTGCGGAGCTGCCGGGGTTAAGAGTGTAATGACCTTGTCTGATCACTTGTCTATGGCTCTGGCCGACGCTCTTGGCATACATGTAAAAGAATTGCGCCTTCTTGCCCGTACCGTGTTCATCGTTGACGCAGCCGGAAAAATAGTTTACAGACAGATTGTCGACGAAATCACCTCAGAACCTGATTACGAAGCCGCTCTGCAGGCTCTGGCAAAGATTTCCTGAGCGCGAAGGTCCGATGAGTCTTATTGAGTTTGCCGGCATCTACAAAGCGTATGGTCAGACCGGCTCCAGCCATCGGGTTGAAGCTTTGCGTGGTCTGACTCTGCAGATTTCTGCAGGTGAGATTTTTGCGGTGGCTGGTTTGAACGGTGCCGGCAAGACAACTGCCTTGAAGATTATGCTTGGGCTTTGCAGAGCAGACTCTGGTTCCGTTCGTCTTTTTCCGGAGCAGGCCCAGCCATTTGCCAGACATTTGCTGGGTTTTGCCCCGGAAGAACCGGATCTGCCTCCATATTTGACCGTAACTGAATTTCTGGGATGCGCCTGCGAACTTTCTGAAGTAGAGCCTTCGCCAGAGCTTCTCGGGCGGGCAGTGCAGATGCTTGATCTCGATGCCGAGCGTGATCGCTTGATCGATGAATTGTCGAAGGGAACCAGGCAGCGGGTGTCTTTGGCGGCTGCCATAATTCATCGCCCCAGCCTGGTTGTTCTCGATGAGCCGGCGAGCGGCCTCGACCCCCTTGGAAGAAAACTGATAAAAAATGTTATCAGGCAGTTGAATTCTGAAGGGGTCACCATTCTTTTTACCACTCATATTCTCTCTGACCTGCCGGGTCTTTGCAGCAGGATCGGTATTCTTGACCGTGGTTCTCTTGTCTTTTCCGGGAGCCCGGCGGATTTTTGTGATTCTGATTCTCTGCCGGTTCTTGAAGAGCGCTTTGCCGCACTGGTAGCCCGGAATGGGGTGGTAGAACCATGAAGCAGATACTCACCATCGGCCGTCTGGTTTTTTTAAAAGCCTGGCGCAGTAATTTTATGCTGGCGCTGCTGCTTCTGATGTTGCCCCTGTTTTATGCCGCCTGGTTGTTTGAAACCTCCAACCCTGGTTTTCAGACTGGTTTTCTGGCCGATATCGGTGGCAGTCTGATGAGCTTTCTGTCCGGCGTTCTCATCCTGATTCTTGGTATCGAACATTTTTATTGGCCCGTTGAGCAGCGTTTGCCATGGTTTTTTTTGAGCCGCCTGCGTGACCGCAGAATTTTTGTCATCGGAAAATTTCTTGGAGTCGCTCTGGTGCTTTTCTTTTCATTGCTTGTGACCGGTGTCGGACTCGTATTTCTGCTGCGCATGAGCGAAGGAGAATGGTTTTTCTCGCTGCTTTTTACGGCTCTGCTGGTCTTTTTTGAATACGCGATGTTTGCGGCTGTTTTTCAGCTTTTTGCCGTTTTTATGACCAGATTATCGGCATTTGGCAGTTTGTTGCTGGTTTATTTTGCCGGGCACAACTGCAACCTTCTTTTGTCCTTGTCTGAGGCGTATGGCCGACTGACCGCCCTGCCGACAGCTTTTATGCTTGCTTTTCTGCCCGATACCGGGCTTTTTCGTGATAACTGGTTTGCCGTACCCAGCCTGGCAACAGTGCTCGGCATAACCAGCTATGCGTTGCTGCAGACGTTTTTTTATCTGTTGTGTGCCGGTATGATTCTGCAGAAGAAAGATCTTTGAGATGACAAGGTTAAAACATGCTGATTGCCGGGTCGTTTTTGTCATCGCTTTTTTGTTGAGTCTGTCGGTGACCTGTAACTGGGTTGGCAAAAACAATATTGCGCAAAAACAGACATCGACAGACAACCGTAGCATTCTGCAGCAGTTTGTGCCTGAACGTTTGCGTTCGTTTGTTGCGGCCCGTTATTGGGCCCGGGCTGACCTGCTGATGCATCGTGGCCCGTTCCCGGGCAGCGGGCAGAAATACCAGGCAGGTTCTTATGCCGGTAATTCTGATATAGTGCCCCTTCTTCAACTCGTCATAGCCATCATGCCCGAAGAACTTGCGCCATATCAGCTGCTGGCAAGGTGTCTCGCCGGCCTGCCCGGTCAGCATGAAGCCGGGCTGAAGGTTCTGCAACAGGGAATTCTGGTAAACAGCGAAAATGCCGCACTGCACGAAATGTATGCAGCCATTGCCTGGCTGAAACTTTTTGCCGGCGATAAGCCCGATAAAAATATCATGATCTCGGCCGCGAAATATCTTGAGAAAGCCCTGACTTTGTCTGGAAAAAGCTCTTTGTCTATATCATCTGACCCGGCTTTTAATGAAGCATCTTACCAGACCCTGCTTGCAAGACTGTATCTTGAACTTGGTCGGCCAGAAAAGGCTTTGGTGGCCTGGCAGAGCTCGCATCCTGAAAAAGCCGCTTCCGACAACGATCTTCTTGCTTCAACTCTTGGTCATTATCGTGATCATGGGGTTTTGCCTGAAGTGACGTTTCCGCCTTTTATGTCGGTTGAGAATTCCATAGATATGGCGACAGCACCAGGTCAGGCTCAGGTTCATGAACATAGCGAGAATTGCGGTTGTCACGCCGAAGGCAAAAATGACGACCCGCTGCCTTCGCCGGTTTCCCGAACGGTTGCAGCGGGTCTGCTTGTTTGTTTTATGTTCGTTCTGTCGCGCTTTATGCTTCGCGATTGAGGATTTTTCTGACTCGCTCGCGGCGTTCAATCAGAAGTTTTTTAAGTGTTTCGAAGTCTTCGCGTGTTGCGCTTTTGCTGTCGTCGCTTATTTTTATCGGCTCTGGCTCAAGTTCAGTGATGATACGGTTGATGAGCCCAAGAGCTTCAAAACGTGTCACTTTTTCGGAACCCTTGAAGCGGTTGTTGTTGTAACCCATTCTGATTCCGGCTTTTGCAAGTATCGACAGTGATTTGTCGACCGAGCCGCCGTTTTTGACGTCTGAATAAAGAATATGGTTGTTCGTTTCGCTGTGTGGTAAGGCTTGAGTCAGAACAGCACCCATGCAGGCCAGCAGATTTCTGGTGGCTTCATTGCTTCTGCTCTGCCGTTCAAGGTTTTGAACTCTTGCAAGATAAGAAGTTTTGTCGAGGCGGCCAAGAATACCCTGAATGACCAGGCTCAGATCTTTGGTCGAGATCGGTCCGGTTCCATTCAAGACTCTACCAAGATTGGTCAGGTCGAAAGCACCGGCTTTGCGAAGGTTGAGCAGGGGGGCGGTCATGTAATGATCCTGCATTACGTCTTCGAAAAGGGTGATGCGTGTCGGTATCTTGTTTGCGGTCGAGAGGTCGTAGAACCTTTTCAGCAGCAGCAGAGCTTCTTTGACCTTGAGGTTGTCGTCAGGCCTGAACTGCCCATTTGTAGAACCCTGCACCAGCCCGGAAGTTATGGCGAATGTCAGACTTTCGCGGTATTTTTCTTCCGGGTGCCAGTCGCGAAAACTCAGTGTGGCTTCAATGGCTGGTCTTTGTAGCAATTCATTGTTCCAGCCATGCATGATCCCCCGCAGCATCGACTCGCAGGCTTCACGGCGAGATATGGTCTTTTCCGCTTTCGCGGCCTTGATAATTCCGAGGGCCGACAGTTCTTTCAGATCGAAGTTGGCAACCAGACCACTTTCGACCAATACACCGCCGAGGCCCCTGTTGAATGCCTGGGCGGTGACAGGCGCTTCAAGCATCTTTTTGTTCAATTGCGTTGCATCATACATGCCGATCTGCTGGGCAAAGTTTATTTCTTTGCGCAGCCGCATTTTGCCGGCAGCATGCAGAGAGGCTATTTCGGCTGTGGAAGAGATGGTAAAAGCGGCCAGCATAAGCCCGGCGATGAATTCTTTTTTACCGATAAGCATTGGCGCCCTCCAGGGACATATTTTCAGTAACCTGCTATCGGCAGATATTTATGCTTTTTTAATGAAAAAATACTGCGTATGGCTATTTGAGCTTGATTCTATCTCGATGTCTTTTAACGAAATGAACAGTGAAACCCTGCACCCGGGCCAGATCGTAAGCGGAACTGAAGGGCCTCGCCGCCACGATGCGGCGTGCTTTGACGACCTCTATATTGAAAAAAGAGGCCAGCTGCGCTTCGGTGGCAGTATTGATGTTGATCTGGTCGGCTGCTGCTTTCGTTGCGGGCTCTTCACTGTTCCAATCAGTTGTGTCTGCAGAAGAAGGGCTGATGGAAGGCACCGGGATGGTAAGATCGCGCCCGGCAGCGAGATAAGCTCCCAGCCAGAAATCGACGATATTGGTCGTGGCTGCTGCCAGCTGCCTTTCAGTTATTTCCATAACTTCAGAAAGCCCATTTCCACGTTGATATGCCCTGCCGATGGCGTCATAATCGCGGTTCGCGACCGCTGTCATTTCTTTTACCCTCTGCTCGATATCTGTAACCGGGCGCCAGGTGGTTTGAGGAGCGGCAAGATTTTTGAGGTGCGGGTTAAGGTCGCGCTCATATTTTGTGTGATACTCTGATTCGCCGGCATCACGCTCGCTTCCTGCTGTGTGCAGAGGTTGATTCAGGTCGGCTACGTAGTGAGAAATGAGCCCGAGCATGTATGAAATTTTTTCGGGGCCGGCATTGCTGCGAATGAGTGCTGTCGTATTTTGCAAGAGATCCTGAATGCGGTATAGCCCGTCAACCATAGAGCCGTCCGGGTGATATACGTGATTGGTAAAATCTTTGATCAAAGTATCGGGGTCGGTTGCACCCTTCAAGAAGCTCGCTTTATGACCGGCGAACTCGTTTCTGAAGGCTTCAGGCATAAGTCTGACGGCATCGGCGGTTAATTTGCGGTGTGTGTGGTAAGACCAGGCCAGCAGCGGCCCACAAAAGCTTACAAAAAACAGCAATAAAACAATGCGGTATTTCATCGGGTGCCTTTACATGAATCTGTTCATTTCATAGATTGGCAGCAGAACTCCGATCATTATGGCTCCGACGGCACAACCCATGATTACGATAAGAAGCGGCTCGAGAATGGTCAAAAACAGCTCCGTGAGCGAACGATTTTCGGCTTCAAGCTCAGTTGCCGCCGAATAAAGCATCGGCGCAAGTTCGCCCGAGGCTTCACCTGCCTCTATCATTTGTATCATAAAAAAAGGAAAGGCGCCGGAAGATTTTAATGCCTCAGAAAAAGAGACCCCCCGTTCGAGGCTTTTTTCGACTATTGCAAGAGATTCGCTCTGCAGCAGCGAAGTTTCGTTTTCTCTGATAACTTTGATGCTTTCGAGCAGAGTTACGCCACATTGAATCATCATGGCAAGGCTGCGGGCCCAGGCTTCCATACGCATGCCCTCGATGAATTTTCCCCAGATCGGTAATTTGAGCTGAATTTTTTCGAATTGTCTTCTGCTGCCGTCAAAATGCATTGCTACCCTGAACAAGGCTGCCGAGGCCAACATGATGATGGCGATGACGCCCCAGTGGGCTGAGAAAAAATTGCTGAAGGCGATCAGTCCGCGCGTTATCCAGGGCAGTTCGCCCTGAACGTCTGCAAACATGCGACCGACGACGGGCACCAGATAAACCATCAAAAAGGCGAGAACACCGACTGAAATTATGGCGGTTATGGCCGGGTAAGCTATTGCAGCGGTAAGGCGCCGTCGATGGTCGAGTTCGCGTTCGAGATGAGCTGAAATCTGTGTGAAGGCGAAGTCCAGCCGCCCGGTGGTTTCACCAACCTTTACCACTGACAGCAGGGCGGGGGAAAAAATATTTTTCATTTCATGCAGTACACCTGAGAGATCGCGGCCTTTTTCGAGGCCTTCACGTAGAGATACGAGGCTGTTGCGCCGCTTTTCCCAGGCCTGCTGGTTTTCGATACCGCTCAACGCTTTGGTGAGCGTAACTCCACCTTTGAGAAGTGCGGCAAGCTGGCGTGCCAGCCTGGCCTGTTCAGTCAAACTGAAGTTGCCCGAACCGAAAGCGTGTTCGTCGGCAGTTGCATTCGAGGCAATCTGAAAAGGGGCCAGACCTCTGCTTTTAATAATCTGCCTGGCGGAACCGATGTCGTCGGCTTCGATTATTCCGCTGGTTTCTTTGCCCTCGCGGTCATAGGCGTGAAATTTGAAGAGCGGCATTTTCAGCCCCCCTGCCAGCAGACGCGCTCTATTTCAGCCCTGGATGTAATGCCTGCTTTCACTTTGTCGAGTCCGTTTTCGAAGAGGCTGAGCATGCCGTTTTTGCGGGCCTGCTGACGTATTTCTTCGAGAGAAGCGTTGCGGCCTATCATTGCCGAAATGTGTTCATCTATGACCATCATTTCGTAAATGCCGCATCGACCTTTAAATCCGGTTCCAGAACAGGCGTTGCAGCCTTCAGCCGCCCAGTCGGCTTCAGAGTTTTTTTGGCGGCAGGCGGGGCATAGTTTTCTGACCAGCCGTTGTGCCAGAACTCCGATAAGTGTCGATGCCACGAGATATGGTTCGACGTTCATGTCGATAAGTCGCACGGCTGCAGAAGCAGCGTCGTTTGTGTGCAGTGTCGAAAAAACCAGATGCCCGGTGAGACTGGCCTGAATTGCCATAGAAGCGGTTTCATCGTCGCGGATTTCGCCGACCAGAATTACATCCGGGTCCTGGCGCAGAATAGAGCGCAGACCTGCCGCGAAAGTAAAGCCTATTCTTGGCTTGACCGGGATCTGGCTGGCGCCGGCCAGTTCGTATTCTACAGGGTCTTCGAGAGTGATTATGTTTACATCCGGGCTGATGATGCGCATTATTGCCCCGTAAAGAGTTGTGGTTTTTCCTGAGCCAGTCGGTCCGGTTACAAGCAGTATTCCGTTCGGTCGGCGGATCAGGCGGTCGAAGATGCTGAGAACTTCCGCGTCCATGCCCATCTGCTCAAGGGTCAGCAGTTCGCTTTTTCGGTCGAGAAGTCTCATTACCACGCGCTCACCATGAGCGCACGGCACAGAACTCACACGGATATCCACCTCCCGGTCACCGAATCTGACTCTTATTTTGCCGTCTTGCGGGAGCCTGCGTTCGGCAATGTCGAGCCCGGCCATGATTTTGATGCGCGAAGTTACAGAAGCGTGCAGTTTGCGCGGTGGTGAAAAACGGTTAACCAGAACCCCGTCTATTCTGAAACGAATGCGAAAGCCTTCTGGTGAGAGCTCCAGGTGTATGTCAGATGCTCTTTCGCGCAGAGATTGAAAGATCAGGGTGTTGACGAAGCGCACAACCGGAGCCTTGTTGGCCGATTCAAGAACGTCTTCGGGTTCGAAGCTTTCAAGGTTGCCGTCAATATCCCCTTCAATGCTGATGGTTTCCATTATTTCCTGCGAATCCCGGCCGCGCCCGTAAGTTTCGTTCAGGGCGTTGCTTATTACCGCCGGTGGCATGACCACAAAGCGCAGGCGTTTTTTGAATTTTCTGCTGAGTTCTTCGATTACGCCAGGCTTGAAGGGGTTGGCAGAGGCGATGAAGAGGCAGTCTTCGCTTTGATGCATGGGAAAAGTCATATTGCGCCGCAGGTGTTCGAGCGGGAACAATTCGAGAATACCGCTGTCGATGTCAGCCGGGTCGAGGGTTGGCGCGAATTCGAGTCTCCATTGTTCGGCCAGGGCCGAAAAAAGGGCGGATTCATCTATATAGCCGTTGTCGACAAGCATTTCTCCGAGCAGGCGCTTTTCGGGCGTTCTGCTTTGCAGGTCAAGCATTTCATCGAGGACTTCCGGAGTTATTTCACCGCGGCCGACGAGTATTTGCCCGATTTTTTGCCTGCTTTTCATCTGTTCTTAAACCTGGTTATTGCCTTCCCATGTCGGTGCGCAGTCGCTCGAAAGCTTTTTGTGCCCGTTCTCTGAATTGGTTTGTATGTTGTTCCTGTCTTTTGGCGGCAAGATTTTTCATTTCCTGAAGTTTTTCTTCTTCGCTCGTGCTGCCGCGCATTTCTTCAAAATTCAGAACCTCATCAGGAGTAGAGAGAATATGAGGCGTTATGAACACGAGCAGATTGGTCTTTTGAGTAACGTCACGCCTGTTTTTAAAAGCTTCTCCGATGATCGGAATGCTCGACAACAGCGGCACTTTTTCGATGACTTTGGTTTTATCTTCGCGCATCAGGCCGCCGATAACGATAGTGCGGTGATTTGGCACGGTAATTGTCGTTTCCATCTGTCTTTTGGTCAATACCGGCACGTTGAATTCATAAAGATTTTCTTCCTGCCGCTTTTTGATTTCCTGGTTGATTTTAAGGGTTACCAGCTCATTAGAGTTGACCCGGGGGGTTAAACCGAGAACTATACCCACGTCTTCATACTTGAAATTGGTCAGGTCGAAGCGCCCGGTATCCCTGTCCTGGGTGAACCCCTGGGGCAGGGCGACAACTTCGCCCACAGAAATTTTGGCTTCCTGGTTGTCGGTGCTCAAAATCTGCGGGGCCGAAAGAATTTTGAAGTTTGAATTGTTGCTGTATGCTTTGACCATTGCTTTTATTTTGCTCAGGGCATTGACATCGCCATTTGCCAATGCGGCAGGGTCGATGGCATCTTTGATCAAACCAACCTGAAACCCACTGTTAGAAAGAGGGTTGCTGCCTTTTATGCCATAGTTTGTGCCACCAAAAGCACGCCAGGTTTCGGAGTTGAAGTCGAAGACGTTCCATTCGATGCCAAGACTGTGGGTCAATTGGCCACTTACTTCGGTTATGAGAACTTCTACCAGTATCTGGTGCCGCATTACGTCGAGAGAGGTCAGAATCGATTCATACTGGGGAAACTGCTGCGGCGGACCGGTCATAATGATCGAATTGGTGTGATCTTCGGCCACAAAGCTCACTATTTCTTTGCGTTCACCAGTGCTGCCCTGTTCTCGCTGTTGAACCAGCTTGGCCAGTGTTTCTGCCAGAACTTTGGCCTCGGCATTGACCACTTTGATGACTTTCACATCACCTGAACCTTTGGCGGGAGGCGCGTCGAGGTGTTCAAGAAGTAGCTCTATGCGGTTCATGATGTCTTCTGAGCGAGCAGTAACCATGATAGATCGGGTGCGTTTGATCGGAACAATTCTGGTAGTTTCGATCATGGCTGACTCTGAAGCGGAAGTTAATCTGTCTTTGCGGCTGAAGCCGAGAATGTCTTCGAGTTGTTTGGCGGTATCGCTTTCGTCAGCGTATTTAAGGGTAAAAAAGCGCGATAGTTCAGGGCGGGAATCGGTCGAAGAGGTGTCGAGACGATCTATCAGGCTTCTTACCCGTGTAAAATTTTCTGGGGAAGTGAGCACCAGAAGGCTGTTGCTGCGTTTATCGGCAATAAAATTAACGCCGCCGCGAATTGTATCGCGTTCAACCCCGCCGCTGGAAATTATTTTTTCCAGTTGGGCCTTCAGGTCGTCTGCCGCTGAAAATTTGAGTGGTACGATATCGAGCCCCGGTTTTAAAAGGCCCTTTTCGAGTTCGAGCAATACTTCCAGGGCACGTTTGATGTTGACCGACCTGCCGGTCAGAACAATGGTATTCGACGGGGGAAACAGGAGCATGGAGGCATCGCGGGGCAGAAGGTTCTGCAGAATTTTGCTGGCCTCTTCCACTGAAGTTCTTTCGAGTGGGACAATCTGAGTGATGAGGGTGTCATCATTGCTTATTGAGTCAAGGTCGCCGGCCGTGCGGGTTTCGGTGCCCGCAACCTTGGCATCGCTCAAGGCGACAATTTTGAACATTTTTCCGGAGGCAACGGCTGTGTAACCTCTGACCTGCAGAATCGACTCGAGCATTGCCAGGGCTTCTTCTTTGCTCAGAGTGACTGGTGAAATAATGGTGACATCACCTTGCAGGGGCTGATTGATGATAAAGCCGCGCCCGGTTTCCTGACTCATGTAACGCACCAGACTCATGAGATCTACCGCTTCGAAATTTATAGCGATTTCGTCAGATCCCGAGCCTTCAGAGGGTTCAATGATTTCGGCGGCGTTGATGTCGGCGCCGTCTGAACTCTGGCTTGCAGCCTGTTCTCCCGGGGTAACTCTGACCACGTTTGGCATGCCGGGATTGCGGTTCAACGAGCGATTGGGCGGGAGCACGTGCGCACCGGGAATACTTGCCGGGACATTGCGTATCAGGGGCTGTTTTTTGAAAGGATTGCCACCCGGCTCTATCACCCTGGTCTGAGCGTGAGCAAACCCGGTTGTCAGTGCTAAAAGCAGAAATAATATCGAAAACAACCGGCTGCGGTTGCTGTTGTGTGTCTTGTAATGTGCCATCTCGATTCCCCGGTGTGCTGGATTGTTGTCATTATAACGTACCTGCTGACAACTCGAAGCTAATACTTTGCCGACATTAATCGGGAAAAGTAACCAAAACCACCCTTATGTCAATTGACAAATTTGTGTAATTTTCAGGGTGCGGTTTGTGACTGGCTTGCAACCCCGGGTTTTGGGGCGGTTTTGACCGGCGCCTGGGGAGCTTGAATGGTGATGACACGTTGGCCGCGTCTGACACGCAGACTGTGTGATTTTTCGCCGGCCATGCCAAGCCTGGTGGCGATATCCTGAGACCTTGTGAATTCGCCGGCATCAGTGCCTATGATCTGATCGCCTGCTTTCAGGTCGTAATTTTGCAGCATTTCAGGCACTTGCCGTACTTCAACGCTGAACTTTCCACGAGTTTGCGATACTCGCAGTGCTCCAAGGTTTATCTGGTCGGCGATGCTGTTAGCTCGTGCAAACGGAGTGGTCTGTTCAGGAGACATTTGTCGTGGTGGCGGTTGGAGCGTGTTTTTTTCATTGGCCTGGCTTTGTCCTGGCATTGGTGCGCCGGCAGGAATTGGCAAAGATCGGCCCAAATAACTGTCTTTGGCTGATTCAAGATTCAGCTGGCCCGTTCCCTCGGGGGTTTGCAGTTTTACATGTCGCAGCCCCACTTCAAGAAGGTTGACTGGGCCGGCAGAGCGCTCTCTAACTATTACTACCCTTTTTTGGGCTGGAATATGAATGAAGGCGGCACTCTGGCCGTTTTCAAAGACAATGCCCTTGAGTCGATAGCCCAGTTTTTCGAGGTTGATTTCGATTGGTTTAGGCGCGATAACGGCAGCAGGAGTGGCTGGTTGCGGTGGTTGTATGACTTCTGTGACTTGAGTTTGTGTTGCCGGTAGAACCGGTGGTGAGATGTCCAGGCCAAAAGCGGTCATGAAACTGGCGGAAGCAATATTTTTCAGGGTGTCTTCAGTGTTGCCGAAAGTTGTAGTCTGGGTTTTGAATGTCGTCTGGCCGGGAGCGGCAATACGCAGGCCTTTTCCCGGGCGCATGCCGGCATACATGAAAATGACCAGCAACAGACCAATCAGCGCAACGATGGCGCAGACGGCAACAAGCTCTTTTTTTTTGATTCCTTTGAACATCATTCGGCAGTCTAACCCCTTTTTCTGCTAATGGCAACCAACCCGGCAGGCCATTATACTGCAAGGAACAGAGGGAACTGTCGATGGTGGTGCGCTGCGCGATGTGCTGTAGAACTCTCTGAGAAAAAAACAGGGTGTTTGTTTGCCCTTGAGAGAAAAGTGCCTTTTTAACCTGTCGTGTAAATGTTTGCTTAAAATAAAAAAATAATCTGTGGTATTATCTAGCTGAAAAATTTGTGATTCTTGTGGAGGCCATATGACACTGACACTGTATAATTCACTCACCCGGCAAAAAGAAGAATTCATACCCATAGAACCTGGGCATGTCGGCATTTATGTTTGCGGCCCTACCGTTTATGGACCGCCTCACCTCGGCCACGCCAAAAGCTATATCACTTTCGATGTGTTGGTTAAGCACCTGCGCAATTCGGGTTATAAGGTTCGTTATGTGCAGAATATTACAGACGTAGGCCATCTTACCGATGATGCCGATTCTGGTGAAGATAAAATTCAGCGCCAGGCGCGTATCGACCAGGTTCACCCCTGGGAAATCGTTGACAAATGGACTCGTCAGTATATGAACGACATGGAAAAACTGCGACTGGCGCACCCCAATTTTTATGTGCGTGCCAGTCAGCACATCGGCGAACAGATTGAAGCTGTGCAAAAGCTCATTGAAAAAGGGCATGCCTATGTGGTCGATGGCAATGTTTATTACGATGTTGAGTCGTTTCCCGAATATGGCAAACTTTCCGGGCGCCGGCTCGAAGAACAAAAAGAAGGTGTTCGTGTCGAGAGTCGCAGCGATAAACGCAATCCACGCGACTTTGCTCTTTGGAAAAGGGCTGAATCAAGCCATATCCTCAAATGGAATTCTCCCTGGGGGGAGGGTTACCCGGGCTGGCATATCGAATGTTCGGTAATGGCCAACAAATACCTTGGCGCAACCATCGACATTCACGGCGGTGGTCTCGAAAACAAGTTTCCTCACCATGAATGCGAAATTGCCCAGTCTGAAGCTCTCAACTGCACGCCCTTTTGCCGCTACTGGATGCACAACAACATGGTTACTGTAGACGGTATCAAAATGGGCAAGTCTCTTGGCAATTTCAGAACCTGTCAGGATCTGTTGGCAAAACATTCTCCGGAGGCCGTCAGAGCTTTCGTGCTGAGCACTCATTATCGTTCTCCTTCGAATTACACTGAAGAAGCTATCGATGCAGCCGCTGTCGGTCTTACCCGTTTGAGTCAACTGCAGGCGGCTCTCATCGACCTGGTAGGGAAAAATATAGCGGCGGGCACTGCTGATGCCGAAGCTGAGAAGCTGTGTCTCGAAGTTGAAGCGAAGATTCGCGAACGGCTCGACGACGACCTCGATACTCCGGGAGCCATTGCGGCTCTTTACGGCATGGTTACTGAAGTGAACAGGTTTATTGGTTCAAGTTCACTTTCTTCTGAATCGGCTGGAAAAGTTCTTGCTCTGCTCAAACTTTTTGGCAGTGATATTCTCGGAATTGTTGCAGAACCTTCAAGTGCTGACAGTGGCATGGATATTGCCCCAATCATGGATATCATCATTGAATTGCGTAAAGAGATGAAAGCGGCCAAAAAATATGATGTTGCCGACGCCATCAGAGACCGACTCAAAGCTGGTGGCATTCTTATCGAAGATACCCGCGACGGCATGCGCTGGAGAAAAAGTGCTTGAGCGCCATTTGCGGGGTGTAGTCGTCGATCGTATACGACAGGAAGCAGCGATATGGTAGAAGTTAACAAGGCCTTGTTCAGTGGTTCTGACGAATTTTTCATCAGACAGGAATGGAATGCCGCAGAAGTATCGCGCTTACCGGCCCGAACTCTCGCATATGTCGGCGATGCCGTTTATGAGCTTGGCTTGCGCATGCGCCATATCAGATCTGGTATTGATAATGCCGGCAGGCTGCATGATTCGCTTGTTGGTCTCGTGAGTTCGACCGCGCAGGCAAAGGTGTTTGAAGTAATTTTCGCCGAATTGCCGGAAAACGATCGCGAGCTGGTTAAAACCTGGAGAAACGCTAAAATGCCCTCGAGGTATGGTTCGGGTACCAAAGGAGAATATGCGCGAGCAACGGCTCTAGAAGCCTGGGCTGGCTATCTTTTCCTGACCGGCCAGAATGAGCGTCTGCAGAAATTGCTTTCTCTGGCTGTCTGCATTAATGAAAAAGAAGGACAAGGGAACAATGAATAAGAAATATGGCTCAAACAGCAAGGACGGCCGGCGACCCGATCGTGACCGACACGAAGATCGCGGCCACAAAAAAGCAGGGGCTCCCGGGGCAAAACCTGCGCATAAAGAAGGTCGATCTGGTGGCGAAAGTCGCTCAAAGGGTTTTCGCCCTGAAAAGCGAGAAAAACGCGAAAAATTCGAGAAATTCGAGCCTCGCGAAGTTGCCCGCGTGGCAAAAGAACCGGCTCGCCATGACAGTCGTAGACCAGAAACACCAGAAGATGACCGCCTTATATTGAAAGGTCGTCACGAGGTGGTTCAGGCTCTTGAAAGTGGCCAGCAGCTCGAAGCCGTGGTGATTTCAACGGCGGTGAAGGGCCCGGTGGGCAGCGTGGTCAGAGATCTGGCCAGCAAGGCTCAGATACCGGTCAAAGAGATGAATCCAGACTTGTTTGAGCGCAAGTTTGGCGAAAAAAGTCAGGGCATTGTGGCAATCGCCGGGGCGTTCAACTATTGTTCTCTTGAAGAGATAGAAGAAAAGGCCTCAAAGGGGCGCGGCATACTTGTGGCACTCAATCATGTCGAGGATGCCCGCAATCTCGGGGCAATTGTACGCACAGTCGAGGCATCCGGCTGCAGCGGGGTACTTATTCCGAAGCACAGATCTGCGGGAATGACCGAATGGGCGATTCGTACGGCGCAGGGTGCCGCTGCTTATCTGCCGGTTGCAAGAGTCAATAACCTTGGCGATGCTCTTGAAAAACTCAAAGAAAACGGCTACTGGGTCGTCGGATTGGATGGCGATGCTCCGCGCCGTTACGATGAAGTCGTGTACAACAGTAAAATTGTACTGGTAGCTGGCGGAGAAGACGCTGGGCTCGGCGAAAGAGTGAGAAAAGTGTGCGACGACGTTGTTGCTATACCATTGATCGGGAAAACCCCTTCGCTCAACGTTTCAGTGAGCACAGCCGTCGTTTTGTACGAGATTCTGCGCCAGAAACAGTTTTTTGAAAATAAATTAAAAAAATAGTTGACATTAATTCAGGGCTGCTTTATAATCCGACAATACCGTTAGCGCGGTACAGTTCCGCAAGAACTGAAGCCGCCGGCATAGCTCAATTGGTAGAGCAGCTGACTTGTAATCAGCAGGTTGCGGGTTCGAGTCCCATTGCCGGCTGCAAACGGAGAGATGCCCGAGTGGCTAAAGGGGGCAGACTGTAAATCTGTTGGCTAGCGCCTACGCTGGTTCAAATCCAGCTCTCTCCAGTGATTCGCCCGTGTAGCTCAGACGGTAGAGCACTTGCATGGTAAGCAAGAGGTCACCGGTTCAATCCCGGTCGCGGGCTTTTATTGTATCTTGGGTTGATATTGATTTCCCATAATTTCTCAGGAGGACGCCACATGGCAAAGGAAACTTTTACCAGAACCAAACCGCACGTTAACGTTGGAACCATCGGTCACATCGATCACGGCAAAACAACGCTTACCGCTGCAATCACCATGACATCAGCCGCCGCTGGTGGAGCTAAAGTAATGAACTATGCGGACATTGACTCAGCTCCTGAAGAAAAAGCACGTGGTATCACAATCAACACAGCCCACGTTGAATATGAAAGCCCGAAGCGCCACTACGCTCACGTCGATTGCCCAGGCCACGCCGACTATATCAAAAACATGATCACCGGCGCAGCTCAGATGGACGGCGCGATCCTCGTTGTTGCCGCTACTGACGGTCCGATGCCTCAGACTCGTGAACACATCCTCCTGGCTCGCCAGGTTGGCGTTCCCAGAATCGTTGTTTTCCTGAACAAATGCGACCTGGTTGACGATGCCGAACTGCTCGACCTCGTAGAACTCGAAGTTCGCGACCTGCTCAGCAAGTATGAATTCCCCGGTGACGATACACCGATCATCCGTGGTTCAGCTGTTAAGGCTGTTGCCGCCGGTGGTCAGGGTCCCGACTGTGAACCCATCAAGAAGCTTCTCGAAACTCTTGATGAATACATCCCCGAACCCGAGCGCGCCCTTGATAAACCCTTCCTTCTCCCGATCGAAGACGTTTTCACCATCACTGGTCGCGGCACCGTTGTTACCGGTCGTGTTGAACGCGGCGTTATCAAAGTCGGCGACAAGGCTGAACTCGTTGGTATTCGCGACACCCGCGAAACTACCGTAACTGGCGTTGAAATGTTCCGCAAACTTCTCGATCAGGGTCAGGCCGGCGACAACGTTGGCGTTCTCCTGCGCGGTATCGAAAAGAATGACGTTGAACGCGGTATGGTTCTTGCCAAACCGGGCAGCATCAAACCCCACGCCAAATTCCACTCTCAGGTGTACATCCTGAGCAAAGAAGAAGGCGGACGCCACACTCCGTTCTTCTCAGGCTACAGACCTCAGTTCTATTTCAGAACCACCGACGTGACTGGCGTTGTTCAGCTCGGCGAAGGTAAAGAAATGGTTATGCCTGGCGATCGCGCTGAATTCCAGTGCGAACTGATCACTCCGATCGCATGCGAAGAAGGTCTCCGCTTCGCTATCCGCGAAGGCGGCCGCACCGTAGGTGCCGGCGTTGTTACCAAAATCGTAGGTTAATTTTCTAGTAAACCAGTGGGGGCGGGTTTGCGCCCGCCCCTTCTTGATCTTCGAAGCCGACCAGGTCGGCTTTTTTAAGCGAGGTTGAAGTTATGCGCGAAAAGATTACTTTGATTTGCAGCAGCTGCAAACGCAAAAACTACATGTCCATGAAAAACAAGCGCAATGACCCTGATCGCATCGAACTGAAAAAGTATTGCAACGCCGAGCGCAAGCATACTGTTCACAAAGAAGGCAAGTAAGGGCTGTTCGCAAACATAGGCCAATAGCTCAATTGGCAGAGCACCGGTCTCCAAAACCGGGGGTTGGGGGTTCGACTCCCTCTTGGCCTGTATGATTACCCCACTCGAAACGAGGGTCACATGAGCAAAATTGCAAACTGGTGGAATGAAACCTCCCGCTTCCTGCGTGAAGTCTGGATCGAAGTAAGGCCGAAAAATGGTCGCGTTTCGTGGCCGACTTACGAGAATGTGAAGATCTCAACCAAAGTGGTTGTAGTTTCGTCAATTGGTCTCGGACTTTTTATCGGGCTGCTCGATATTCTGTTCGGCAAGGTCCTGACAGCTATCGTCGGCGGCGGAATGGGATAAGGGTTTATTGTGGATATTCTAAAAGCAAAATGGTATGTAATCCATACCAACTCTGGTTCAGAATACAAGGTTAAAAAGAACCTTGAAAACCGCGTTGAGCTCCTCGGCAAAAAAGACAGCATCTTCCAGGTGCTCGTCCCCGAAGAAAACGCTGAACGCGTGCAGGATGGCGAGCGCGTCACCCAGACCCGCAAAATCTACCCTGGTTATGTTCTGGTCCAGATGGACATGGACGACGATACCTGGACTGTTGTTAAAAACACCCCAGGTGTGACCGGGTTTGTCGGTCTTGGCAGCAAGCCGACCCCCCTGCACGACAAAGAAGTGCAGACGGTGTTGCGTGCAGCCGGCATTGGCCCGCAGCGCTCGGCAGCCATGACCCCGATCGGGTTTACCGAAGGTCAGACGGTCAAGATCATTGACGGTCCCTTCACTGATTTTATCGGTGTTATCAAAGAGATCAACCAGGAAAAGCGCAAGGCCAAGGTTCTTGTCTTTATCTTCGGTCGTGATACTGCGATTGAAGTTGATCTCATTCAGCTTGAAGAAGCTTGATATTTAAAGAATTCGTTCTTAGAAGGAGTTAAGTTTAGTTATGGCCAAGAAATTAGTAGCTGTTGTTAAATTGCAGATTCCGGCTGGCAAAGCAAACCCAGCCCCCCCGGTTGGTCCCGCTCTTGGCCAGCATGGTGTTAACATCATGGACTTCTGTAAGAACTTTAACTACAAGACGGCAAAAGAAGGCGATGCAATCATTCCGGTCGAAATCTCTGTATTTGCTGACCGTTCTTATACTTTCATCACCAAAACACCGCCTGTATCGTTCTTGCTGAAAAAAGCCGCTGGCATTCCCAAGGGCAACCAGACCCCCGGTCGCACCAAAGTTGGCACTGTGACCAAAGCTCAGATCAAAGAAATCGCTGAGCGCAAAATGCCTGACCTCACAGCCGCCTCTCTTGAAGCTGCTATGAACGTTGTCAGAGGCACTGCCCGCAGTATGGGCATGGAAATCGTTGACTAAGTCTGCCACTCTGTGGTAGACTCTTCTACCCTCGAAGAAAGGAGGAAGCAAAGATGCCGAAACACTCCAAAAGATATGACAATATTAAAAAGGACCTGGTTCACCTGAAAGTATATTCAGTTGAAGAGGCTTTTGATAGAGTTAAAAAGACTGCCACCGCCAAATTCGATGAATCCATCGATGTAGCTGTTCGCACCGGGCTCGACCCGAAATACGCCGATCAGCAGTTGCGCGGAAGCTGTGTTCTGCCGCATGGTTCTGGTAAAACTACCCGCGTGGTCGTTTTCGCCGCCGGTCCCAAAGCCCAGGAAGCACAGGCAGCTGGAGCAGACTTCGTAGGCGCCGAAGATTTGGTCGCCAAGATCGAAGGAGGCTGGGTTGATTTTGATGCCGCCGTTGCAACACCCGACATGATGAGATTCGTCGGTAAGCTCGGTAGAATTCTTGGCCCCCGCAACCTGATGCCCAACCCCAAAGTTGGAACCGTCACCATGGATGTAGCCAAGGTTATTACTGAACTGAAAGCTGGTAAACTCCAGTATCGTGTTGAAAAAGCTGGTATCATTCATACCGCCATTGGAAAAGCTTCTTTTGATGCCAAAAAGCTCAAAGAAAATTTCCTTGCCTTCTTTCAAGCGATTCACAAAGCTAAACCGTCTGGTGCCAAGGGCACTTACATCAAGTCTGTAACTCTCAGCTCTACAATGGGCCCCGGTTATGACGTTGATGTGAACGAAGCTCGCGCTGAATCAGAAAAGGTTTCTTCCTGATCTGATTCTGACTGAAACTGGTCGAAGACCGCAGGTCAATGTGTAATTGGCTTAACCGCCTCCCTGCCGAGACTGGATAACAGTACGATATTATTATCGAACCGTTTCCGGTTTCTGGCCGGAAACGGTTTTTTTATCCCCCCTCAAGGAGGTGAAAACATTGAAAGATATTTCCAAAAAAGAAGCCTACGTAAAAGAATTTCAGGAAAAGCTCGCTAAAGCTCAGGTAGTTGTTCTCGCTAGCTGTGAAGGCGTTAAAGTCTCTGAAATTACCGCTCTGCGCAAAGCTGTGCGTGAAACCGGTTCTGAAATGAGAGTCGTTAAAAACACTCTGCTCTGCCGCGCTCTGCACAATACCCCGATGAAAGAGCTCGAAGGTCACATGAAGGGTAATACCGCTGTAACTTTTGGTTACAACGACCCCATCGCCCCCGTTAAAGCTCTGTTCGACTTTGCTGACAAGGCCAAAAAGTTCACTTTCAAAGCTGGTTTCATGGATGGTCAGACGCTTGATGTCAATCAGCTGACTGCCCTTTCCAAAATCCCCGGCCGCAAAGAACTTTATGCTATGGTCGCTTCCGCAGTTCAGGGCCCGATCCGCAAACTCGCCGGCGTTCTCGACTCTCTTCGCAAGAAAAGAGAAGAAGCTACTGGTGCTGCTCCGGCCGAAGCCCCCGCTGCCTGATTATAACCTGATTTTTGCATAAGACTTATAAGGAGTTTATAAAATGACTAAAGAACAGATTCTCGAGTCTATCGAAAAGATGACCGTTCTCGAACTTTCTGAACTTGTTAAAGCTATCGAAGAAAAATTCGACGTAACCGCCGCTGCCCCCGTTATGGTAGCTGCCGGCCCCGTAGCCGCCGCTGCTGAAAAAGACGAATTTGACGTCGTCATCGAAAACAACGGTGCTAACAAGATCAACGTTATCAAAGTCGTTCGCGAATTGACCGGTATGGGCCTCAAAGAAGCCAAAGACCTGGTAGATGCAGTTCCGAAGACCCTCAAAGAAGGCCTCACCAAAGCTGATGCCGAAATGATGAAAAAGAAACTCGAAGAAGCCGGCGCCAAGGTTGCCCTCAAGTAATCAGCTCCAGCTCTCAAAAAAACACCCCGGTCCGCCGGGGTGTTTTTTTTCTGTCATTTCGAGCGCAAGCGAAGCAATCTCATTGTTCTTTAAACTTCTTTTGCCGCTACGCTTTTCTGGAAACTTTGAATTTTCTCTGTTACCATGGTTCAGATAAATAAACGTGGAGCACCATGATGAGTGAAAAAGTTTTTGCAGAGCGTCTCGAGATAATTGCACCTCTCTCCGGTTTTATAACGGAAATAGAAACTTTCCCGGACACCATCCTCGCACAAAAACTTGCTGGTGACGGGTTGGCCATCGATCCGGTGAGCGCTGTTCTCAAGGCTCCGGTTGCCGGCGAAATTTTACAACTGCACAAGTCGGCTCATTCCCTCACCATAAAGACCCCGCACGGAATCGAAATACTTGTTCATATTGGTCTGGATACGGTTAAACTCGAAGGCAACGGGTTCGAAGCTCTCGTAAAAGAGGGCGAGATGGTTGCTGTCGGCCAGGAATTGATAAAATTCGATGCTGATTTTGTGGCAACGAATTCCAAAAGTCTTTTGACACAGATTGTTATTGCAAACCCAGATTCTGTCAGTGGTATTGTCAAAAATAGCGGTAGCGTCGATGCCGGAACTGACGTTATTTTTTCTGTGATCCCGGCACAGGTTGCCAGACAGACTTTTGAGATTCATGAACCGCGAAATACTGTTCAGGCAGCCGTGTTAAAGCCCGAAAAATTCAATATTGTTGAAGATGGCCGGGGCAATAAGTTTGAGCAGTCAGAGTTCAATAACGCTATCAAACGGGCAACACTGCAGTTGTCAGCCATTGAAGACAAGTTGAAACGGGCAGGAAACCATGAAAAAGCGGCTGTATTTGCGGCTCAGGTAGAGCTTCTCGACGACCCGGAGCTTCTTAAACTCGTTGAACGCTCCATAATTTCTGGTAAAAGCGCACCATACGCCTGGAACAGAGCCTTTAACAACTACGCTGAAAAGCTTCAAACGCTTAACGACAGAGTGTTTGCCAGGCGAGCCAGGTATTTGCTCAATGTTGGCAAAAGAGTGTTGCGAATTCTCTTTTCTATCGAAGAAAATGAATTTGATCTCAGCGAAGTCCACGAGCTTTCAGTCGAAGAAGACTTTTATGCCGAACAAACCCAGTCTGGGGAAGAAAGTCAGACCGCGCCTGGTGTCGAAGAACCTGTTGCGACCACAGATGGCGTTGTAATCAAAGTTTTTGCTGATATTGGCGATATTTCTTCGGCGAAGCAGTCGGCCAATTCTGGGTTTGCTGGTATAGGTCTGCTGCGTTCCGAATTTCTGTTCGTGAATCGTGTCGTTGCCCCGACCGAAGACGAGCAGTACAGAGCTTACCTCGAAATCGCCGAGACCATGGCCAAAGACAAACCGATAATTATCAAAACGCTTGATATCGACGGTAAAATCCCACCTTGCCTGGTGGTTTCTGAAGAAAATAATCCCGCTCTTGGCCAGAAGGGCATCAGAGCCAGTCTGAATCGACCAGAAATATTTGTCACTCAATTGCGTGCTATTTTGCGGGTATCTCAAAAATTTGATGTCAGGGTAGCCTTTCCAATGATTGCCGATATCTCTGAGCTGCGTCAGGCTGCTGAACTTTTGTGCCGCGCTGCAGGGGAGATAGGCGTTACACCCGTAAAATCAGGAGTTGTAATGGAAATACCCTCGGCTGCTCTTCTTGCCGACGTTTTTGCCGCAGAAACAGATTTTTTTGTGATCGAAACAGGTGATCTCGCCCAATATGCAATGGCGATCGATCGTAATCACCCCCAAATTGGGGGGCAGCTGGACCCCATGCATCCGGCCGTGTTGCGTCTGATGACCATAGTTGCCGAAGCTGCTCGCAAACGGAAAATTGAAGTAAGTGCCTGTGGTGCTCTTGCAGCTGATATTGAGGGCATTGCCGCCCTCATCGGCATGGGAATCAATAAATTGAGTCTCAATGTTTCGGCCGTTTCGACTGTTAAGGACATCGCTCGCCGTTTGTCTGAAGCAAAATGTGTCAGACTGGTGCGCGAAGCTGTCAGAATGAGCGATGCTGTCTCTGTGCGCCAGGCATTTAAAAAACTGATTGAAGAAAGAGTGGCGAAGCCTGATGAAGAAAATTTTCAGTAATTTGTTCTCGGCGTTGAAAAAGGTTGGCGGGGCTGTTGAGTCGCAAAATGCAGTGTCGATTCAAGAAGACGATAATTCAGTAACGCAGAAAACTGCTGAAAAGCCCGTTGATATAGAAGACGAAGTGGTATTGCCCGAAGCAAATTGCGAAGATTCGCCTTCACTGGAAACTGACCCTCTAATTCTTGCCAGATGTGAGAAATGGTTGATCGCCCTTGGTGGCAGTGAAAATATATTGTCGGTTTCTTCCTGTGCTGCAACCAGGCTGCGCATAAAATTACGCAATAAAGATTGGCTCGACCGAGAAGAACTTATAAACACCGGAGCGAGAGGGGTAATGATTTGCGATGGAGAAATAATACATATCGTAATTGGCTTTGATGCAAGCCAATACGAGCTTGCGATGCAAAAACTTCTCGCAGAATAAAAAGTTTTTGCCATGAGAGAGGGGAGGGAAATCGAATGAAATTCACTCCTGTGGCGACTTATCGCCTTCAGCTGAGATCTGGGTTTGGTTTTACTGAAGCGAAAGAATTCATTCAGTATTTTCATTCTTTGGGGATCAGTCATCTGTACCTTTCGCCTTGTCTGCAGGCAGTAAAAGGCAGTGATCATGGTTATGACGTCGTTGATCACAGTCGCTTGAATGCAGAGCTGGGGGGATTTACCGCATTTGACGATTTTGTGGCAAAACTCCACGAAATTGGCATGGGCGTCATTCTCGACATTGTACCCAATCACATGGCTCTTTGCGCCTCAGAAAACCCATGGTGGTGGGATGTTCTTGAAAACGGCCCTTCAAGCAATTTTGCCCGGTATTTTGATGTTGACTGGGGTCTTGAATCTGAGCATTTCAGCAACCTTATTCTTTTGCCTGTTCTTGGCGATCATTACGGTATTGTTTTAGAAGCTGGAGAATTCAAGCTCAAACATGATTTTGGACGATTCACTCTGAACTATTATGATCATATTTTTCCGGTGGCTCCGCGTTCTATAGCCATCATTCTTGACATGGCCTTTAAGCAAAGCGGTTTGAGAGAGCTGGGTTTTATGGCCGACGCATTTTATGCTCTTCCGCATGCTGCCTCACGCGATGTTGAAAAAATCAACAGAAGAATGCGCGACAAGGCAGTTTTGAACGATATGCTCAAGTTTTATTGTGGAAATCTTGAATTTATAGGGGCGGTGAATGCGGCTGTCGATTCGATAAATGACGATTATGATTTGCTCGATGAACTTATCGGCCAGCAGAATTACAAGCTGGCATTCTGGCAACTTTCTAAATATCAGGTTGGTTATCGGCGCTTTTTCAATATAAATTCTTTGGTAGGCCTTAGAATTGAAGAAGAGCAGGTTTTTGAAGATGCCCACAGACTGGTCTTTCAATTGGAGAAGGCCGGAAAAATAGATGGCTTTCGTGTTGATCACTCGGATGGCATGTTCGATCCGTCGGCTTATTTTTTTCACCTGCGCCGCTCTTGCCCTGAATCTTTAATTTTTGCAGAAAAAATTCTCGCTCGTGGCGAAGAGCTCAACACTGTCTGGCCGGTTACCGGCACTACCGGCTACGATTTTCTTAATATGGTGAACGGTTTGTTTATCAACCCGGAGGGATTGAAAAAACTGCAGCATAACTGGCAGCAGATTGTTGGGGATCGGGTTGTCTACGACGAATTTGTGCATCAGAAAAAAATCAGAGTGATCAAAGATCTTTTAAGCAGCGAAATCAACCGTTTGGTAAGCGACCTGGCTCAAATATGTGAAAATCACCGCCGATACCGTGATTTCTCTTCAATTCAGCTATCGCAGGCAGTTACAGAAGTTGCCGCTGCTTTTTCTGTATACCGAACTTATATTCAGCCGGAAACCGGCCAGGTAAGCCATGCTGACAGAGAAAACATTCAGGCAGCCATTAAGCTTGCCAAAACCCGTCGACCTGATCACGGAGACTATATATTCGACTTTCTTGCTGATATTTTTTTGTTGAAGCTTCGTGGAGAAAGAGAAAGTCTTTTTGTCAGAAGATTCCAGCAGTTTACCGGGCCGGTGATGGCAAAAAGTCTTGAAGATACCCTGTTTTATATTTATAACCCGCTTATTTCAGTTAATGAGGTTGGTGGACACCCTTTTTCGCCGCATGTTTCTGTAATTGAATTTCATCGATGGTGCGAGAATGTTGCCAAAAAATGGCCGCTGACAATGTTAGCCACTTCAACTCACGACACCAAGCGCAGTGAAGATGTTCGTGCCCGGCTGAATCTTCTCAGCGAAATTCCGGACAGGTGGTTCGATACTGTCAAAAAATGGATGGGGATGAATCGAAAATATAAAGTTGGAAGTATTCTGGATGCCAATACTGAATATCTTTTTTACCAGACACTTGTTGGCACGTGGCCGATAAGCCTGCAGCGCGTAACTTCTTACATGGAAAAAGCCGTAAGAGAGGCGAAAGTTCATTCAAGCTGGGCTCGTCAGAATAATAAGTTCGAAGAAGATCTTAAATTGTTTATCAGTAGAATTTTTGATGACACTGATTTTGTTGCATCTTTTGAGGAGTTTGTCAGACCATTGATTATACCGGGGCGATTTAATTCGCTGTCGCAGTTGACGTTGAAATTGACTGTGCCGGGCTTGCCTGACATTTACCAGGGGAATGAAATATGGGATAACAGCCTCGTCGACCCGGACAACCGCCGGCCGGTCGATTTTCGACAAATGCAGCTTTTACTGCGAAAAGTTGAAAACTGTGATTTTCGAGATATTTTACAAACTTACGAAGAGGGTTTGCCAAAGTTATTTGTAATAAAGAAGCTGCTCGAATTGCGGCGAAAATTTCCGGTTTTGAATGAGCCAGACAGCTACAGACCGGTGGAAATACTCGGCAGCTGTTCTGATAATGTCGTTGCTTTTGAACGTGGCCGAAAAATACTGGTGGTTGTTCCCCTGCAGCATTTTGAACCCAAAAATCAATGGGATAACACTCGTGTAATTCTTGGCGAGGGCGAATGGCAGAATGTGTTCACCGGGGCAATCTGTCACGACGGTACCCATAAAATAAAGGCGCTGCTGCATGAATTTCCGGTTGCGGTTCTTGTTAAAAATGGAGTTGAAAAGGTCAGATGAGAACAATACGGATATGGGCTCCCGTTGCTCACATGGTCGAAATTATTATAAATGGTGAAGAGCTGCAGATGCGACCCGACAACTATGGTTTCTGGCAGCTCGATGTGGCTATTGGCGACGATTCGCCGCTTTATTCATGCAAAATAGATGGTAAAGGGCCTTTTCCGCCGCCCGTTTCGCATTTCCTTCCTGAAGGTGTTCACGGTCGTTCGCAGCTTTGGCAGGATTCTTTCATCTGGACCGATAAAGACTGGAAAGCCCCGTCGCTTGAAAATGCTGTTATTTACGAACTTCACACTGGAACCTTCACGCCCGAAGGCACTTTTGCAGCTATTCATCAACGTCTTGATCATCTCGTCGATCTTGGCGTCACTCATGTTCAACTTATGCCGGTTGCCGCGTTTCCCGGCAAACATGGATGGGGCTATGATGGGGTGGGATTATATTCGCCGCATTGCCACTATGGCAACCCCATTGAATTAAAACGACTGGTCGAAGCCTGTCATGCCCGTGGTCTGGCGATTATACTCGATGTTGTCTACAATCATCTTGGCCCTGATGGCAATTATCTTGGGCACTTCGGGCCGTATTTTTCGGGGAGATACCATACTCCGTGGGGTGAGGCGGTAAATTTTGACAGCGCCTTTTGTGACCAGGTTCGCCGCTTTATCATTGAAAATGCCCTGATGTGGCTTCGCGATTTTCATTTCGACGGTCTGCGTCTAGACGCTGTTAACCAGATTTATGATTTTTCTGTGACTCATATTCTTGAAGAATTGCAGGCCCAGGTTAATAAACTGACTTTAGAAACTGGAAAAGACTTCATTCTGATCGCTGAAAGTGATCAGAATGATCCAAGGCTCGTTAAACCGTTTAAATCAGGCGGTTATGGCTTGTCTGCCCAGTATCTGGATGATTTTCATCATGCTCTGCATGTTATGCTGACTGGTGAGAAGCATGGATATTACCAGGATTTTTGTGGCGCCGCTGACCTGCAAAAATGCCTGAAAAAAGGCTTTGTATATGACGGGCAGTATTCCAGGTTCAGAAAACGAAACCATGGGCGCGTAGCTGAGAAAATACCTCTGTGGCGATATGTGGTTTTTGCTCAGAATCATGATCAGGTGGGTAATCGTGCTTTTGGAGAAAGACTGTGTCACATCATTCCGTGTGAATACTGTCAGATTGCTGCCGCTTTGCTTTTTATGTCACCCTTTGTTCCTCTGATATTTCAGGGCGAAGAATGGGCTTCTTCATCTCCTTTTCTTTATTTTACCGATCATACTGATTCAAAACTCGCAAATGCCGTTCGGAGGGGGCGTATCCGAGAGTTTCCCGAGTATCGCGACTTCAAGGCGAAAATTCCTGATCCGCAGAGCCAACAGACTTTTCTTAAAAGTGTGCTTGCCTGGGAAGAAATTCACAATGCCCCACATGACGAAATGTTTGCGTGGTATCGTCGCCTGATAAGCCTGAGGAAAGAGTTTATTGCCGATATTCGGGCGAAAAAGCGGCGCTTTATGATCGTTGATAAGGATCTGAAACTTTATATTTATAATTTCGGTCGTCTGCAAATGTTTATAAATGGGGGACCTGGGCCAGGACGGTTTAAAATTGCCAATTTATCAAAATTAAAGCTGCTTTTGCAGAACAGAAGTTTCGAAAAAACGGCCAATACTCTGTGTTTGCCTGCCGGCGCAGTGGTCTTGTTTCAAAATAGTTGCAGGTAAAATTTTCTATCTGTTGATGAACCGGGTTATGAGTTATTTTTTTGAAATAAATGATGCTGAGGTTGTTTTATAACCTCGGCAGGGAGAGGTAAAATGAACAAAAAATCAGCGAGAGTGGCGTTGGCAGATGATCCTTTCTGGTTTAAAAATGCCATTATTTACGAAGTTCATGTGAAAGCATTCTGCGATAGTAATGGCGACGGAATTGGTGATTTCATCGGCTTAACCGGCAAACTGAATTATATTCAGGATCTCGGAGTAAACACCATCTGGTTGCTTCCGTTTTATCCATCTCCTCTGCGTGATGATGGTTATGACATTTCTGACTATTTCGATGTTCATCCCGATTATGGAACCCTTGCAGATTTTCGTTGTTTTCTGCGTGAAGCGCACCGGCGAAATATCAGGGTAATAACTGAACTCGTCGTCAACCATACTTCAGACGCACACCCCTGGTTTCAGGAAGCTCGTCGAGCCCGTAAAGGCTCAAATAAACGTAACTTTTACGTCTGGAACGACGATGATAAAAAATACGAAGATGCCAGGATAATTTTTACCGATACCGAAACTTCTAACTGGTCATGGGATTCAGTTGCCAGAGCATATTACTGGCATCGCTTTTTTTCGCATCAGCCAGATCTGAATTTTGCAAATCCTCAGGTGATAAAAAAAATCATTTCGGTCATGAAGTTTTGGCTGGATATGGGAGTTGATGGCCTCAGGCTTGACGCTATTCCGTATCTTTGCGAAAAAGATGGAACCAACTGCGAAAATCTGCCTGAAACCCATGAAATAATCAAAATTTTTCGCCGCGAGATGGATAAGCGCTATAAAAACCGTATTTTTATTGCAGAAGCCAATCAATGGCCTGAAGATGCAGCCGAGTATTTTGGTGATGGCGATGAGTGCCATATGTCGTTTCACTTTCCTCTGATGCCACGTATTTATATGGCTTTGGCCATGGAAGAACGTTATCCGATCGTGGAAATTTTGAAACAGACGCCGGAAATTCCTTCAAATTGTCAGTGGGCAGTATTCCTGCGCAATCATGACGAGTTGACCCTCGAAATGGTTACCAGCAAAGAACGTGACTATATGTATGAAACCTATGCCAGTGACCGTCGGGCAAGAATCAATGTCGGTATTCGCCGTCGCCTGACACCTCTCATGGAATACAATCGCGCAAAAATTGAGCTGATGAATGCTCTTCTTTTGTCTATTTGCGGGTCTCCGGTTATTTATTATGGCGACGAAATCGGAATGGGGGATAACCTTTTTCTTGGCGATCGTAATGGCGTGCGCACGCCAATGCAATGGACACCAGATCGAAACGGCGGTTTTTCTTCGGCTGACCCGGAGAGACTGTTTCTGCCGCCAGTAATGGAGGCGATCGCAGGCTTTCAGGCAGTCAATGTCGAGTCTCAGACTCGTAATCCTTCCTCACTGTTGAACTGGATGAAGCGTATTATTGCGGTGAGAAAGCGTTTTAAGGCTTTCGGCGAAGGAAGTCTTGAATTTATAAAACCCGCAAATCGTAATATTCTGGCATTTATTCGTAGTTTTGATGGCACGAATATTCTTTGTGTCGCCAATCTTTCGCGTTCGGCGCAGCCGGTTCATCTTGAACTACAGAAGTTCAAGGGCTTCACTCCCGTCGAAATGCTTGGAAGAACCACTTTCCCGACTATTTCAGATGAGCCCTACCAGCTGAGTCTGGCCAGTTACGGGTTTTATTGGTTTGAGCTTCTTGCCGGAATAAGTGGCCCGGCCTGGCATAATCTCGATGAACTCGCTTTTCATGAAGTGCCGGTGCTGGTTTTTCGAACGCAGGCCGGCGAAAAGCAGTTGGCAGGGCTACAGAAGCTTCTTCTCGATCGTAGGCGTGAAAAGCTGCTTATTGAGGCTGTTTTACAATACAGCGTTCGCAAGCGATGGTTTGCCGGAAAAGGTCGGCAAATTTCTGGAATTTCTCAGGAATTTGCTGAAATTATCTCGCTCCCCGGGCATCCATCCTGGATTTTTGCATTCTTCCGTGTGGCATTTGATGATGGCAGCTGCCAGAACTATTTTTTCCCTTATCATCTCAAGTGGGACGGGGATTCGATGAAAATGACCAATGCCTGGATGATTGCCAAGGCCAGACAACAGAACGAGATGGGGTATCTTATCGATTCTATTGGCAGTGATGAGTTTTGTAAGTCGATGTTGAGCTGTATGAAAAATGACTTTGAAATTCCGGTTAAAGGCGGAATTTTGAAATTTTCTCACACGTCGTTGCTCGATTCTTTTGATGGCATCTCTGAAATGATAATTCGAAGGCCTGTTGTCGAGCAAAGCAACACTTCTGTGTTTTTTGATGAAAAATTTATTTTTAAAATTTATCGACAGGTTTTTGAGGGGCAGAACCCCGAGCTCCAGATGGGAAGATTCCTCACCGAATCAGGTTGCTTCAGCCATATTGCACGGGTTGCCGGCGCTGTCGAATTGGTGCGGGATGATGGTACAACCATCGCTCTTGGCATTCTTCAGGAGTTTATCGATAACCAGAGCGACAGCTGGAGCTTTACGTTGAATTATCTGTATCGGTTTTTCGAAGTTTACCTGCCAGGCCTGCCACATGGCGAAGGTGGCGATAGCCCTGTTTTGGAAAACCTGCATGAAGGTTATCTGGCAAAGATGGAATTACTCGGTCGGCGTATTGGTGCTATGCATAAGGTTCTGTCTGAAGACAGCGAAGTTTCTGAATTTATGCCTGAAGAAATCGAAGATCAGGAATGGGAAACTTTGGCAGCATCGATTGAAGAAGATCTTGGCAAAGTTCTCGTGAGGATGAAGCAACTTGTCACTTCTTTTTCGATTGAATTACAAGGAATGGTGAAGAAGCTCATCAGCATGGAAACCAGGTTTGCTGAAAAAATCAGAAGTTTTATTCCCCGCGGGCAAAGACTTTTTAAAACTCGGCACCATGGCGACCTTCATCTTGGGCAGATTCTGATTGTTGCAAACGATTTTGTCATCATAGATTTTGAAGGAGAACCGGCTCGTTCGCCGCAGGAAAGAAGCAGGAAGTGTTGCCCGCTTCGCGACGTTGCCGGAATGCTCAGGTCATTCAGCTATGCGAGTGAAACGGTACGTCGAAAAATTCGCCAGGAAAAACCTGAAACATTCGAGGCCGTTTCCCTTTTGATCAACGAGTGGGAAGCATCAGTGACCGAAAGGTTTTTGATGGGCTATGCCAATGAAACTTCCGGTTGTCGATCAGTTCCGTCTGATAAGCGGCAATTGAATAGAATTCTCAGGCTGCTGTGTCTTGAAAAAGCTGTTTATGAATTCTCATATGAGTTGAACAACCGCCCGAACTGGCTGGAAATACCGATTTGTGGATTGATAAAGTGTCTCGATCAGTGAAGTATTCTGGGGCACAGCTGCCCGATTTCGCAGTTTGCGCAATCGGGTTTGCGTGCCGGGCAGCGTTCCCGGCCATGTAGAATCAGCAGATGTGAAAAAGTTATCCAGTGTTTTTTATCGACTGTTTTCATCAGATCCTGCTCGATTTTTGCCGCATCTGTATGTCTGGTGAAGCCCATCCTTTTTGAAAGTCTCATTACATGGGTATCTACGACTATTCCTTCTGCTTTGCCAAAGGCGGTGCCAAGAATCACACTGCCAGTTTTGCGCCCGACACCGGGCAAGGCGGTAAGCTCTTCAAGGGTTTCCGGGATTTTACCATTGTGTCGTTCCAGCAGTGCTCTGGCGCAGGCAATGATGTTTTTGGCTTTGTTGCGATAAAAACCGGTTGAATGAATCGCGGTTTCGACGTCTTCTTGAGCGGCTTGAGCAAAATCTTTAACCGTGGTGAATTTTTTGAAAAGGGCTGGAGTGACCATGTTTACTCTTTTATCAGTGCATTGAGCCGATAATATGGTTGCAACCAGCAGTTGCCAAGGCGTTTCGTGATGCAGAGCGCATTCTGGAGCCGGGTATTTTTTTAAAAGAGTCTTGATTATCTGTTTCGCCAGAGGCACGGTCATTCTTGTTTACTTTCGGCCTGAATCTTTTCTTCTTCGGTGGTATTCAGAGATTGATCCGGGGTGTCTGAAACAGCGGTCTTTTCGGTTTTTGTTTTCAAACTCCCGTTGGTTTTTCCGTTTGATCTGGTTTCGGAGCTTTCGGGGGCAGGTGGCGGCGCAGCATCATTTCCCTCATTTTTAAGCTCGGCCAGGCGCCTGCTGATTGCCTCTTTAACCTGCTTCTCGTCGGGTATCGAAGCCGGGTGGAAAATTGCGATCCCAGCTGCAGCTGCCAGCAAAGTCGCAATGCCGGCAGACATCAATCTGACAAAATAGTTCAACTGAAAAGCTGTGGAGAAAAGCCAGATCACACCCCAGAAAATGATACAGATAAGAAAGATCATCATCACGGTGCATATGAGCCTTACAGCATAAGGCCCCTGAAAATCTTCAGCCCTTAAATCGAGGCGTCTTTTCAGCAGAGCGTCTATCTCAGCGTTTGGGTGACGGCCACCCTGCAGACGCAGCAGTACCGCCCGCAGCAGGTTGAGTTTGTCGAGCTGTGCCAGATCGTCTTCGAGGCTGATCTTGGTCTCTGGTGCAGGCGTCTCGGCAGGAGCAGCAGCGGCTGCCTGGTTGTCCGGGCTGCCCGGCTGCCCGTCAGCAGTCTCAGGGCTTAAAGATTCAGGGTTTTGGTTATTTTCTTCCGGCATGGGCAAATTCTACCACAAGCCTGCTCACCCGACCAGACACATTCTTTTACCACAGCAAATTATCTACCGTCACCCGTCAATAATCTGTCATCGCAAAGTAGGATATCTGTCATCGCGAGCGAAGCGAAGCGATCTCTTTGTTGCATGAGACTGCTTCGCTTGCGCTCGCAGTGACAGTTCTCGCTCACCGCCTGCCTTCTATCCAGTTTCCACTGACCACTGACCACCATATCTGCTTGCTTGTAACTGTCGCTCTGCTGATGTATCATGCAGCGAAAGACAATGATTGTTACGGAGGTGCGGTCACATGAAAGCTTTGCGTGGCGGCTTTACACTGATCGAATTGCTGGTCGTTCTCGTCATTCTCAGCCTGCTGGCCGGGCTTGTTCTGCCGCGTATGATGGGCAGAACCGAAGATGCTCGACGTCAGACTGCTGAAGTGCAGATTCGCAGTCTCGAAAACGCTCTCGCGTTGTATTACGCGGATAACGGCTTTTACCCGACCACAGAACAGACGCTCAAGGCTCTGGTAGTTAAGCCGACCAGCGAACCGCAGCCCGCAAAATGGAAAGGTCCGTATCTCGAAAAGGGGATTTTGCCCAAAGACCCATGGGACAACGATTTTATCTACCTTTCGCCTGGCGTCAAACTGCCCGAATTTGACCTGGTAAGCTACGGAAAAGATGGAGTGCAGGGTGGAGACGGCGAATTTGCCGATGTCGAAAACTGGAACATTGGCCGCAAATAGGGCAGGGGGCTTTACCCTCATCGAGCTGCTAGTCGTTCTCGGCATTCTGTCGATGCTGGCCGGCGTTATTCTTCCCTCGGCTGCCGCTTTTATTCGCCGAGACCGTCTTGACCAATTCGTTTTCGACGTTTCGCTGCTCTGCCGCGAAACCTTCGAACAGTCGGTCTATGAAGGCCGCCGCTACCGGATTCAGCGCAACGAAAACAACGAGCTTGTGCCCCTCAAAGAAGAAAACGCGACTTTTACCCCGGTCGCCAGCGTTCTGTTACGCCCGGTCGCCCAACCGGCCGGTTGCAGCCTGGAATGGCCAGAAAAGGGCTGGCAGACAATGCCTGAGGGTTTTTGCGAGACGCCGCTGTTGCGTTTTTTTGATGACGAAACCGGCGAAACCAGAATCATGCGCCTCAGAGCCTATGACGCCAATCTGATCAGAGAAGCCGACCGGTTTACTTCGTCGAAAGCTGCTAAGAATGCACGCTAAGAAAACAACCGGCGTTACGCTCGTCGAAGTGCTGCTGGCACTGACAATTCTGACGCTCGTCACCGGCGCCCTGTCACAGGGAACCAACTATCTGACCCGTCGCCTGGTCAGGGCCCGCAATGCTTCGCTGGCCCGTAATCTCGCCTGGCGCCGTCTGGTGCAGTCTCAGTCAGAGTCTCTGGTCATTGGTCATCGTTCAGGTGTTTTCGGAGCTGAATTCCCTGGCTATGGCTGGAACGAAACGGTTGCAGCTCCGGCAGAAATGGCCAATCGCCCGCCCGGCCTGTTCAGTTACCGCCTGAACGTAACCTGGCAGCAGGGTTGGGAAAACGACCAGGTTTCTTTCGAAACACTTCTTTACCAGCATCCTCGAAAGCAAAAGAAGGTCGGCAATGATGAGAAATAACCAGGCCTTTATACCGGCCAGGGGCGGCTCAGGGGTCATGATACAACGACCGAAAAAAACTGCTGGTGGTTTTACGCTTGTCGAAAGTCTTGTATCTCTGGCGCTGCTGGCGGTGCTTTTCGTGCTGCTTGGTGGTCTGCTGAACGGCATGGCTCGTATTTCGCGCACTGCTGCCGATGTCAGTGTCTTTGATCGCGAAATAGAGTTCTGCGGTGAAATTATTCGCAAGGAACTTGGCGAGATTCTTCTCGACAACAGCCGCGCCGATT
>JAKQQP010000474.1 GCA_029564115.1 Candidatus Rifleibacteriota bacterium | reverse complement strand
CCGTGATGCCACGCTGTTTTTGAACATCTCTCTCTGCTGTGCTGCCGGCGGCAATCTTATCGATTACCTGTTCTGGATATTTGATATAGCGCCTCTTAAACAGAGTGTTTTTACCAATCTGTTTTTCATGTTTGCCATACTTTTCGCCTTGCCTGGCGTTCATCTTTTCGGCAGAGTCTGCCGGGTCGAATTTCGCCAGCAACCATGGCTGTTCCATGCCGTTTTTATTTTATCTTCTTTTTTTATTCCGGTTCTGATGAACCCGGGGATCATAACCGGAACCATTGCCGCACCCAATATCAAGGAAGTTCTTTTCGGTCTGATTTATGCGGTCGGCATCGGCTATCTTTCGGCTGTAAGCCTCTATCTCTGGAAGCATGCTCAGGGCCGGCTGTTTCATTCAGCCCGTCTGGTCAGCCTTGGCTGCTGCATGCTCAGTGTTGGCTGCGCCGTCTACTCTGGTCTGTTCATCGGCCTGCCAATCGAAAAAATCGCTGCGCACCCGGTTCATATTGTAATTGCACTGGGCTACATTTTGGCAGCTCTGGGCATCAGGCACACAGAGATTATTATCAGTACCATCTTCGGCATGAAAGAAAGCATGCTGCCCCCTTCCCTGCCCCTGATCGAAATCTTTGGCCCCAGTCAGGGCATGGAAGTCTACAGAAGGATGGAAACCAGCATCAAAAGTGCTCTTGAAGAGCTTCTGCGTTCTAAGGCCGAAAGCGAAATGAAACAGAGGATTATCGGCGAGCTTGAAAGTGAGGTCAGACTGCGAAAAGAAACGGAGCGCGAGCTGATTCTCGAAAAAGAAAAGGCTGAGGCCGCAAATAAAACCAAATCGCAGTTTCTGGCAATGATGAGCCATGAGTTGAAAACGCCGTTGACTGCGATCAAGGGATACAGCCAGATTCTCAGCAGCACTTCTGGCCCGGCAAGTCACATTACGCCGCAGAAAGCTCAGGAAATCGCAGCCCAGATAGTTTTGAATTCGAATCACCTGCAAAGCATGATTGACGAAATATTGCGATTTTCGCAGCTGGA
>JAKQQP010000473.1 GCA_029564115.1 Candidatus Rifleibacteriota bacterium | reverse complement strand
TGCTGCGTGAACTGAAAGAGTTCCTGCGGGAGCCGGTCGAGCCGCTGTCTGAGAGCGTGCCGCAGGCTATAGAAGGCCTTACCGATATTCTGCGCGGTGTAAAATCCATTCTGAACAATCTGATCGTGATGAAGACGCCGCCCGGCGCAAAAGAACCCTTTGCCGATCTCAGCGGCCCCGAAGCCCGTGCATTGGCGGCTGACAAGCGACCGACTCTCGATCTGCCGGTTGGTGAAGTGGTTCTGCTCTCACGTGACGGCGGCGAGGCATTCGGTCTGTTTCCCTTTTTCAAATATGCAAAAAAGAAACTGTGTTTTGCAAAGCCTGACCCGAAAGAGCTTGCAGTATTCTATGAACGTCTCGAAATCCAGTCTGACTAGTCCTCTGTCAGCATTGAGCATGCAAAATCAGCTGTCTCCACGTCACCCCGCGCTTGTCCCCGAAGGGGGAAAGCGTGGAGCTAAGGCCTTGGCGATGAGATTGCTGTCGGGATTATCGTGTTGTTGACCCGGCTCGAGGAAAAGAGCTATACTGATCCGGGGATGACTTGAGGAGCAGGCAATGGCTTCGGCTCGAAAACTGATCGGCTTTGACTGGGCGATGAAAAGGCTTTTACGCAGTAAGGCCAATTTTGACATTTTGAGGGCTTTTTATCTGAGCTGCTATTCGAAGATATTACTGTCGTCGAAATTCTCGAAAGTGAAAGCAACAAAGAATCAGCCAGAGGCAAAGCCAGCAGGCTCGATTTAAAGTGCAAGAACCATAAGGGCGAAGTTATTCTCATTGAAGTTCAGTATGACAGGGAATTCGACTTTTTGCAGCGTGTTTGCCAACGAAACATTGATAATATATCCTGAGTGAAACACAGGCGTTTAACCGCATAAACAGTGAGAAAATGAGGAAATGTCATGTCTGCAGAAAAGCAGAAGTTTGCTGAACTCCTGGAAAATGCAACTCTGTTGCTTGCTGAAAAAAACAACAATCCCGGCAACATCTCTGCCGAGCAATTACTTGAAGCAGAGATATTTGTGGCGTGTTTGAAAGATTCATACAAAGTGAACCCAAATGAACATCCACTCACGCTAGCCGAAAAGCTTCATGTAGAAGACAAGGCCAGTCTGCTTTCCAGACATGCCGGCGCAAAAGCTCAGGCCGAAAAATTCGCTATCGCTCATGGCATGTCTGACAAAGAGAAAAAGACACATTTAGCCGACCTGCAGACAAGGCTGAACAAGGAACTCAAAAAATTTGAAGAGCAATGGGTCTTCAACCTCAGCCTTTTTTCGGCAGCTCCAAAGACTTCCTCTTCACACGAGAAAGCGCCTGCTGATGAGATTGAAAAGACGCTCATTGCCCTCAGAAAACTCGGGTATACGGCCGAAGCGGTTGATAAACTCGACATTCTGCTCTGTAATCCAGGCCTCAGCGGTCGAGAAGCAGATGATAAACTTGACAAAATCATAGTCGGCGATAAATACGATATCGTAGTCAACGGCACTTTCTTTTACGATAAAAAACCTCTCGGAACAATAATCATCGACGGAAAGCTGGAGCATCAGGCAACGCTTCCGAAGGTTTCCAAAAGGGGTGCTTTGGCCGTTTTAAAAGATGGAAACCATGCCATTGGCCTGACTTCGAACAATGATAAAGATGGCGTAACGGTTAATTTTAATAACCCAGGCAAGTCCTATAACAGAGTGATAAGCCTTATGGCAGGCGGCGCACTGATAATCAACAATGGAAAAGGTCTATTGGGCGGTGACATTTTAAAAGAGCAGAAGTTCGACCAGCTTCGAGCAGATCTTGCAAAACAAGGAAAAAAGATAACGAGTGCCTGGCAGTCGGAGCAGCTTAAAGAGACCTTGCACACTGTTTTTGCTTTGCGCAGGGGGCAACTTTATGTGATTGTAACCACCAAGCCAGTAAACCAGACAAACCAAAAGCAGGGCAACGAGATCAGCGGAGCGCAAATCCAAAAAAATCTTGTAAAGCTCGGCTTTGATTCTGCAGTTATTTTTGATGGCGGCAGCAGATGTTATCTGAACAGCAAAGACAGAGAGATTAAAGATAAAAGCTCAGGCAAGAAAGTCAGCGAGATTCCGTGTGGGTTTGGCATCAAGATTCGTAAGCCGCAGGGGAAAAAATGATGAAGCGGACTTTGTGCGTAATTTTGTTCGGTATTTTCATGATTTACTGGCCGGGTATCGTCGCCAGCTCTGAAGCGGACGGCAAGACAAACGGCATGGCCATGATCAAGCTCTTTGAGGCCAGAGAGAATAAAACGACTGTCGATGAGGTGAAGAAACTGCTGAAAAACGAAATTGACTTCAACTGCACGGATATGTATGGATATCCGGTTCTGGCCTGTGCCATAAACTGCACAAATAATCCCGAAATTGTTGATACGCTTATCAAGGCTGGAGCTGATGTAAACGCTATTGGCGCTCTTAACAAGCATACAGTGTTACATATCGCTGCCATTTGTGATGCCAGCCCCGCTATCATGAGCATGCTGCTTAAAGCCGGCGCTGACGTCAATGCCAGGAATTCTTTCGGTAGCACTCCTTTGTTCTATAGTTTTCTCAGCCCCGAAAACATGCAAATTCTTATAAATGCCGGGGCCGATGTGAATGCAAGAGATACCTTAGGGAATACCCCCCTGCTGGATGGAGCTATGCTCCCTTATACACTGGCCTTTGTGGAGATACTCGTCAAAGCCGGCGCCAATATAAATGAACGGGATTCCAGGCACGGCAGAACCGCTTTTTTGCTGGCAGCTGCCTGTAATGAAAACCCCGAGATGCTGACCGAGCTTGTAAGACTTGGAGCCGATATACATGCCAGGGATTCTTTGGGCTTGGACGCACTTATGAATGCGGCAAACTTCGGAAATACTCCTGAAGTGATACGCCGTCTCATAGAAATGGGAATCGATGTAAACGCAACGACCGAAACTGGCAAAACAGCCTTGATCTATGCCGCCACTGAAGGCCACAGTAATACGGTAGCCACTCTTATCGGGCTTGGGGCTAATATCGGGAGCAAAGATCAGGATGGACGAAATGCATTGTTGAACGCAGCCATAAAGTCTTCTTTCAGTAGCCTGTTTATCAAAATCGCAGCCAGCCTGGTTGAAGCGGGTGCGAATATAAATGAAACCGATAATTTCGGCAAATCGGCCCTGTATTATGCAGCAGAAGCAAATGAGCTTGATGCCATGGAAGCTCTGGTTAAAGAAGGCGCCGATGCAGGCATACGCCTTGAAAACGGCAGAAGCGTTCTGATGCAGAGTCTCAATCATTGGCGGTATTTTTCCCGGGAATGCATGGATTGCATTCTTGCGACCGGGGTTGATATCAATGCTCGCGATAATGAGGGCAAAACGGCTCTGATGTGGACAGTCGGCATCTGCCATGGAAAACGAAATAAAGAGTCACGCGAATACTTTGAATATGCAGTTAACCGACTGCTCAAGGCCGGTGCGGATAAAACCATAAAAGACAATTTTGGCAAAACGGCTTTCGACTACGCGAAAGAACAAGAAGAGCTGGCAGACACGGACGCATGCCGCCAGCTGGACCCCAATATCTGATTCTGTATTATTCTGATATCTAAGCATTTACTATAAAGTTATCTTGGCAAAGACTCGAAACTCCATATAGATACAGGATGAGGCAAACAACCCCGACGAAACACCGACCCAAAACCAGTAACAGACTGTTGACTGAGAATTGCTGGCGGTAACGGCAAATGGTTGTTAACTGCTGATGAGGATGGTAAGATAGTTTCATGAGATTGTCGATCAAAACCGCCGCAGGGGCTCTCTTTTTCTTTTTCGGCAGCATGGCTTTTGCCGATGCGGCCGATCTGTCACGCTTTTTTCCTGCGACTCCCGTGGTGCCGAGATACACAGCCCGCGAGATCAGCCAGTTGCCCCAAATCGACCATGAAGAAAGCCCGGTTGATGAATATAATGCGGCAGTTGACCTCAACAATCGCGCCCTCGACCTGATGAAGCGCAACGAATTCGAACAGGCGCGCCGGCTGCTGGCTGAGGCCTGCGAAAAAGTCCCATCCGGCAAGGGGTTCTGGAGCAATTACCTGATCGCTCTGCGCCGTATAAAGGGTCGTGAAACAGAAGCAATCAATGCCGCCAGGGTCGTTATGGCTCTCGATCCGCAGGATTTTCAGGCTCCGTATATTGCCGGTCTGATTTACCTGAATGAGCTTAAACAGCCACAGGTCGCCGCCGATTATCTTGCCGCGGCGCTGAAGCTGGCACCCGAAGATGGCTCAGTCGCCGTCGCGATGGCGACAGCTCTTGAACAGGCTGGTTTCGACGACGATGCCTTCGAAATTTTACAAAAACATGCACCGAAAGCTGGCAACGACGCCTACCCGTTTTATCTGCTCGGATT
>JAKQQP010000471.1 GCA_029564115.1 Candidatus Rifleibacteriota bacterium | reverse complement strand
ATTTACCGCAGCTATCTGCGATTCACTGAGGACATTACGCTTCGGAATGACTTTAATTTTCTTTTTGCCGCTGCGCACCGTGGTATCCATAGAAGTAAAGCCGGGAATGTTTTCGGCTTCAGTCTTTACGGTGGTAGCAATTTGATCGAGAACATTGAGGTTTTCGCCGCTGTATTCAACCTGCAATGGAGCCTCGCTGCCACCTGCCGGGCTCGGAATGCTGATTGTAACTATTGCATCGGTAAAAGTGCTGAAGCTTTTTTTGATTTTTGCGAGAAACTCATCGATAGAAATACTTCGTTTGTCCTTGTCGGCTATTCTGAGCTTTACTTCTGCAAGATAAACCCCTTCAGAAGAGCGCCCAAAGCCGCCATCTACCTTGCCAACAGCGCTGAGAACAGAGTTAACGTCGGGCAGGCTTCTGGCAATCTTTACCGCTTCAAGAGTGCGCAGTCGAGTTTGCTCCAGGCCATAGCTGGTCGGAAACTCAAGCTTGACGGTTACATTGCCCATGTCTGCCGTAGGCATGAAACCGCCACCGATAAGCGGAGCAAGCGAAAGTGCATGCAGCATAAGCACAACAAATGCAACTATGAACAAGGCGCTGGCGACTTTATTATTCTGTGCCATCGTTATCATATCCATATACCACTGTGTCACTCGATTGAACCAACCGTTGAAGCCTGTTTCCATTTTTCTCAGCAGTCCTGATTCGTTCGTATTCTTTTTCAACAGAATCGAGCTGAGTAACGGGATGATGGTGAATGAAAGGAACAGCGATACCGCTGTCATGATCAACATTGTGGTGGCAAGCGGTTCCAGAAACAGGCCAACCATACTGCCCATATTGGCGATGGGAAAAAGCACGACGATGTTGGTGCCACTGCTTGCCAGAACCGGTATTGTCGAGGCGCTGGTTCCCTCTATTGCTGCTTGTCTGGCGTCGCCGGTTTCGGCGAACCTTTTCATTATAGCCTCTAATACGACCAGCGAATTGGTTACCAGGATGCCAACCGAAAGACCTATTGAAATAAGAGTCGACAGGTTGAGCGTATAGTTCAGATACTGCATGAAGAAAAAGCCGATGACGATGTTCAGGGGCATGGTAATGCCCGCAATCAGCAGGATCTTTAAGTTGTAAAGAAACAGAAAGAGAATAAGTGCGGTCAGGAGAATGCCTTGAAAAATGTTTTCCCAGGCGCTGCTGGCGTTTGCCTGAATAAATCTGGCATCGTCGGAAACCCAGTTCAGCTTCCAGCCGGCCGGCAAAATTGCGGAGATTCTGGCAATGGAATTCTGCAGATTCGTTACGGTAGTAACGGCGTTTGCATCGCTGCGCTTGATAATTTTAATTGCGATACATGGTTCGTTTTCAAAAAAAGCGATCTGTCTGAGTTCGGCCGCTGCCATTTTTACTTCAGCAATGTCTTTGAGAAAGATGATTTTCCCATCGTTTTTGTTGCTGATTTCAAGCTCTTTGAGACCGTCTACGTGTGAAACATCGCCGCTGAACTCGACTCCGATTTCAGTTCCAAGTTCTTTTATTCGGCCTACCGGAATCGTTTTGACGGCTGAATTAACTGCATGGACAACATCGAGTGTTGTCAACCCTCTGGCAGCAAGCTTTTCACGGTCTATCAGAATTTGAACTTCGCGTTTTGAGCCGCCGATTAATTCTGCGTCGGCAACGCCATCTACGACTGTAAGTTTGTCTCTCAGGTGGTTGTCGGCGTAATCGTAAAGCTCTTCTATTGTGGTCGGGCCAGTAAGCGCCAGATTGGCTACTGGCTTGGAATTAATGTCGAACTTCAATACTTTCGGGTCTTCGGCGTCTTCAGGCATGTCGGCTCTTGCCAGATCGAGTTTTTC
>JAKQQP010000464.1 GCA_029564115.1 Candidatus Rifleibacteriota bacterium | reverse complement strand
TTTCGTAGTTAACATAGGCGTCGAGAAATTTTTCGAGGCGTTTTTCGATTTCTCTGGTAAGGACATATTCTTCGATTTCAAGCCTGAGACTGGCCTCGTCGTCTGCTTTTATGACGCCTTCGATGGGGCGGTCTACCGGTTTGGTGAAAATATCTTTGAGCTTCATCTGCAGGGCCTCTCTTTATGGTTCACAATTGAAAATATTAAATGCCCGATAATAACCGTCATGGAATATCCCAAAAAGGTTCAATGACGCCCCGGATTCAAGAGAATGGGTGTATTCACCGGGAAAGAACATCAGGGTTGGTTTGTCTTTTGCTGTGCTTTGCAGGTTGTTGAGTATGTTATGCGAACGGATGTATGGAAAGACCTCTCCCACGCCGGAGATAAACATGACATCAAACTCAGCTTCGGCCATTCTGGCCGCAATTGCCGGTATGATGTGAGTCTTCGTGTCAAGAACACCCTGCAGCAATTCTTTAAGTTCGTTTTTGCTGACCGTTTTTTCTATTTCGCGGGTTTGCTCCCATATTTCACGCTGTTTCAGCAGCTCGACAGCGAGATCGTAGAGATTGATCTCAAGAATCCTGATGCCTTTCTGTTCAAGCTTGTTGACCAGCTGGCTCTGCAATCTGATCATTTCGTTGTTTTCTTCAGGCCGGTATGGGCAGATGAAAAACGGAACCTCGTTATTGAGGCCAAGCTTCTTCAGAAAACGCGGCCCCGAGATAACTGAAAAAAGGTGCCGGAATCTCTCAGAAGGTGATCGGTCGAAAATACTTTCATTCATGGCGGGCGGTCCTCTTTAATTCAAACACCGGGAAAACAGTCAGTTCGTTCCGGTGGTCCGCTGGTATTGCCTCTATCAATCTCGGGCTCAGCATAACAGGATTGATGGTGAAGTTGGCGTTCAGAAAATCGGCTTCGCGCAGCATTTTGAAAAGAACCTGGCGCAGCTTGGCCCTGGTGGTCTGGCTGAGGGTTTCAATTTCTTCGTGCCACTCGGCTTTCCGGTTAAGAAAGAAATCAAATTCTTCCGGCTTGAGATCATTTTGCAGTCTGATAAGCCTTTCTCGCATGACTTCGCAGGCAAAAGCCGCTATGAAACGATATTCTCTGCACACAGCAAGCCAGAGAACGTGCTTCTGTTCCTGAACGTCGCCGTCGCAGAGAATTTCAAGCTCACTGCCGGAAAGGTGCCTGAGTCGTTTTATAATCTCGTAAGTTATTCTCTGAGAGCTTTTCAGAGTTCTCGTCTGCAGAATATTTTCTTCGAGAACCTGTTTTTTCACGGCTTCCCAGTCAGGGTTGCTCTGGTACAGTTGCGCAAAGGTTATGGCATTCTGAAGAAACAGCCCCCCGGTGGTGAACGACATACTATATGTTTGCTGGTTCAAAATTAAGGCCTCAGCGTCTGCTGTTTTTTACTACTGTTCTCCGTATCTCTCGGTACACGATTC
>JAKQQP010000442.1 GCA_029564115.1 Candidatus Rifleibacteriota bacterium | reverse complement strand
AGAAATTCATGCAGAATTAAAGCAAAAGCCCTGACCTGCCGATTAACTGAAAAGAGAAAAAAATCTATTTATCAGGTGGCAACATGAAACGTATTCTCTTTTCGACGGTATTTATCTGTGTAATGGCTCTGGTAGCCAGTTTGCTGCAGAGTGCTCCCGCCGAAACCAACCCGGTCAGTTTCAGAGGTGCTTTTTCCAGCTATCTATCGAGTGAGCCGGCAAATCTTGACCCGGCCCGCGGCGTCGACGTCAATGAAGCCACCGTTCAGGCAAAGGTTTTTGACGGCCTGGTGCGTTACGACGAAAAGATGCGTCTGGTCGGTAACCTTGCCGAATCCTGGAGCGTTGCTGCCGACGGCAAAGAATTTGTCTTCAAGCTCAAACAGAATGTTGCCTTTCATAACGGCCAGAAATTCACCGCCGCTGATGTGGTTTTCTCTCTCGACCGTCTTCTCGACCCCGAAGTCGGCTCACCGCGCACCTGGGTTCTCGAAAAAGTCGAAGGCGCCGCTGATCGCATGAAAGGCGTCAGCAAAGTCGTTGCCGGTATCACCGCTCTCGATGACCAGACCGTCTCGGTCAAACTCGTTGCCCCGTTTGCGCCATTCCTGAGTCTGCTTACCATGCCGGCCTGCTACATCCTGCCCTCAGAAAGCAGAACCGCCATTCACGATCACAGCTTTTTCGAAAAACCCGCCGGCACCGGCCCTTTCAAAATCACCGAACGCGTGCGCGACAGCTATCTCAAACTCGTGGTCAACGAGTCTTACCATGATGTTAAGCCGAGCCTTGCCAGAATCGATATGCGCATCATCCCCGAAAACATGAAGGCCGAAATGGAATTCGAAAGCGGCAATCTCGACCTGCTGCAGCTTTATCCCGCCAATTACGAACGCTTCAAGGCCGACCCCGAATTCGCCGCCAGAATTCACGATGTTCCCGCTCTCAACGTATTTTATGTCGGTTTCAATAACCAGACCGAGCCATTTACCGATGTCAGAGTGCGCAAGGCTCTCAATATGCTCGTTGACCGCGAAAAAATCATCAACGCTGTCTATCAGGGCCGCGCTGTTCCAGCCAATGGCAGCATTCCCCCCG
>JAKQQP010000439.1 GCA_029564115.1 Candidatus Rifleibacteriota bacterium | reverse complement strand
CATCATTAAGAAATACGGAAATAGTCTTGAATTGATATCGTCTGAAGAATGCAAAACAAACAAAAACAAGAGAAAAAAATACAATAAGAAAAAGCGTTAACCCAACTTTCGCAGAGATGTTTGGAAAATGGTTATAGAACTGGCATCAACGCAAGACTTCTCCTTGCTCCGTAGCCGTTACAGCCTGCCTGCACCGATCTGGTATAACCCAGGAAAAGCAGGTTTTCCCGGCACAGCTCCGCAGATCCAAGCCATTACAAAAATAGGAGCTGCTGCAGAAAAAAATTAGCATAAGCAGTGCTTTGCAGCGTGCAGAGCATGATAAAAGATCTGCTGCAAGCGGAACCTGGACCGGTTATGCTTTAGCTTTTACTGCAGGAGATATTCGGGATGAGCAGCACAGCCGTTATTGCCGGCAGCCGCCCCCTCCCCGCCCATCAAAACTCATCTGACAGATTCTTACTGAGCTTTGCCGATAACCGTTAGTGCCGGCAACCCGCCCTGATTTGCTTTTCCTCCCGCCCCTCAACCACCCAGGAAAAGCAAAATCTGCTTCCCACCCATCAGACCCTTTCTACCGGATTCTTACTGAGTTTTGCCGATAACTGTTAGTGCCGGCAACCCGCCCTGATTTGCTTTTCCTCCCACCCCTCAACCGCCCAGGAAAAGCAAATCTTCTTCCCACCCATCATAATTGTTCTCTCATGCTTATACCGAAGATTGCCGATAACCGTCAGTGCCAGCAACCCGCCCTGATTTGCTTTTCCTCCCGCCCCACGACCGCCCAGGAAAAGCAAATCTGCTTCCCACCCATCATAATTGTTCTGTCAGGCTTATACCGAAGATTGCCGATAACCGTTAGTGCCGGCAGCCCGCCCTGATTTGCTTTTCCTCCCGCCCCACGACCGCCCAGGAAAAGCAAATCTGCTTCCCACCCATCATAATTGTTTTTTCATGCTTATACCGAACTTTGTCGATAACCGTTAGTGCCGGCAGCCCGCCCCCTCCCTACCCTTTAAGCCCTTCTATCATACTTTTACTAAAGATTGCAGGTAAACGTTTGTCCCGACAGCCCACCCCGGAGCGAGCCTGTGACGCGTCACAGACTTCGCTCCCTGTCCCCTTTTAACCGTTCTGCTTATGTTCTAACGAAGTTCGTCGGTGATTGTTAGTGCGTGCAGCCCGCCCCGTGGCGAGCTTGCGACGCGGCCACAAACTTCGCCACCTGTCCCCCATCATAACCGTTCTTTCGATGTTCTGAATGAAGTTCGTCGATAACTTTTATTGCGTGCAGCCCGCCCCCGTCGCCGAAGCCTTCGACGCGTCTCAGACATCGGCGACCTGTCCCCTCCGAAATTGTTTTTCTCTTTGTTGTTAGTTCGTTCATCAAAACCGATCATGAATGGCTCAGGGGTTTAAAGCTGTGTCCATAAACAATCTGACTGGCTCCCCTGCCCCATGCCAGCCTGGAGGCAGAACTAGCAGAAAAATAGTATAAGCTATGATATACAGCTTTTTTACAGGAAAAATATTACTTGTAAAAATCA
>JAKQQP010000431.1 GCA_029564115.1 Candidatus Rifleibacteriota bacterium | reverse complement strand
AAAAAATTGCCGAGCAGGTTGAGGCTTTCAACGTCAAATGGGAGCTGGTTAAAGACTTGCCTCCGTTCCAGTTGTCAGATGAAGCCGCCAGAAATTTTGAGATGGCCAGAGACAAGCTTAAGGATTCAACCTCTGAGTTCGCCGACAATTGCCCCGGAGAAGGCAAGTATCTGTTAGGAATCGCGGCCGATTACATCAAAGATGAGGGCGAATTTGGCAGAGAGCTCGTAGAACTTATAGATATGGCTATCGTGCATTCCTTTAACTATAACGAAGGAGAAACACAATCAGCCCTGCATAAAATGATCTGGGATTGCGCCAGACTCATTACGTTGCGACTCGAAAGTGTAGAGTCTAAAACCGGGATTATAAAGCTTTCTTCTGACAGCTGATAATATTACCGCGGTACTCCAGCAGGTTTGCGAACTCACCGGAAGTCTCCGGTTATTTAAGGCGCCCTGATTCAAGAAAGCTGAAATAATCTGTTTTATTGAAAATAATATGGTCAAGCAGGTGAAGCCCGATTATATCGCCCGCACCCTTGAGTTGCGCGGTAATGTCGATATCGGCCACCGAAGGTTCGAGGCTGCCGGCAGGGTGGTTGTGAGCAACGATTATCGCCGATGCCCTGTCAGTCAGAGCGTCAGCAAAAACTTCGCGCGGATGCACCGGAGCACGGTCAATCAGCCCGATCGAAACAACTCTGATGTTTAAAATTTCATTGGCGCCGTTGATGCTGGCGCATAAAAAATGTTCCTGCTTCCGGTCGGCGTAATGCCTGATATGGGGTAAAAGATCAGCTGGGGTCGTAATTCTGGCGCCCTCCGGCTTGATGCGGCGGCGGGTAAATTCAAGTGCGGCGATTATCAGCGCCGATTTCGCATCGCCGACACCGGCAAACTCCTGCAGATCCTGGGTTTGAACGCCAAGGCCTTTTGCATCGATAACCTTCACGAGTCTGGCAGCCAGTTGCAGCACATCCATGCCAGGGGTGCCCTTACCGAGCAGTATCGCCAGCAGCTCCTGGTCGCTCAACGCAGCGGCGCCTTTTCGAAGAAGCTTTTCGCGCGGGCGGTCTTCCTGCGGAATGTCTCGAATATTCTCTCTCATGGTTTCATGCCGCCTGCAGATGTGTTTGAATAACTGTTATGGCCATAATGTCAAAAATGCCTCCCTGATCGGTATATTTGGGGTCAGCCAATTCGTCATAACGGCCCAGATCTGTATAGCAGACCTGTATTTCGCCGTTCACCTGACCACGGTATGCCCCTTCAAGGAAATGGTGATCTTCGCGATGAACGATTACGGTTGCCCGTATCGACTGGTCGGCAGTCTTGGTTTCCATGACCTGTTTGATATAGAGCGCTTCGTCATCATCTATCTGGAACCTGCCACGAATTTCGTCAATCATTTCCTGTACCGAAACCTTTTTAATCGGCGCACCCGAGCCTTTTTTCCCACCGCCGGCCTTCAGCTTTACGGTGCCGGAAATGGCTTTAACCACGCCCAGATGTTCGACCGAAGCTTTAATAACCTCTGTGTAGCGAATCTGCTGCATCAATTCAGAAATGGTGCCCTGCTTGATCAGCTGAGGACCGACCAGCTCGGCAAAGGCGGCAAACTCACGTATTTCATCGTCAAGGGTCGCAAAGCAGGTTAAAAAATGAAAACTCTTTACCAGCCTGGCCAGCAGATAAACAAATGATTTTCTTTCATCCGGAGTCGGCATCTTCGCTTGGAAACGCACACGAAGGCCATTGACCAGATACTGTACTTGCGCATCTGTACCGGCAGCCGCCGTCGTTATGAAATCACGGGCGTCGGCCTGCGTGAAGACGCCAAACGAAAGAATTTTGTCGAGAATCTGCCGGCAGAGATCGGGATCTGGCAGGTCTGGCTCAAAAGGCGTGCCTTTGCGGTATTTAGCAAACGCTTTCATGATGGCTGCTGCATTATTGGTAAAATCAACGACCAGAACTTCGCTTTTTCCTTTATGACAGCGGTTGAGGCGCGAAACAGTCTGAACGGCGTTGCGGCCAGAAACGACCTTGTCGAGAAACATGCCGGCAAGCAATGGTTGATCGAAACCGGTCTGAAATTTGTTGGCAACTACCATTATGCGGTAATCATCGCCCTCAAAGCGGTCCTCTATCAATTCGCCGTCATTCAGGCCATTTATCGCATGCTCACTGATCGCGGCATTTGTTTCAGGGTGCACAAAATCAGAAAAAGCGTAGAGAGCCTTGTAAGCAGCGCCCTTTTCTTTAAGCTTTTCTCTGATGATGTCGAAGTAACGCAGCCCGGCAATTCGTGAAGTTGT
>JAKQQP010000348.1 GCA_029564115.1 Candidatus Rifleibacteriota bacterium | reverse complement strand
CATCGATCAACGGTTCGACTATTTCATCGCTGTCCAGTCCGATGGCGGCCTTTGCGGCCATCTGGCGCATCTGCTGACTATTATCTTTAAGACCCCGAATGACCAGTTCTTTTCTAGGTAATGGCGAGCCATCAGGCTGGAAATATTCGACGGGAAGCTGATCGATTTTGAAGACAACCATTTCTTTGAACTTGTAGGGACTGGCATCGATATTTTCTTCGGTTGCCGTTTCACTGCTGTCGGATCTGAGGTTTTTTTCGCCGTCAGCAGTGACCGCCTTCATAAGTGCAACATCGCTGCGCCGGGAAATTTCCAGCAGAGGTTCGATGGCACGCGTATCCCCGATCATACCAAGACTTTCGGTAGCGGCTATGGAGACATTCTGGTCTGGCTCATAAAGAGCTTCTATCAGGGCTGGCACTGCTTCGACCATTTTTTTGTCTCCGGCTTCACGAATAGCTGCAATACGTTTCTTAACCGGGGCAGAAAAAGTCTTTATCAGTGAGACAGGATCGGATATTTCACCGACGTCTACTTCCTGATCGTCATCAGCACCAGCATCGGCACTGGTATCAGCTTCGGTCTCTGCTGCAAAATTATCTGAATTGGCAGAGCCAGCAACTTTTTTTCTGCGAGTTTTTTCGCGGTTTACCGGTTCTTCTGCGGCAGAGGTCTCGTCAGTTCTCTGTTCGGCGGTCTTGAGATGATCAGACTGTTCATCTATGGTTTTCGGAGCCTTGACACCGGGCGTGGCGATTTCTTCTGCACTGCGGTTGCGGCTGTTTCGGATTCGAAGCACCACAAAAGCAAGCAGAACAACAACTACACCAATAAGAGCATAATCTAGGTTTGTCATCGCTGCAATTTATCGACTTCATAGTATAATTATTTAACGTTTACTCTACTTTTTTTTAATCGGTGGTTCAATCGTGCAAGAATTTGGTAATGTTCTGATTTCTGATGAGGTCTGGCAAATGCGCTTTGACTGCGACCTCGAAAAATGTCTCGGCTGCTGTTGCAAATATGGTGACCTCGGAGCGCCCATAAGCGAAGAGGAACAGAAAATAATCGCGGATAATCTCGACAACGTCGCCCATCTTTTAACGCGACAAAACTATCAATTACTCAAAGCCGGAATCAGCGAGCGCTATAAAGGCAATCTACACATTGTGGAAATAGCGGAAAACACGCCATGCCCCCTTTCCTTCACAGATGAAAACGGTATCATTCTTTGCTCTCTGCATCGCTATTCACTCGACAACAATATTCCGCTGCTGGAGTTAAAACCCGTATGGTGTTCGCTTTTTCCGTTGATTATCAAGCGCTCTGGTGATCAATGGCTTGTCAACTGCCATATTCCCGATTTTTGCAGGTCAAAACCAGACCCGCAGCCCCTATTGCTGAGCTTCTCATCGCTGCTTGCCAGTATTTTTGGTAATGATCTGGTCAGGCAGATCAAAGAAGCCTACGAGCTTGAAAAAAAATGCCAAAAAGGAGACCGGTCATGAGCCTGGCAGATTTATTGGCAATCTTTCGTAGAAAGCCTGCCATCGAAAAACAGCTAAAAAAGCTCCTACAGCAAATCGATAGCGCCATGGAAGAACTTAAAATAAAAACGGCTGAAGCTATTGCCGATCTTGCCGGTCTTGAACAAAAACTTTCGCTGGCAGCCACCACTGCAAAGGGGAACGATGAAGATCATATTGCCGTTTTGCAAGCGGCAATAGCCAATGAAAAACTGATTATCGAAGACCTGAAAAAAGTGTTTGCCGATCTGAAAAATCGCAAAGCGGATATTGAACTCGCTATCGAGCAAAACCTGGCTCGGCAACGAAAAGCCGCTGCCAGCGAACTGCTGACGTCTGTTTACAAGAACTTTGGCTCAGACCTGGTATTGAACCGATATCTCGAAAAGTTTTCGAGTGAATCGCTTAAAATTGAGCTGACAGCTGAAAGCAACCTGAAAATAGAGCTTCTCAGAAATGGCAAAGGACAATACTGACTGCCAAAAGCGGCGCAGTCTTCAGTAAAAAAGTTTTTTCCAGTTGCCAGCGGCTGGTTGAGAAAGAGTCTTAAGCGGCTGTGAGCCGTCTTTTTCGCCATATTTCAGTTCGTCATAGCGATTGAAATATTCTCTTGCGGCATCGGCCTGATCCATTTTGACCAGTATTTCGCCAGCTGAGGCATAAAGCTCTGCATTGTTTTTGAATCTGCTTATCAGTTCACGCACGAGCCAGAAGGATTCTTCAAAGTAGCCTTTACTCGCAAGAACTTTGCTCAAAAACCATTTTGCGTAATGATGCTCAGGGTTAACCCGCAATGTTCTGCGGTATTCCTTAATGGCTTCGTCTTCCATCTGCATACTGTAATAAAGATTGGCAATGCGATAGCTTAATTCGGCGTTATCAGGGTCTTTGGCCCTCATATCCTTGAGGCGGTGGTAGTATCGTTCGCGATCTTTAACTATTGAACCGGTTATGCCGGGATCTCCGCCGTAAGAGTTCGGCAGAAACGCCACAAACAGTGACAAGGCTGCAACAGACGCCAGTATTTTTTTCAGCATGTTTTTCTCCTCGCCCACCTGATCGGAAAAAAGCATGCTTTTGTTAACGAAAAAGCGGGGTCGGCTCTAACAGCCTACCCCGCCCTGTCTCACAACAAACCTTGTCTCAGATGTCGGAAACGCCTTCCTGAGACACATCTTTTACTTCACTACCCTCATCACCAGAAGCGCCGGCTTCAGAGGCTCCACCCATGTCTTTCGATGTATCGGCAGCTGCTGCTTCATCATCGAGTTTCTGACTGTAGGCTTCAGCATCTTTGGCTCCCTGTTTCCAGCCGTCTTTAGCTGCCTGAGAAATACTGCTGAGCATGTCGCCAAAATTCAGGTCAGAGCCTGCAGCGGTCTGACCGATATTTTCGATTACCTTGCCGACATTATCGAGCACTGTGCCGACCTGAACGAGAACGGCGCCAACTCTTTCAAGGGCCTGACCAATCGCTGCAGTCCAGGGAATTCCCGAGAGGACTTTTCCCACTGCCTGGAGAGCCTGCCCGACTGTTTTGAGCATCTGACCAATCTTCTGCAACATCTGGCCGGTTTTGATCAGCGCCTTTTGCACGCCTGCCGCCACTTTTGTCATCTTGTCGAAAGTATTGTCATCGCCTTTGATGGTATCGCCAATGCCTTTTATTTCGCCTTTGACATCACTGACGCTGCCTTTGACGTCGCCGACCTGGGTACGGGCATCGCGTATATTCGTATTCGCTTCACGAATATCTCTTTTGACGCTGCTTTTCATATACCATTTGGTTTTGCCCTCTTTGGTTTTGAGAAGCTGTTGATAAGCATCGTCTGTTTGAGCTGCCGCAGAGCCGGCAGTTTCTTCAGAGGTCTTCATTTCTTCGGGTTTTTCCTGGGCCCAGATGACCGATTCAAAAATTACCGGGTTGAAAACCAGCACAAAACATAAAAGGGCCGCCATAATCGAATTTAACCTTTTCATAAACTCCTCCTGCTGATTACTTTCTGCAAATCATACGACTCGAAAACAAATTTTGTTGCATGTATTCTACATTTTTTTATGCCCGGTCTCATAGCGCCAATGAGCGTTGTTAACCGAGCTGGTTATAAAATGACTGCCAATAGTGGTGGTAAGCTCCAGAGCCTTGCCGATATTTTCACTTCCATAAATATTTTCGCCCTCATGCACTTTAAACCTTACCCAGAGCAAAGGCACCCTGGGATTCAGCTGATGAGTGTAAAGTCGAAACTCGACGTCTTCAAAGCCACTGAACTTTTGTATTCTGTCACCCTGTGACCGCCTGACAAGGACTCTGGCCGCTGAATCAAACTCGTAACTGACCTGCTCGACCCTCGGCTTCTCATCGGGCGAGCCAAAGGCAAACTTATGAAACATCAGCCCATGTGGATAGATCTGGATCAGGTCACCTTCTGTATCTGAGGGCCATGACGAAGTGACAAAAACCTGCTTGCGCACCTTCTGCAGAGCGACGTAGCCAGACGTTTCCGGGTCTTCTATTCGCGGGCAGGCACAGGAAAAATCGCGGCGCAGATGATTCAAGGCCTGACGGGCTTCCTGCAGGTTCTGCAGGTTAACGGTGCCAAACATGAAATGATGCCTCGTATTCGACAGAAATCTGTAGATCATCAAAAAAACCACAAGAGCAATGCCTACGCTTATGCTCATTTCGACAAAAGTGAACGCCCGGCGGTCACGCCAGGACTCAACATGACGAAACGAAAACAATTTAGTGCTTTTGTTCATAAGCTAAGATTCTTTTCATTCAAAATCAGAACAGACAATTCAACCTGCCGGGTTCTGTTGTCTGAAATGTTCAGGTTAGCCGGGCGCTCGCCCTCGCTCCACTTAACCCTCACTTTGAGTTTTTTCAAAAGATCCGCCTGCAGATACGAATCGTCAACATTCTCGACCTCGACTTCACGATAAAAAAAGCCGGTATTGTACTGTTCGGAATATTTCATGTTATTCGCCATCAGCCCATCCGACTTCCAGGTTTGATGGTCAGGTTCGGCCGTCGCAACCCCGACTGTCTGCAGATCGCTCCCGTGTATTTCTGAGATTGAGCCACAAAAAGCAGAAAGAGAACCGGCATCTACCTGCGAAAACTCTGCGGCAGTCGCCCATTCGATCACTTCGTTAGCCAGTTCCATTGCTCTAAGGTAGTTTATCGCCTTGGAAGTTTCGGTTCTCGATGAAGTCAGCATATAAATAACCGGGATAGCGCAGCCTGTAACAACCAGCACAGCAATCATAATTTCGACAAAACCCATTCCGAGTCGTTTTTTTTCGATTTTCAGTTTCATTCGCTGATTTTACCTTTGTCACTGAATGCTTTCTGCTCAGCCCCGTTGTCGGCTGAAGAATTCACTGCAAAAATATGCGCCGGGGGCTTTGGAAAAGATATTCTGCCGGAAACCGCCCTTTTTTTGATGGGTTTGTCGTCAATTGCAGGCAGAGCCGGCAGATCCAGGTGCGACAGCGCGACCTGCTGACCACCCGTTGTCGAAACATTCGACCCCGAATATTTTTTCAGCAGCGCGAGGGAAACCGTCATGGATATGATTACTGAAAAAACTATCAACCAGCGTGCTCTGTCCATTAGAAGGTTTTACCTCCTGAATTTAGAGAGAAAGAAGTTTTGACTGTGCCAATACTGATATGATAAGGGTCCAGCTTTCCGAAATCGTTTTCCATTGCCGGCTCATAAATATATGGGTCGTGTCTGATGAGCAGGGTGCCACCCGAAGCGATGCCATTATCACTTTTATCCTGGGTGTAGAGATAGTCTACGAGCAAATTGCCAATAATGACCACATTCTTCTGACCGTTAAAAATAAGGCTGCCCTGATTGGTCGGGTCACTCGAGCCAGGCGGATTGTAAAACGCTGCCAGCGAAGCTTCGATTGTCGTATTTTCGGCTTGTTTCAGCAGGTAATCACCCTGCCGCAGATAAATTCTGAGGGAATCACCGGTATCGGGACTGCGTGCTCTGCCAAGACTGCCAATTCTGCAATTGCCACGGCCAAGATAGATCATTCCCCGACCGTGAAATCTGGTGACATCAGAGAGATCGAGGTCGCCAGACTCGATGTACATCATTCCGTCGAGAAACAGCGTCTTATCAGCACCGACCATGGCCGTGCGTTCCTGGAGAAATTCTTTCGGGGAAGCAAAATTGTAACTCACGGTTCTGAAATCGATAAGGCGACCAAACGAGGTCGCAGATACAGGTGAGGCCGATGGCCTCTGGCGCGGATAAGGGAAAGTCGGGGCGGCAGCCGTCATTGGATTGATGGAAACCAATTTGCCCTCGCCATCGTAAGTTTCGACGGTATCGCCAAGAAGGGCGTTAACAGAAACGTTGTCGATTGCCCGACTCATCATGAACCTGTCGCTGAAAAAGCTTGAAGGCGAGAACTCATTCTGCAGGAGTCTGTTCTGGAACGTCACAGGTGTCATCGGAGGCCTGTTGAACAATATTGGAACAGGCTCCGGGATCACTGATTTTTCCTGGTCAAAAAAGACAATATTTTTTTCGAACGAGTCGAGAAAGGCGATTTTGAAAAATCTTAAAAAAACCGGCCCCTCGACAAGTACAGGAGTATTATCGTCCTCGCCGAATAATTTCAGCATTTTGCCAACGCGCAGTCTCTCAGGGTTGTAGATTTTTCCAGCCGGGTCGCCTGCTTTATCTGGCTCTTTATTCAGGTAACTATAAAAATAGGGCCCCTTCTTGTCGTTTTGATTGTTCAGTTCTGTCAGACCTTTGTAGGCGAGTGCAGTGGCCCAGTTCCAGGCATCTGGTAAAGCTGGACGGGCAACGGAGGTTACCTGCCAGATGTTTGCAGCATCGAGATAGCCGTAACAAAGTTTCCATTCAGCCATACAGGTCTGCAGAATTTTTTGAAAGCCTGAACAGCCAGAATAGTCTGTGCCATTCGAACTTGCGACATAATCGGCGCAAATCTGGTAAGCAGCGGCCTTGTCGTTCGAATGAGGCATGGCGCGTTTACATTTTTCTTTGAGAGCGGCACCGACTGCATGGGGTTCTGTTTTGCCGGGACCAAAGCAGCCGTCAGCAGCATCGTTCACGAACTTTTCATAAACTTTTTTAACCGCCTGGACATGGAAGAAATCTGAAATCCGGCTCTCGTGCAGTGGGTTTCCTTCTGAATCTTTCAGTGACACGAAGGGAACTGAGGCAAGAGAAAAAAGACTCGTTGTACCACTTCCATCGGGAAACTTCTGCAGCCCGGAAAAATTGAACAATTTTTCAAAGCCGGGAGCATTTCTGTGTTCGTTATAGCAGAGGTCGAGCCAGATATTTTTTTGTGGGTCGAGGCAGTCCGGGTAGTTGGCGTTACCCAGATAAACCCGCGACATATTGGGCCCATCGGGAACAATGCCTTCGACAATTATTCTTCTGACGGAGTTATTGTAGTCAGGTGAATAGTTTTTAACAAAAAGAGCGTATTTATCAAGGTTATGACGCAGATCGACCAGACGCACATCACGTCTTTCATGGGCTTCAATGAGGTTTTCTTTTTGCCCTTCCCGGAAGGCCTGCGAATAAAGATCCAGATAACCATTGTATGCAGAAACTGAGCTGTATTCACAACTTCGATAAATACGCAACACTGCTCGGCTCTTTATTTTAAGCGGATACCCGGCGCTTTGAGCCATTTTCAGAGTCTGCTGCGGCTCAAAGTCAGAAAAGAGAACTATATCAGAATTAAGACTGGAAGATGGCTCCCAGCCTGGAAATATCTCGCGGAATTTGGAAAAAATGCGACTGCTGCGGTCATTGTTGACCTGACTTCTTATCATGGCGACAACTTCGGCATTAGCAGACTGAGCCAACAAGGCAAGTCGGTTCTGATCTACATTGCGGGCCAACTGTGTAACCGTACCCTGTTTAAAACTGTTCAGAGCAAAGGCCAGTATTGAAAGAGCAAACAATACTGTCACCACGATGTAGAGGATAAAACCTCTTCTCGGTGACAAAAAACAGTTTCTGTCAGATCTGTTTTGCAAATTTGTACCTCTTCGAACCCGGCAAACAATGGTGCCGGCCCCTTCATCAAAGAAAGCTGGACCATTAACGACAAATTTCATCCAGCAAAACAGCATAACATCCATCAACACGTTATTCAATCAGCATGTTTTTCCCGAAAAATAGCGTTGCTATTTTCTATTCTAAATTTTCGGTGCTGTTGTAACGATTTGGGTGGTTCGATGCCAGGAGTTTCGTAAAGTTCCTGCATCGTAAAAAACCACAAGGCTCCTGGGTTGACTCAGTGTTTTGCAAAAATGAAGAAGATTGAGGTAACGAAGTTGTTTGCAGCATGTAAAGCAATTGGAAAAAAGGGACGTTGGGTCTTCTCATAGGAATAGCCCCAGAAAATCGCCCAAAGAGTCGAAACCAAGACGAAATATTGGCCATTTCCTATGTGGATGACACCAAAAACAACAGAAGATGTAATATTAGCGACCCAAAAAGAACTTCTTCTTCGAATTAACGAAAAGAGAGAAACACGAAAGGTGAGCTCTTCTATTATTGGGCCAGTAATGCAAAAAAAGACCAGATAAGTTGTCACAAAGTTGAAATTTGAAATATATGAATTAGATGGGAATCCATCCAGGAATGCCCAATTGTAGGCAATTGAAAGCGTTGCATTCAGGACGAAGATCCTCATGATGAAGCCATAAGGACCAGGAGTTTTTCCTCTGGTTTTATCACTTGTGCGATCGGAAAAGTAAAGACATATCAAGCAAACCGGAATTGATAGAATCATTGAAACCAGGCGATAAAACAATATGGATTGGTCATTTCTTGAAAGGGAGTGAAAGATGGCTGATTGGTCAAGCATTCCAGCTTTATCAAAATACTCGAACGCAGGTATGAGCCAGAAACCATAGGCCCACAGAAATGCATAGAGGGCCACACACATCGCAATCGTCAGGATGTGATAAGTTTCGTCGCCCCAATGTCCTTTATTCTTTTCCATTTATTCTATCCAACATCGGCAGAATGCCGTGGCACAAAGTTTTCTGGCTCATAACCAGCGCAACCAGACCAGCAGGCCAACTTCAGCTGAGTCGCGGCATGAGCGCAAACACGCCCCAGCCCAAATACTCGCGCGTGCAGGTTGCGTGGCGCTCAGGCTCTGTGTTCAGCTTGGCACGGATTTCCTCTGCCAACTCATCGGCGGGATTTTCCTCAAGCCATCGGCGCATGGTAAGCCACTTAGCGGCTTCGTACCTGTCCCAGCCGTCCTGGTCTGCCAAGACCATTTCCACGACATCGTAGCCGAGATGGCCGAAAGACGCAAGAAGCTCCGGAAGCAGAAGAAAGTCGGAGATAGACCTGGCAAGACATCCTCTGGCAACATCTTCCGTTGGTGGTAGTTGCCGCCAGTAGGGCTCGCCAACGAGGATGATCCCTCCAGGACCAAGGCTCCGCCCCAGAAGCTCGATGGTGCCGGAGACTCCGCCGCCGATCCATGTGGCGCCAACACAGGCAGCCACACCAACCTTCTCGTCAGAGACGTAGCCCGCAGCATCGCCATGAATAAACTTGACCTGATCGGCGACGCCGAGTTCTTCAGCGCGAAGTTTTGCGTGCTCGGTGAACAACTGGCTCATGTCGACGCCGATGCCGACGACTCCGTAATCGCGTGCCCAGGTACACAGCATCTCCCCAGAACCGCTACCGAGGTCGAGCACTCGGGTTCCAGCTTCCAGACGCAACGCCGCGCCGAGCGTGGCGAGCTTTTCGGGTGTAAACGGATTATGGATGCGGTGAGCACTTTCAGTGATGTTGAAGATCCGTGGAATATCCAATGCAGAAAATCTCCTTACGTGTGTGAACAGATTGAGTCACTGCCTGATGTCTGTCGTGACTGAAAAGTGCTGACAGCCGCGGGGTCTGCGCAAACAAGACTCGTAAACGGTCTAATTTTCCTCGTCGATGCACTTTTTGCACTCTTAATATAATTCAATTTTAATGATTTTAGTATTGCTGAAAATCATTATCACGAGTCCGAAAAATAGCAACGCTATTTTTCGGTCAAATTACAACGGTTGAGAACATGAGGCTGTAGTGTTAAAATCAAGAACAGCAACAGTTTGTCTACAGGAGAAAAAGAATGAGCAAAGGATACATCAAAGGCGTATGCCTACTGCTGGGCTTATTGTTTTCTTTTATTTTCGCAGCAGATAAAGTTCGTGCATCTGACAAGCCAGTAGTAATGGGCTTTGAGCTGCAGCGGCACAACGGGTTTCTTTCTGAGCCAGGCAACTACCCGATCGAATCTCTGCGAAGATTTGGCAGAGCGATAAACAAAGACTGGCCCGTCAGCAACAGCGTGTTCAAAGCTGCGTCTGTCTTCGATGCCTCTGCCTTGGGTTCACCAAATTTTCTTAAACCAGTGCCGTTTTCTTTGCTGAGTGAGCAGCAGCGAAAATTTACAGACGATCTGCTCAGTAGGCACACGAATGATCTCAACAAGATTATAAACGAATGCTTCCCGGCCTCGGAGTCTATCGTGATCAAAATTGTGTGCGACAGCCAGGGTCTCAAGAACGTTCTCGGCAAAATCATTCAACAGCCTGATGCCGCCAGCAAACTGAAGCCGCAACAAATTTACCGTATGGAAAATCAGCTGATGCCAATTCTTGAAGCATCCGATTTTTTGATCGGTGCCGGGGTATTTTCTCAAAATGGTTTTCATGCGAAATTCAACATTGTCTCGAAAGCAGGCAACCTGGGCAATACAAAGAATGAGCATAATATCTCCATCGGAAACTTCATCAATGATAATGCATTGATGATCTTTGCCCAGACTCATCCGATCGAAAACGCAGCAGATGCAATGAAAGAAATCGCCGCCATACCGCAGTCTGCGACAATCATTCAAATGGTAGCCTCAGCCGGTCTTGATTTTGAAAAAGACATACTTGCCAACACAGCCAGAGAAAGCGTTTTATATGTAAATCTTGAACCTACCGGTGAAGGCGGGTTGCCAGATATAAGATTTGCGGCCCCCGTGCCTGAAATTGACAAGCTACGCAACAACCTCGACAAGCTGAAAACCCTGTGCATGCAGACCGGAATATTTGCCCAGACCACCGACGATGGCAAGTTACCATTTGTCAGGCTGAGCTATTTTATGTTTCCACAAGTGGCAGTCTTTGCCGGTCTGACAGACAATTTTCTGGTAATTGCGACCGGCAAGGATAACCTCCTGCGTGAAATGGCCCACATACAGGGCGTTAAAAGCAAAGAAGAAAAAACACCGATCCATGACCTTAAGCGCTTCTGGCAGATCAAATTCGCCGACTTCAACCTGCAACTGCAAAAACTGCTGCAGTCGCCGCTTCTTCGCGACAAGGGTATTCCGCCGATATCTAATCTGAAGTTTCTCGAAGACTTCACCAGACTCGAAATTACCAGCAAAGCTTCTCAATACCTGATCGAATTTAATGTTAATTTGCCAATTACAAAACAATAATTGTGGCTAATGAAATTTATTTTATGGTATACATAAACGAATAGTTCTATGACGGGAGAAAACAACTGATGGGGAAGAAACTGGCAGGTTTTGTAATCTTTGTTGCACTGGTGTCAGCCATGACGCTTGGTTGTGGTGGCGAGAAAAAACCGGCTGAGCAGAGTCAGCAACAGGCTTCCGGCCAGCAGGTAAGCGCCCAGACGCCACGCGAAGGCGATGCTGCGTCGCCATACAGCAATACAATTCTAAAATTGGGAAGAATTCCGTTTACCAATTCTTCTTCTATGGTTCAAAAACACAACAAGTTTCTTGAATATCTGACAAAAAAACTCGGTGTAAAACAGACCAGACTGCAGACCGCCTCAGACTACACCGGGATCATGAACCTGCTTGTAAAAGGCGAAATAGACATTGCCTGGCTTGCCACCATGAGTTCTGTCGAAGCGCGAAACAACCCTGAAATTCAGCTTCTGGTGAAACCCATACGTTTTGGCACCACCTCTTATCGCGGCATTATCATCGCCCGTCAGGACGGCGGAATCCGCAGTCTCAAAGATCTGAAAGACAAAAAATTTGCCTGGGTCGAAAAAGAATCTGCTTCCGGCTATATTTTTCCCAAGTCTCTGTTGCTCGAGGCCGGGCTGAACCCCGAAAAAGATTTTGCAGAAGCCACCTTTCTCAACAAGCATGATGCCGTGGTTTTAAATGTTCTTCTCGGGAAATACGACGCCGGAGCATGCTATGACGATGCCCGCAACACCCTGCGCGACAAGAGCAAAATGGATGAACTCACCATTCTAGCAACTACTCAGGACATTTCAAACGAACCGATCGTCGTGCGCAAGAGCCTGCCCCCTGATCTCATCGAGAAAATCAAACAGGCTCTTCTCGATCTGAATAACAAAACCCCAGAAGGTAAAGAGATTCTTGAAGAACTCACCGATGTCCAGGGCTTTGTACCAGTCGACGACAAAGATTACGACTACATCGAAAAGGTTCAGACCCTGATCGACAAGCACCAGAAGACCAGCAACTAACCCACCGGACAAGCCCTGTGAAAAGAGCAGAATCAACAAATCGATTCTCGATAAAACTGAAGTTCATTTTTGGTATAGCCCTTCTTGTGGGGCTTATCATATTGTTGAACTCGGTTAACACATCATTTCGAGAAGAATCTTTACTGACCAGTTCCATGGATCAATCAGGGCTGCTTCTGTCTTCGACGCTGGCGATAGCCTGCCAGGACCCGATCATCAGCCAGTCATACGATGCGCTTGTTCCATACACAGAGCGAATTATCGCTGGGGGGCAGGATATTCACGAAATTTCGATACTCGACATCGATGGCCGATATCTTGCTCACAGACTTCGCGGCGATTCAGAGAGCAAACTCGGGCAGTTTGTGGGCGAACGCATGCGCAACACCATCGACGAGATCGAGATACCGACCCGAGTCCCCGGTTCTGACGGCACTTACGTTGATTACGTTGCCCCGATCAAGGTTGGCACTTCGAGATTCGGCACTGTCATATTGCGCTTCGGGTTTGACCGCCTCACCGAATCTAAAACAGTCAGCAGACAGCACATAATCCTGATTGCGATGATAGGCCTGCTGGCCGGCATAATTCTTTCGATCATCCTCGCCAAATTCATCACCCGCGGCCTGGACAACCTGATAGAAGGCACCCAGGCCATCGAAAGCGGCGACCTCAGTTACCGAATCAAAGCTCCATCAGAAGACGAAATAGGCACCCTTGCCCATCGGTTCAATGAAATGCTCGACGCACTCGAAGCCAACAACCGCGCCCTCGACCGCAAAATTTTCGAAATCGAGACGCTTTTCAAGGCCAGCCAGGCCATGAACTTTCAAAGCGATACTGACAAACTGATCAAACAGATTCTGGAAATGGCCGGCAAAGCCATCAGAGCCGAGCGCTGCTCGATCATGCTGCAATCAGGTATGGGCGCAGAAGAACTCGAAACCAAGATTGTCTTTGGCATAAACGAAAACGCTGAAGCGATTCAGCCAAGCTCGACCATCAAAATAAAGTCTGGCGAAGGTGTTGCCGGCACGGTTCTCAAGACAGGCAACAGCATCATAGTTAACGAAGGGCACAAAGATCCTCTATTCAAGAGTTTTGACAGCAATTGTGAATACGAAAAATCTATTGTTAACCTTATTTCGGTCCCACTGAAGATTAAAGATCGCGTTACCGGCGTAATAAACGGGGTTAACAAAATCAACCAGGAACCCTTCACCGAAGAAGATCAGAGACTGCTCGAAGCCCTTGCGCAACAGGCGGCCATGGCTGTTGAACACGCCAGACTTTATGAACTCGCCATCACCGATGGCCTGACCAAGCTCTTTATTCACAGATACTTTCAGGCCCGCCTCGAAGAGGAAATGGTCAGAGCCAAGCGCTATCACACTGCCTGCTCCCTCATTCTCTTCGACATCGACCACTTTAAAAAATTCAACGACACCTATGGTCACCAGCAGGGCGATATAGTTCTGATTGAAGTTGCCAAGCTCATCAAGCAGACAGTGCGCGAGACCGTAGATATACCGGCACGTTACGGCGGCGAAGAATTTGCAATTATTCTGCCTGAAACTGATGCCAAGGGCGCCCATCTTGTTGCAGAACGACTGCGCAAAACGATCGAAGCCTATGATTTCCCGGGCCAGGAAAAAGCTCTCAAGGTCACAGTTTCGCTCGGCATTGCGACTTTCCCTGATCACGCGAGCGTCAAGAGCGTTTTGATCAAAAAAGCCGACATGGCGCTGTATGAATGCAAAGGTCGTGGGCGCAACTGTTCTTTCATCTATAACGACAGTCTTGCCGACAAAGTCTGATGCATTGTTTTGAGAAGCCATCAAAGCTCACATGGCTGGAAAATCCAGCCACTCCGTTTGAACCTGGTCTGCGCACACCCGCGACACACGGCAGACTTGCCGGCATTGTCAAACCCGTAAAAATCGGCAACGTCCAGCTTCCCAATAATCTGGTGCTGGCACCCATGGCCGGAGTAACCGACGGGTCATTCAGACTTCTCTGCTCACGCCTTGGGGTTGGCTTTACCGTTTCTGAGCTGGCAAGCGCCAAAGCCATCACCTTTAAAAGTCGGCAAACCATAGACATGGTTCGTTTTCAAGCTCAGGCAAGGCCTTACGCAGTACAGCTTTTTGGCGCAGACCCGGAAACAATGGCAAAAGCGGCCGCATTTATCGATGAACTGCAGATTTGCGACATAATCGACATCAACATGGGCTGCCCCGTCGCCAAAGTTGTAAAGACGGGTGCCGGTTCAGCTCTCATGAAAAATCCGCCGCTGGCCGCGGAAATTATCAAACGTGTTGCTGCGGCAGTCAAAGTTCCTGTCACTGCCAAGTTTCGCATTGGCTGGACAGAAAATACAATAAACGTCAAAGAATTTACCAAAACGGTAATTGACGCTGGCGCAAAGGCCATCACCATACACGCGAGAACCCGCCAGGCTGGCTACACCGGAACAGCTCAGTGGCAACATCTCGAGGGCATAAAAGACATCTGCGGCGACATCCCGTTCTTTGCCAACGGTGACATCTCGGAACCGCAACATCTTGAAGAATTATACCGGCGCACTGGTTGCGACGGCTTCATGATCGGGCGCGGCTGTGTCGGCAAACCCTGGCTCTTTGCCGAACTTCTCGGCTGCACAGACTATTCCTCCGACGCCGTGCGATTTCGTATCTTCAGGCATCACCTGGTCGATATGCTCATGGAACACGGTCCATCTGCGGTTCCTCTGTTCAGGGTGCATCTGTTTGGCTATCTTAAAAATCACCCACACTCGGCGAAATTACGCCATGCTCTGTGCACAGAACGCAACCCGAACAAGGTCATAGATGCTGGTCGTGACTTTTTTGCAGTAACAGGCCAGACAACTTCAGCACCGTTGTCGCCTCCTGTTTGACACAGGCTTCTGACAGTGTTACGATAATGCACGAATTCTACGCAGGTAACCTAGATGTCTGAACTGGATAAAATACAATTTCTCAGGCAGGTCTCCCTTTTCAGAAGCCTTTCTGACAAGGCGCTTCTTGATCTGTCGGCAATCACCATTGAACAGCTTATTCCGCCTAAAACCATTGTCTTTAAAGAAGGCGACAAGGGCGATGCTCTCTATATAGTTAAAAGCGGCAAAGTAAACATTCTCAAGCGCAACAATTCCGGGATCGACTCTGTCCTTGTCTCTCTCGGCAAGGGCGCTGTTATCGGTGACATGGCCATCATCGACGAACAGCCCCGTTCCGCTTCGGTGCAAACTATTCAAGAAAGCGCTTTTTTGATCATTACCAAAGACGACTTCCGCAGTCTCCTCTCAGAAATCCCTGAAATTTCTTTTCAGATTCTGAAGCTGACTACTGAGCGGTTACGCGCGACCAACATTCATCTCAAAGAACTAGAAGCCTCAACCAACCAGATGGAAGACGTAATCAGAGTTATCACCAAAATTGCCCGTAAAAGTAACCTGCTTTCTTTGAATGCCTCGATTGAAGCTGCCAGAGTTGGTGAAGCCGGCCGCGCCTTTTCGGTTGTAGCTGCCGAAATGAAGAAACTTGCCGAAGATTCTGCCCAGGAAGCCAAAAAAATTGAATCGCTTCTCCAGGATCTTCAGACAAAAACAAAGGCAATTGCAGGAATGCAATAAATCCAAGGTTGTATTTTCTCACCGAAGGTTGTAAGATGGTTGAGATTAAACGCCTGACCAGGAGATTCGAATGTCTCAGTATAAATCACAAGTGCAGAATCAGTTCTTATCGCAGGCACGCAAAAGACACCTCAAAGTTGAAGTAATTCTAGAGACCGGCACAGTTCTGCGTGGTAAGCTGAAAGCTTATGACCAGTTTTCCATAAGCCTTTCTTTCAAAGATAAGGTTGAAATAGTCTACAAATCATCGATTATCTACATCTCTGCTTTACCGCCGCTCAGACCACCTGCAGGGCGCATGGGTAGCAGACCGCAGGCAAGACCAGGCGGTTTCCGCAGACCTGACAGACCTGAAGACAGCGACAGCAGACCTTTACCCAGACCTGCGGTGAGACGTCCCTTCCCCGATTTCGAAGAAGACCTGGATAACGACCCACCACCACCCAAAAAAATCCCGGTCAAAAGAGTCTGAACTCAAAAAAACGCCGCAAGGCGTTTTTTTTTTGCAATATTCACATGACATACTGCCGATAAATAAGAAAACACTATTATTGAGGCTGGCTTTATGTTTTCTTTCTGCCCCAGATGTGAAACTGGAAAACTGGATGCTGCAGGCAGCTGCAAAAGCTGTGGCTATTCGCTGCGCACAAAATGCAGCGACTGCAATCATCTGAATTTTCCCGGCGCAAGGTTTTGTGGCGGCTGCGGGCGAGGTATGACATTGTCGATAAAACTGCAAAGCTTTGTAAACCGGCGCTTCAATTACCTGCAAAAATCCCGATTGCGAAAATTTTCGACCGGCCTGGCTTTCGGCACACTTCTTTCGGTGTTTGCCTTCGGTTCGATGGGCATGCAAAGCTCTGACAGCCACATATATAACCACGAGAGACCAGCAGCCATCGCCTTTAACTTCAGAGCAGATTTTGCCGTTAACTTTGAGAATGATCTTGCTACTGTCTGTGCGGCTCGGGTCAATCAAAGGCATGCCAGCGCGGCTGATCTGCACCAGATAGTAGATTTGCTGATTAAACATTTAAAACCTCTGGCAACAAGGCTTAATAAAAAACGTATTCCGGCAGACAGCAGCGCTGATTACGTCAGGGTTGTCCAGAATTTCTCGAGTTCAAAAGAAGTCACCCGTGGCAGCAGTGCCATGATACTGTTTCACTTTCTCTCAGACTTTCTCGAATTCAGTTATCGCGATTTTCCCCAGGAAAGCTCTTACAAAGACATTCCCAGGTTTCATTTCATGTGCGTTCCGGCCAATGCCCTGAAGTCGACAGGCGTCGATCTGGCGAAGGAACAGGATGAATTTGCCATAACCGAGCCAATCGGTATCGAGCAGTTATGTAATGCGGCCAGAAGCATCGTTGCCAACGCCGAAATACGCGCGAATAAAAATCCCTGATTTCTCAAGGCAATAAAAAAAGCCGGTATCGACCTTTATGGTTTCGATGCCGGCTTTTTTTGCTGCGACTTTACCCGTCAGTTATAATCATCACGGAATTCAACGCGTGGAGCGGGGGGAATGACTACACCCGGCTCCCGGACTGTGGGCCTGGCGGGTGGCGCTGGGCGAACAGCGGGAACTGGTTCGTCCTCTTCAACAGCCGGGGCATTTGCCAGATCGTCATCTAGAAACGCCTCATCTGGGGTTCTTGCTGCAACAGACGGAGTGTTCAGGCTTTGTAGAACAGCTGTATTCGGGTTATCTCTGGAAATCCAGGTTCCGGCGACTGGTCGCTTAACCGGCTGAGCTGCACCAGCCTGATAACTGCCCTGGAAAAAATCCGGGTCAGGCATAAAGCCCGCATCGCCGGCAATCGCATCAGTATCTTCAGCTTCATAGCCGTTCGAAGCCGCCACGGTCACAGCTGCCGCTCCATGCCGGCATTCAACCAAAGGCTGCGACTCTATCGGGAAGACCTGCAAAACGACTTCGTTGCCAGGGCACCCTCTGGAGGCCAGTTTGCCGCTGGTCATGCACACCCTGCAGCGCACCGCGCCATCGGGCACGGGAAAATCACTGTTGGGATATTTTTTCAGAACTTTTTCCATAAATTGTTTCCAGACCGGGCCACAAACAGAACCACCGGCTTTACCTTTTCCGAGGGTTTTAGGCATATCGAAGCCGAACTGCACTATGGTCACCAGGTCTGGGGTAAAACCGTTGAACCACGCATCTACATAGTCATTGGTCGTCCCCGTTTTTCCGGCGATCACCTTACCGGGGATGCGTGCTCTGGCGCCGGTACCACGCTCAACCGCAATGCGAAGCATGTCGGCGATCATTACGGCATTGGCAGCTTTCATAACCTCTTTTGCCTTGGGCAGATTCTCTTCGAGAATGTTACCATCACGGTCAACCACCTTGAGAATCGAAAGCGGACGGCAATAAATACCAGCATTGGCGAACACGCCATAGGAAGAAGCCATTTCGAGGGGGGTGAACTGCCCCGAACCAAGAGCAAGCGAAAGGTTGGGTTCCATCGACGAGGTTACCCCCAGTCTTTTGGTAAACCTGATAACTTTGGCCGGTGTCAACTTGTCTATATATTTCACAGCCGGGATATTGAAGCTTTTGCACAATGCCTTCATCATCGTGACGTTGCCATGGTATTTAAGGTCATAATTCTTTGGCGACCAGACTTTTCTTGTCCAGGGGTTGGTATAGGAAATATACTCGTCAAGAATCATGTCGCTGGGCAAACTGCCCTCTTCAAGGGCACAGGCATAAACGAATGGCTTGAAAGAAGAACCGGGCTGCCTGTAGGCCTGCGTAACCCTGTTGAATTGAGACTGTTCAAAGCTTCTACCGCCATAAAGAGCCTTGATATAACCATTTTTAGGATCAAGGCAGACAAGAGAACCGTTCAAACCGGGGTATTTCTCGATCGGATATTCTTTGAATATGGGCGCCGAAGCCATAGCCTGCTCTGCATACTCCTGAAATTCGAGATCGAGGGTGGTATAAACTTTCAGACCACCACAATAGACGAGATTAGCGCCGTATTTTTCGAGCAACTGATCTCTGACATATGTTACAAAATACGGTGCCTTTACTTCTTGAGCCTTCAATTCATTCAGCACCGGTTTTTCGATTTTGGCTTCCTCGTATTGCGCAGGCGTTATAAAGCCAAGTTCAACCATTTTGGCCAAAACAAGAGCTCGCCGGCTTTCATTGTTTTTGGGGTTTCTGAACGGGGAAAACGCCACCGGGCTTTTAGGGATCCCGGCAAGAATTGCACATTCTGCAATGGTGAGCTCTTTTGGGTTTTTGCCGAAATAAATTTCGGCGGCGGCAGCAAGACCGTAAGCCCCGTGCCCAAAATAGATTTCATTGAGATAGAGGGTGAGAATCTCTTCTTTTGAGTATTTGCGCTCGAGTTGAAAAGCCATCATCGCCTCGATAGCCTTGCGTTTGAACGTCTTTTCGCTTGTCAGAAAAGCATTTTTAACGAGCTGCTGAGTCAGGGTAGAGGCCCCCTGCACCACTCTCCCGGCCTGAATGTTTCTGGTCATGGCACGGGCAATACCGACGAGGTCTATGCCATAGTGTTCATAGAAGCGCTCGTCTTCGATTGCAACGACCGCGTGTTTCATTATATCAGGGATTTCCTGGCTTGAGAGAATGCTCATACGATTCTCTTCGGCATGCAGCTTGGCCAGTAATTTTCCTTTGGAGTCAAAGACCTGTGAAGTCAAATTGGGTCTGTAAGAATTATCAGCAATAATTGGAATCTTCTCAGAGAAACCTTTGACGATGCCAATCACGGCACCTGTAATAATAATTATTGAAATGACACTGAAAACGAACCCGAGTTTAAAAAAGAACCACAGCCAGCCGACAACTTTCTGAGTTACCGTCTCGGACTCGTTCTCTTCGTCATTCTCTTCGTCATTTTCTTCGGGATCTTCGATTTCTTCTGGGTCTTCGTCATTAAAAAAAAGCATAACACACCATCCTGTTGCAACAGAGTACAATAAACCAATCGGCATTTTCAAGATCAAGAGTAATATAACAAAACTATTTCTCTTTTTTTGTTGCCGCCCTTCTGTTATATTGGCCTCGTTAATGCCCTGAAATCACTGCAACAGACGGAAGATGCAAAGAATGAAAATTAATGACGCTACCAGATGGTTACTCGACAGAGGTACCCGAACCGGCCCATACAGCCTGGACCGTATACATTTCCTGCTTGAAGAGCTTAAAAGTCCCCACCACAATTACGCCTGCGTGCTTATCGGCGGCACAAACGGCAAAGGCTCAGTCACAGCCATAACCGAGTCAATAATGCTCCAATGCCCCGACTACGTAACAGGCAGCTTCACTTCGCCTCATCTGACCGACCTGCGCGAGCGCATCAAAATACAGGGTAGACCCATGCCTGACAATCTCTGGTGCAAAGGCACTGAGACAATACAGGAAGTAAACAAAATAATGGAAAAAGAAGCCTCGATCGGACCGGCTAACTTTTTTGAGACCGTCACGGCGCTGGCTTTCTGGGGTTTCAACGAAGCAGAAATAGATCTTGCAATAGTGGAAGTGGGCCTCGGAGGCAGATTCGATTCGACCAATGCCTGCAGCCCTGAGGTTTCGGTCATCACCAATATCGGCACAGACCATCAGGAATTTCTCGGCACCGGAAAACTGGCCATTGCCCGTGAAAAACTTGGCATTCTGCGCAAAAACCGCCCACTGGTGACCGGCGAAAAATCCCCTGAAATTCTCGGAGAATTTGCCGCTGCCTGCGAAAAACTCAACAGTCCGCTGGTTGTTGCTCGCCCCGATCAATACTTCGAAGTCATCGAAAGCCGACATGACGGTCATCTCATCAAACTAGCAAACACAGAAGAGCCTTTATTCATGGCCATGCCGGGTGAACACCAGCTTGACAACCTTGCAATAGCAATTGAACTCGTTAACCAGATGAGAAAAAACGGCTTCGACATCCCGGATGAAGCTGTTCAGAAAGGGATTGCCAGCGCCAGATGGCCTGGTCGACTTCAATGGCTGCCTGGCAACCCACCCGTATTGCTTGACGGAGCTCACAACGCCGAAGGTCTCGAGTCACTGGTAACCTATCTCAAAAATTTCCCTCCCAAGCCGCCACTTAACGTAATTTTTGGCGCCCTCAAAGGCAAGCCCCTTGAAGAGATGGCCCAAAAACTTTCAGAGTTCGGGCACAAGCTCTGCTTTGTTCCCCCACCCTGTTCAAGAACCATTAGCAGACAAGAATTCGAATCGACTCCTCTGCCCGAAAAATGGCAATGGTTCGACAGTTTTGCCGCCGCATTCGCAGAATGCCGGTCAGACTGCGGCACAGTGCTGGCTACTGGCTCTCTCTATCTGATTTCAGAAGCAATAAAGGAACTCGACAGAAAATGAGTTTTTCCCCTGGCCTTGAAACTTTCTTTGCAACAAATTTTTCAGCTAACAGGCTACGAATCGGCGTTGTAACCAACTTCACCGGACGTGACCGTCATGGGGTTCACCTTGTGAGAAGGTTGGCAGCAGACAATCGTTTTGAGCTCAAACGAATTTTTACGCCGGAACACGGCTTCGATTCAGATGCACCCGACGGTGAACACGTAGCAAGCTCGCATCACCAGGAACTGAACGTAGATATCGTCAGCCTCTACGGCCAAAGCAAAAAACCGACGGCAGAACAACTGCAAGACATCGATCTGCTCGTCTACGACATTCAGGATGTAGGAGTAAGATTCTACACTTACATTTCGACCCTGCGAAATATTCTTGACGCAGCTGGCGAAACAGGTCTGCCGGTAGCAGTTCTCGACAGACCCGATGTGCTGGGGGGCGTCGTCGTCGAGGGCCCGATGCTTGAGCAAGATTTGTCTTCATTTGTCGGGCATCTTCCCATAGCTCTGCGTTACGGACTGACTCCGGGGGAGCTCGCCCTCTGGTGGCAAAAAACCGCTAATATTCAGACAGAGGTGAAAGTATACCCTTGTCAGGGTTATTATTGTCCCAGCCTGTTCGATGATCTCGATTTTCCGTGGTTCAAACCCTCACCCAGCATGCCTGATACGATGACTGCGGCCTTTTACCCCGGCACTTGTCTTTTTGAAGGCACAGAGCTTTCAGAAGGACGCGGCACGGACGAACCCTTCAGAAACCTTGGTGCGCCATGGGTGAACGGCAAGGAATGGGCCGGGTGCCTGCAAGACTTACTGCCAGACAACATTACCGTCAAAGCAACAAGCTTCATACCCGATTTTGGAAAATGCGCCGGAGAAAAATGCTGCGGTATCAACCTGAAAAGTCTTACCAGAAGCATAGACAATGCTGTTTACACAGGAGTCGCCGCACTTTATGCACTCATCAAAACACATCCTGGCCAGGTCGCATTTCCGGGTCGTCCAGGCCTTGAAAAACCTTTCATTGACTATCTCGCCGGGACAAGCCTCATAAGAAAAGGGCTTCTCGCCGACGAGAAGCCCTCTGACATCTTAAAAAAAGCCTGTAAAGGCACGGAAAACTTCGCCATGGCGCGGCAGGAGTTCTTTATCTACCAGCGCCGCTAAAATCTCAACCTTCCGGAAAGGCCATCTTCCAACGGTTCAGCCAAAGCTCTTTACCATTTTTTTCGAGAACGAGCAGGTCGCCCTGCTTATCGAAGGCAAGGTCACGCTTACTGAGCTTTTCGGGTCCGTCAATTTTCCAGAACATGCGGCCGTTGTTGCCGATAAAAGCAATTCTGCGAACACCATCTTCGAAGGCTGATACTACCAGCTCCCCTTCGGGGCCGGCCGGACCGACTTCAACACCGGCAGGTTTGAAGTCCGGGGCAAAGTTATAAATCTCGCTCATCTTGTTGCCAAGACAATCGTAGAGGTCTGCTCCCCAGTTCCCGGCGGGCCTGATCTCCATAGACCAGAAAAAACCGTTAGGAACAGGCAAAACAAAATTTACATTATCAATTTCAGTCGCAGTCGAAGCATTTCTGGCAAGAAAAAAAGACTTGTCGCCGCCAAAAAGAAGCAAGCCCTGATCGCAAGCCTCGATGCGGCAGGCATCCCAGGGGGTGTCGGGCCAGACAGGCAGAACATGACCACCAAGTTTGCCGTTTTCATCAATAAAAATCAGTTGACCGAGCACTACATCAAAATCGCTGATTTTTTCGCTGCCAGTCTTCCCGGAAAAACTTTCGCCAGTATCGAGGTCGAAGCGAAGATATTTACCATTGCTGTTAGCTATAAAAACACGGTCTTCGGCACTTCTAATGCCGAGAAGGCCGGTAGTAAGATCGTCCGGGACTCTAAATAGAGGCTCTCTGGTAATATCAAGCTGAGCTGAAGCTGTCGAGGCTCCCACAAAAATCGTCATAAGCAAAATAATCAAAAAGCAGGCTTTTTTCATTTTCTTACATCCCATTCAATGTTTTTTACACAAAACACGCCTTCAGGGGCAGCGAAAAAATCGGCCTCGGCGAGAAACATATTCTGATCGACGTTGACCAGAAATCTGTTCATTGACCCTGGTGGAGTGAACTCAATCTTTTTTTCCATGTTTCCTGTGGGGGCGATCGACATCAGATCAAGCCTGCCCTTGAAGCCACCCTCGGGAATAAAAGACACCAGAATAGCCTCGTCAGCGGAAACACCCCACAGGCGGGCATTCTGAAGTTCTGCCAGCCCCAGATGGAGACTTTTAAGAAGCTGACCGCGCGGAGAATAGATGCGGTGAAAATAACCGGCATTATCGCGATAGGCAAGCAAGTGCAGCCTGCCGCGTTTATCGAGAGCAAAACCGCTGTGCTGCCAGGATATTTCACGAATCAGCTCGCCATAGGCGGTAAATATAGCAATTACCGAACGACCGAGATCACCGACGAACAAGCGCCCCCCCGCATCGACCTCAATCTGATTTATCTGCAGAAACTTACCGGCCTCGTTGCCACGAGCACCGACTCTCAGGAGTTCTTTGCCGGTGGCGAGAGAAATTTTTCTGATGGTGCAATCGGCAGCAGCTGCAACCCAGACCGACTCTGGCTTCCCGGAGGAGCCCGCCACGAGTGCAAAATCTTCAAGCAGTTTGAAACCTTCGAGTTCAGGAACAACGACATCACTCTGCAATTCGCTTTTTTGGTTCAGGCAAATTACTCTGCCCCCAATAGAATCGAGCAGCCAGAGATTGCCTGCAAACACCCTGAAAGCCATAGGTCCGAATGGTGCGTCTTCTGCAAATTTGGGGTCAGTTTTGCTGTTGAACACGGCAACCTGATTTTTTTCGCTGCCATATGCGACTGACCAGGCCAGATCAGGTCTGGCATTGACCTGCCCAACCGAGAGAATAAGTATTGTGAACAAAACGCATGCTATGACCAGACTGCGATTCATATTTTAAACCTTTCTGAGAACTCGTGTAATCGGGCCGACCGAGTAGGGATCAGACAATCTTGGGGTTCGCAACGAAGATGAATTGTTCATCGCTTTGTAACTGTTACCCTCTTTTACCATGATACCCACGTGTGTATCAGGGTCTTTTACACCGTCACCGGTATAATCGTATGTTTTCCAGGTGATGACGTCGCCTTCAGCGAAGGGAGGCACGCTTACCTCTTTCCAGCCTTTCGATTTGAGGTCGGCAACCGTTGATCTCACATTAAGGTGCACTTTGCTCAGGGCACCGGCATTCTTGAGTGCCGTGGTCACAACTTTGGCGCATGCAAGAGTACCACCGGCGACATCTGAAGTTCTGAACGCGGTGCTGCCAATGAGAGCGCGTGCTTCTGCCACAATGCGTTTTTGCAGATTACCGGAGGCAGCGACAGGGGGAGTCGAAGTCTTCGGGGCAGTGCTTTTGGTCTTGGAAATATAACTTGAATGCACATATCTGGTTTTGCCATTGAAGCTGATCTTGTACCAATCGCCCTGTTTTCCGACAACTTTGACGGCTGTGCCGTTGGCAATGGTGGTATCGATGGTGCCCCAGGGCGCATGTCTTACATTGAGGGCGCTGGCAGTCACATAACCGGTAAAATCATACGGATTCTGGGGCTTTGCAACTGGTTTATCGCTGTCAATATAACGTTTGGCCACAAAAGCCTCGTTGTTGCCCCATCTGATTTTGTACCAATCGCCGGCAACTCCGAGTATCTGCACTCTCTGACCATTTTTTATCTGACTGAGAATATCGCCATTCGGCACACGGCGAACATTCAAGGCCGTACAGTTAACGTAACCTGCGTTCGGAAAAGGCTTGGCCTTTTCGCCGGGTTTCAGAACATAAGCTGAATGAATATAAGCGGTTTTGCCTTTGTGGGATATTTTATACCAGTCACCAATGGAGCCGGTGACAGTGACTTTATCACCTTTTTTGAGGTTCCCGACGATATCCCCCCAGGGTGACTTGCGAATATTCAGAGCTTCTGCCAGCGACACGGTTACTGAAAATGACTCTTTTTTCGAAGCTGAGGTGACTTTGGCCTTGCTGTCTGCAGAAGCGGAAGCCCCTGTCTGCAACTTCACCGAATTTTCTGAGAAAGGAGTTTTGGCAAAAGCCGGCAACCCGCTGAGCACTGCCAGCGCAATGGTTACGGGCAGTATTTTTTGAAGCATCTTCATCATTTTCCCCCTATGTGAGTATTACAATTTTACCTCAAAACCGATAAAAAGTTTACATTTCTTGCAAATTAGATATTTTGTGTATATTATTTGCCCTGAATAGAAACGCAATATTTTGTACAAACGAGGATTTGAGCACAAATGATCGACTTCAAGGTTTTTGCGGTTCTCAATACTTTACCGACGCGTGAACACGAAAGACTCAAAAAAGTCTGTCGCTTTCAAAGATACGCTTCGGGTACCAGAGTAATCATCGAAAAAGAAAAATTCGATGATCTGATAATAGTTGTAGAGGGGCAGTTATCGGCTATCAAAACTGCCGGAGAGCGAAAAACCACCCTTTTCAATCTTGACCCGGGCGATATATACGGTGAAGTCGAAATACTAAACGGTACCAGTGCCCTGTCGACTCTCATCGGCTATCAGGAATTTCACCTGATGTTTATCCCCAAAGAGACGGTATTGCGTCTCATCGGGCTTTACCCCGGCTTTGCGAGAGAGGCGAGAGAACTTTACGCCCGCCGTGCCCCGCAACTGCTTGAAGAAGGTGAGAGCAGAGAGCAGGAGGCCAGGGTCGTCACTTTTTTCAATGTCAAGGGTGGCGCCGGCAAGTCGGTTATTTCTTCGAATGTTGCTACCATGCTGGCCCGCTTCTGGAAGAAGAAAGTCGTGCTTCTCGACCTCAACCTTGCATTTGGCGATCAGGGCATACTCCTCGGCCTGACCCCGGAGAAAAACATACACAACCTTCTCGAGGGTTCCGGGCCAATGAAGCTGTCGAAAGTCGAAAAGCAGCTTACTCAGCACTCATCAGGCCTTAAAGTTCTTCTGTCTCCTCCTTTGCCAGAGCTGGCAGAAACCATTACCCCCGATTTCGTCGAGCAGATCATCGAAGTTCTCAAGCCTCATTACGATTTTATAATTATCGACACTCACAATCAGCTTACAGAACTTGAGTTGCGCATTTTCGACAACAGCAGCCTGATTATGCTGGTCATGACCATGGAGCTGACTTTCATAAAAAATACCAAGCTATTGCTCGATCTTTTGATACGATCAAAAATTCCGCGGGAAAAAATTAAAGTCGTTCTCAACCGGGCATTCAAATCTATGGGGCTCGAGCCGGCCAAGGTTGAAAAGTCATTGCGTTATGCGGTCAGCCATTTTATCCCGAGCGAAGGCAATATTGTGGTACCCTCGGTAAACCAGGGCATGCCGTTTGTTTTGTCGAAAAGCAGCGACGGTACGGCTATTTTTGTAGCCATGAGAAAGCTGTGCGCCAGCCTCACCGGCGAAGAAATAGAAAAAGGCACCTGGAACATGTTCTCACTTCTAAAAGAAGTGCTCGGAATCTGAAGCCAGCAACCAACTCAATTACTGCTACCAGTTAAAAAGCTTGCGAAAAAAGCCTGGCTTTTTCTTTTCTACTTTCACGGCAATAATAGAAATATTATCACCGCCACCGCCGTCGAGAGCTTTTTGCATTAAGCCTTCAACGAGCTGTTCGGGCTCGAGATTCTGTTGCAAAGTTTCGGCAATCGATTTATCTTCGACTTCTCCGGTCAGGCCATCCGAGCAAAGAATAAAAATATCGTTGTTGGCAGCCGGCCCAGAGGTAATATCAACTTCAACCGTATCAGCAAGGCCGATGTATCTGGTAATTGAATTTTTATACGGGTGATCGACCTTTTCTTCGGCGGTTATCAACCCACGCAGAAAAAGCTCTTCAACGTATGAATGATCGCGGCTGATCTGCTTCAATACATTGTTTCGAAACAGATAAATTCTGCTGTCGCCCACATAGGCAATATAAAAATCGTTTTCTCTGAAAGCAAGAACAACGCATGTACAGCCAATCCCCTTGGGTGATGGGTGTTCTTCAAGAAAGCGGCGAACCTTGTGATTAGCGCGGCTGAAAGCTTCTCGTAAAATTTTATCATATGGAACAGACGGATCGTGCTCCTCGCTCAAAAAGGAGCTGATGGCATCACGCGTAATCTGAGAAGCCACTTCGCCCTGGGCAAGACCCCCCATGCCGTCGGAGACAATGAAAAAGCCATCTTTTTCAGAAACGAAAAAAGAGTCTTCGTTGTGGTCGCGAACCTTGCCCACATGCGTCTTACCATATGCAGAGTAGCGCACACTTCCTCCCGTTACTTCAGTTCGGCAATCCTTTTTCTGATCTCATTCTGTTCAGGGTATAAGAACAATGACATCTCATAGTATTGTCTGGCTTTTTCCTGGTTTTGATCCTCGACGAAGAATTCTCCGAGAGTATTCAGCAGAAACCGATTGTTGGCATCTTTGGTCCAGGCTTCCATGAAAAGTCTCAGGGCTTCTTTTCTGTCGTTCTGTTGTTTTTTGAGTAAGCCGGCAAAAGTGAATACGATCGCTGAAGGTCTCTCTTGCGACAGGCGTGATAAAAACGCCTCTGCTTTTTTCAGGTTTGAAGTCTGAGTGCAGAACTTTAAAAACGCAGAGTGAAATTCTTCATAATCAGCATATTCAGAGTATATCTTGTAGAGAGCCTCCCATTCCTGGGCAATTTTTGCCTTCAACTCGTCATAAGCTGCCTGATCTTTTTTTGTTTTGGGCGGTTCTTCCGGGAGTCTTCGCAAGAGCCCGGCAATCTGATTCATCTGCTCATGAAACTGCCCAAGCGATTTCGGGCTCAGCTCGAGCATTTTGATGTTCAGATCGAGATGCTGGCGAGCGACGACATCGTAATAAAACGTAGCCGTGGCAAAACCTGGCAACGAAAAACTGATCAAATACCCCATCGGAGGCAGAGAAATATCGACCGGGCTGCTTCCGATCAAGTCTTTGTTTAAGGTCACGAAAGCCCCTGGTGGGTATGTTTCGAACTTCAGATGCGCCTGGGTAAAGTGATAGTACCCTTTAAAAACGAGCAAAAACAAAATGGTAAAACCAACAAAAATCAAACCAGTTCTTATGGCATTGATAAGCTCTACCGGGGGTCTAGCCGCAAACTTTCTGGTAGTAGAGCCAGTTGCATGATCATAATCCTGAGAAAAGGCGTCATCATCGGCTTCGGGCCTGGCGGCAGTCAAATCTATGGCGCTCACTTCTGAAACAAGCTCGACGTCTTCACCAGGTTCGTTGAGTTTAATAAGAGCCTGCAGCATTTCATCACAGGACTGGAACCTGTGTTCACGATCTTTCTGCATGGCTTTTAGAATTATATCGTTCAGCCGTTTCGGCACAGCATCGTTGAGCTCTATGGGCGGAACCGGTTTTTCCTGGATGTGTTTGAGAGCAATGGCATTCGGGCTGTCGCCGACGAATGGCAATCGATCGCAGACGAGCTGATACAACGTCACTCCCAGTGAATAAATATCTGAGCGATAATCAAGATCGCGTTTGCCGAGAGCCTGTTCTGGTGACATGTAATCTGTAGAACCAAGAGTCAGCCCCTCACCGGTTTTGCTGGTATTTTTGCAGGCTTTGGCTATGCCAAAGTCGGTAAGTTTAACATCGCCGGAAGAATTGATCATAAAGTTGCTGGGCTTTATGTCACGGTGGACAACACCCTGGTCATGGCAATGCTGCAATGCCGACAAGGCGCAAACCATTATCTTTACGATGTCGTCAAGGGTAAAACCTTCACTGCTCTTTATCAAATCTTCAAGAGAGCGGCCATCGATGTATTCCATAATGAAGTATGGCGGCAAACCCTCTTCTTTGCACTTTTCAAAAGTCGCAATATCGATAATCTTGACTATGCTGGGGTGATCGTGCAATCGCTCCATGGTTCGTGCTTCGTCAAAAAAACGGGCAACCACGTCAGCATCGTCGATCCAGTCTTCAAGCAGAAACTTAACAGCGGCTTTTTTCTCGAGAACTGTGTGCTGTGCAAGATAAACCGTAGCAAAACCACCGTCGCCAAGCTTTCGGGTGATGGTGTAGTTGCCGGCCTTTTTATTAGAATAATCAGCCAATCAGATTACCTTAAAAGCCCAGAATCGACTTGAGCTTGGAGAAAATACCGCCGGATTCAGAGACCACTTCTTCGCCAACAACTGTTTTATTCAGATTTATTATTGCCTGTGTCAAGGGGGAACTGGATTTTTCGGAGAGCAGCAGCTTGCCGCCGTTTGAAGTGACCACCGCGTCGTCAGGGCAATACGGCAGAACCAGAACTTCTTTCTTGAGGAAGGCCTTCACTTCTTCACCTGTCACGGTGCCTTCACGGCCAACCTTGTTCATGATAACCTTGAACTTGGTCTCTGGGAACTTGAACGTATTCATGATTTCAATAACGCGTCTGGCTGCCAGCAGGTGACCGATTTCAGGCTGCCCGACCAGGAATATGAGATTGGAAAGCTCCCAGGCAGTGATAGTTACATCATCGATCTCTGTCTTGAGGTCAACCAGCACAAAATCGTATTTGGCTTCGAGGCTCCAGAGAATAGCCTTAACATGCTGAGCTGTAACCAGTTCTGCAAGCTCCGTCTTTTTGGGGGCAGGCAGGTAGTCGAAGCCCGGCCCTTTTTGCATAAAATTTTGAATGTTGTCCGGAGTGATTTCCTGTTCTCTTATCACTTCGATTATCGAGGTCGCCGGCTTGCCAACCAGGAAAGTCAGGACATCGCCGAAACGCAGGTCAAGATCGACAACCGCAACCTTTTTATCGGATTTTTCAGCGAGAATTTTGGCAAGATTGACGACAATGGTGCTGATACCTGTACCGCCCTTTGGGCTATAAAACGAAACAATCTGGGAGCCTTCCCGGGAAAGAGGCTTGAGAGTCTGCCAGAGATCGCCGACTGCAGTATCGACGTAAATAAATTCAAAAGTATCAAATTTGATTACATCCCGGTGGTTGAGGGTAAAAGCACTATTTGCAGGGATTTGCTCGTTATTCAAAAAAGTGCCGTTCGAACTGTCATTATCGGTCAGAACGCATTTCCCATCCTGGATTTCGATACTGGCATGCAGTCTCGAAACCATCTCACTGGGCAACTGCAGAGTTCTGCCTTCTTCACGCCCTATCGTAAAAACCTGTGCGGGGTTGAGTTCAAATGGTTTACCAAGGAATGGTGGCGTATTGCCAACCAGAAATTTCTTCTTCAACTCCTCTGTCACAACCACTTTTCTAAAGACGGTTTTTTTTGAGTCGTCCGACATGTCTTTTCTCCCAACTGAGCTATCTGCGTCGCGATTATATCACAGCAACAGATAACTTCACAAATAACTTTACAATTTTAGTTAAGTTTCCATCTCACCTTAAAATTGACAGGCACTTTTAAAGATATTATGATATGAACCTCAAACGTGAAAAGTAAAGTATTTTTTTCAGCTAAGCACGCGATCTGGCTTGGGACAGCTTTCCTGTCTCTGGCCTTTCTTGCTTACCTGATAACCCTCGTGATAAACAGGCGCAATCCTGAGCCCTATATTCCGTCAAAGCCGCCTGCTCAGATACGACCAATCGACAGCGGCGACGGTTCGGACGAAAAAAGGAATCTTCTGGAGCGCCTGGAGTTTCAGAAAAAACATCAACAGTTTCAGGCCTCTTACCTGGATCTGATCCAAAAAATAGGCTCGGCTGACACCACAAAAATAAACACGCGCAAAGATCGCGATTTGTTTAAAAATTACAATCGCGCCAGAACAGACTTCACTGAAAGCCTGAAACAAGTCGAAGAATACGAGAAAGACTTCAGACTGAAGTGTTTCGCAAGAATGCGCTCACTTATTCTCGCTGTCCTGTACTATGACAGAAAAAGCGGGTCACGCATGACAAAATTCGATTCTGACGAGCTGATAAAAATTGGAGCGCTCCAGGAAATCCCGACCTGCCCGAGAGGCGGGCGCTATTCAATCATCTATAAAGACGGGCGCCGCCTTTTTCACTGTTCTATTCACGGAACTCTAAAAAACTGACTCAACGAGAGTTTTTTCCGCGTGCCGAAACCGGTTCTTTTTTATCAACTTCACCGTTAAAAAACAACTCAACCATCTCGACGAGCGTTCTGATAAAAAGAACGCCGACTCCCACAGAAAAAATTACAGTTAAAGCGACAGCGATGGTAAGTTCTTTGAACATTTTGAGTGACTCCCTCTGGTTTTCGGTGCAAGTTGACTATCGGCACAAATTGAACAATTCGTGAATTTCCCGAAAACGAAAAAAGAACCAGAACGAGCTGGCTCTTTAACGATTTTAAAACTATGTCTTAATTTTCAGCGTGGGAAATCACCAGAAACATAGGAGTGCCGGAACGATTAACCAGCATTACTGAACTTTTTTTGCTTTCACCGTCTTTGAGAGCTTTCTCAAGCGCTTTTTCATCAGCAATTTCCTGGCCGTTCGCCTGAACGATCACGTCACCGGCACGCAAACCACCCTTTTCAGCCGCTGATCCAGACTTAACTTCAGCAACGACGAGCCCCTCTTTGAGGTCGACACCCATTGTCTTAGCCAGCTCAGCAGTCAGTTTCTGAACTCTGAACCCGAGTTCTCCAGGTAAACCAGGCAAAGCCAATGGTGACTTCGGCATCTTACCAGCCTCAGCAGGATTCAAACCAAACGTTTCCGGCATCTGCTCGAGCTTTACCTTAAGTTCGACGTTGCCGCCATTGCGCAAAACCCCCATTTTAACGGTCTGTCCGACTTCCTGGCTCAAAATATATTTTTGAACGTCACTGGTATTTTTCATCGGTTTCTCATCGATTCTTCTGATGATATCCATTGCTTTGAGACCGCCCCTGAAAGCTGGACTGTCTTCTGATATCTGCATAACCACAGCGCCATCACGGTCTTTGAGCCCATAATGACTTGCAAGTTCTTCAGTAACGGCCTGCATAGTTATACCAAGATATGGCCGTTCTACCTTGCCGGTATCGGCAATCTGGCGGGCTATGCGCGAAGCCATTCCTGACGGGATTGCAAAGCCGATGCCAGAGCCAGGAGCGGTAAAAATAAGCGTATTGATACCAATGACCTTACCTCTAAGGTCAACGAGAGGCCCTCCTGAATTGCCAGGGTTGATGCTCGCGTCAGTTTGAATGAAATCTTCGATGGCCGTCGCGCCAATGCCGCTTCTTCCCAGGGCGCTGACAACACCGACGGTGACCGTCTGTTCAAGCCCCAGGGGGTTGCCTACAGCTATACACCACTGCCCGACTTCGACTTCATCTGAGTCGGCAAATTGTGCCGGCGTCAAAGCTTCCTTCGCCTTTATGCGAATAACTGCGAGGTCGGTCTGCGGATCCTGGCCGATAACTTCTGCCGGGTATTCGGTTTCATCATGCAATTTCACCGTAATTTTGCTGGCATCCTTGATTACATGATTATTCGTCAGAATGGTGCCGTCTGAATTGATTATGACCCCTGACCCAGCTCCCTGAATTTTTTGTTCTGGAGCATGAGGAGCTCTGGGGCCTCTGAAAAAGCGCCGGAAAAATTCTTCCGCACTTCCCTCGGGGAAATCTTCTGAGTCAAGCCAGTTGATACCACCTTTTGCCGAACGTTCAATCCTGATGTTAACGACGCTCGGCTTTAAGGTTCTAGCGACAGCCACAAAAGCCTTCTGCATATTCAAGGCGGTCTGTAAACCCTCCTGGTCAGACGCCGAAACAGCTTCGACGCCGACGAAAGTCAGACAAAAAACAAAAACGAGCAGGAGAGACAAAATTTTTCTCATAGTATCTGTTACCTCCGAATGAATTTAATAGTTTTGACTCCCCTTCGAACCGCCAGGTTCCAATTTTCGCCTTGACCTTTTAAAGAGTTGATGATTAACTGTTCTGCAATCTACTGGCAGGAGAACATAATGCGCATCGTGGTCACCGGTGGTGCTGGTTTTATTGGGTCGCATCTGACCGAAGAGCTGTTAAAGCAGGGTCATCGCGTTGTCGTCATCGACAATTTCATTACCGGCTCGAGAAAAAACCTCGAGCACCTGCAGGGGGACGGCCTCTGTATAATCGAACACGACATAACAAAGCCTCTGTATGTGGCCGAAAAAATAGACAGAATCTATCATCTGGCCTCCCCTGCCAGCCCGATAGACTACCAGAAACTGCCAATCCAGACTCTTAAAGTCGGTGCTCTCGGCACTCACAATATGCTCGGCATGGCTAAGGCACACAACGCCAGACTGCTTCTCGCCTCAACCTCAGAAGTGTACGGCGACCCAGAAATACACCCGCAAAAAGAAACCTATTGGGGCAACGTCAATCCGGTCGGCCCAAGAGGCTGCTATGATGAATCCAAACGTTTTGCAGAAGCGATAGTAGTTGCATACCGCGATTATCACAAAGTCGACACACGCATCATCAGAATCTTCAACACCTATGGCCCGCGCATGCGTCTTAATGACGGGCGGGTTGTCCCGGCTTTCATTTCGCAGATACTCAGCGGCCAGAATCTGACCCTTTTTGGCGACGGCAGTCAAACCAGAAGTTTCTGCTACGTCTCTGATCTGGTGCGAGGTATGATGGGCGTAATGGAACAGGCAGACCAGAATCCAATCAATCTGGGCAACCCGGCAGAAATAACGATCAGGCAATTCGCCGAAAAAATAATAGAGCTGACCGGTATCAAGTCTGAAATGATCTGCTCTCCCCTGCCCCAGGATGACCCCAAAAGAAGACAACCCGACATCAGTCGTGCAAAATCTCTTCTAAACTGGGAGCCTGTCGTTGGCCTCGAAGAGGGTCTGAAAAAGACCATCGAATGGGCAAAAAGCCATGTTTGACCCAACAAAATTAGACAAGCACATATCAAAGGTTCTTATCGACCCAGATAGTATCCAACAAAGAATTGCAGAGCTCGGAGCCGAGATCACGCGTGACTATAAAGGCAAAGAACTGGTGGTGGTATGTATTTTAAAAGGTGCATTTTTGTTCACCTCTGATCTTTGTCGCAATATAGAACTCCCACAAAAGCTTGATTTTATGGCCGTTTCAAGCTACGGAGACTCTACACGCAGTTCAGGGATAGTAAAAATAGACAAAGATCTCTCGGAGAGCATACAGGATAAGCATGTTCTCATAGTAGAAGACATCATAGATTCTGGCCTGACGCTTTCTTACATAGTTAAAATACTCATGGACAGGCAGCCTGCCGACATAAAAATCTGCGTATTGTGCAATAAACCTTCAAATCTTCAACAGTTCGTCAAAGTCGACTATTGCGGTTTCAAGCTTGAAGACGAGTTTGTCGTAGGTTATGGCCTCGACTTCCGTGGTTATCTGAGAAACTTGCCGTATATCGGCGTGGTAAAAGACGAATACAGATAAGGAAGGTGCGCTCAATGGTCACTTTTAACAATGAAAGTCTGGTCTGTGAAAGATACATTCTTGGTCCTCTCGAAGTGAATACCTATCTGGTATATGAAAAAAATGCAGCCGAGGCTATTCTAATCGACCCGGCCGACAATTCAGACACCGTTGCCAGGCGGATTTCAGAGCTGAACTTCTCAAAACTGACAATCTTCCTGACGCACGGGCACGCCGACCACATCAGCGGCGTGGAATTTTTCAAAAAGAATTTTCCCTTCAGCAAAGTTGCTGTTTCTGGCGCAGACGCACCGATGCTGCCTGACCCGGGCCTGAATCTATCACTTTATATCGGCGACGAACTTTCGGTATCCGCACCGGACAAGATACTCGAAGACGGCGACCAATTATCGACCGGCAGTCTCTCCGGCACTGCAAGGCTGGTTTCCGGGCACACGCCTGGCGGTATGATATTGATTTTTGACGGCATGGTTTTTTCCGGCGACACTCTCTTTGCCGGCTCGGTCGGGCGATCTGATTTTCCTGGCGGTGACGGCAGGAAGCTTGTCGAAGGCATCAAAAACACGATCTTCACTCTGAACGACCGGCTGGTATTTCCTGGGCATGGGCCTGAAACAACCATCAATGCCGAGAAAAAAGACAACCCGTTTTTTGCTGCCTTTTTTAACATCTGAGCCACGCCAGATTTGACTTTCGTTGACAGGTACCTTCACTGATGTTAACATTCATTGGCAATACATACACACACCCTGGAAAGGAACTCCAATGTCGGAAATTTACAGAATCCTCGTGGTTAACCCTGGTTCTACTTCGACCAAGCTTGCAATTTTTGAAAACGAAGAGCTGATCGCTGAAAAAAAGATTAACCATTCTGCTGAAGACGTTGCTCAATACCCCCACATAATCGATCAGGTAGATTTACGACGTGGGGCAATGGATACTTTCATCAAGGAAATGAATTTAACTCCCGCCTCTTTTTCGGCAGTTGTTGGCCGCGGCGGGCTTTTGAAACCACTCAAGGGCGGCACGTACAAGGTCAATGAAGATATCGTCGCCGACCTCAAAGCTTCGAAGTATGGTGAACACGCCAGCAATCTTGGCGCTTTGCTTGCTTACAGCTACACCAAAGAATTTGGCATTCCTTCATTTATCGTCGATCCGGTCATCGTTGATGAAATGCACGATATCGCCAGATATTCAGGCCTCAAAGAGATGCCGAGACGCAGCGTCTGGCATGCCCTCAACGTGACGGCAGTTGTCAGACAGACCTGCCAAAGCCTCGGCATGAAAGTTGAAAACGAGAATTTCGTAGTGGCGCACCTTGGCGGCGGCATAAGTGTTTCTTCTATCGAAAAAGGCCGCTGTATCGATGTCAGCAACGGGCTCGACGAAGGTCCGTTCACGCCTGAGCGAGCAGGCTGCCTGCCGACCATCGAACTGGTAAAGCTCTGCTTTTCTGGCAAATACACCCAGAAAGAAATCAACAAAATGCTTGTTGGTCAGGGCGGTATGGTTAATTACCTCGGCACCAGCTCTCTGCTCGACATCGAAAATAAAGTTCTTGCTGGTGACGAAGAATTCACCAGAGTTTTTAATGCCATGTGCTACCAGGTTGCCAAAACCATCGGTTCATACGTTGCGGTGCTGAAGGGCAAAGTCACCAGAATTATTCTGACTGGTGGCGGTGCCAGATGCAAACCTCTGATCGACAAGGTCAGCGAATATGTAAAATGTTTCGCTCCGATTCATGTCGTTCCTGGCGAAGACGAACTCTCGGCTCTTGCCCTGGGCGGCCTGCGAGTGCTGCGCGGCGAAAGCACCGCCAGAGAATATACGGCCTGAGCCTGCTTTTAACGGAGAACAGTGATGAAAGATACTTTTTTCAGTAGCCTTGTTGCCTCTCTCGATAAAAAAAACAAATGCCGGGTGGCCATTCCTCTTGCGAATGACGACGCCTGTGCCTACGCGGTCTGTCAGGCTGTAAAAACCGGTATACTCAGCGCCACCCTCATTGGCGACCCCGCACAGATCAGGTTGATGTACGGTGATGTGGCTACCCATGAACACGTCAAGATTATTGACGAGCGTGACGAAAAAACTGCCTGCGCCAAAGCGGTTGCAGAAGTTCGCGAGGGACGCTGCGACATTCTGATGAAAGGCCTGGTTGCAACATCCAGTCTTCTCAAGGCTGTTCTCAACTCGAACACCGGCCTGCGCAAAAATCCGATTCTTTCACATCTGACTTTTTTCCAGTTTCCCGACAGGACTGGCCTGAAAATTCTTACGGATGCGGCGATGTGCATTGCTCCTGACGCAGAAACCCTCGAAAAAGAAATAGAAAATGCCCGCGAAGCATTTGCAGGCTTTGAAACACGTGTTCCCAAAATTGCTCTGCTGGCGGCCAATGAAAAAGTCTCAGAGAAAATGCCTTCTACCACTCTGGCGCAAAAGGTTGCCACAGCTCTCGCCCCAAGAAAAGACATGATCGTTGAAGGCCCGATCTCTTTCGATCTTGCCGTAAGCCAAGAATCGGCCGCCATAAAAAAATATCAGGGCAAAATACAGGGTGACGCCGACATATTCGTCGTTCCCCGCCTGGATACAGGCAATGCCTTCTACAAGTCTCTGCAGTATTATGTAAAAGCACCGATGGGCGGCCTGCTCTACGGCGCCCGCTGCCCTGTGGTTTTGACTTCTCGTGCCGATGACAACGCGACAAAATTCAACTCTCTCCTGCTCGGAATAGCGCTCTGGCAAAAAACAGCCGGGCAGGCAGGCCTGCAAACAGGGGTCTAACCCTGGTGTTTTGAAAGGAAAAGCGGATGGCGGTCATTCAGCCCGGAAATGTTAATTCAACCGTGAGTTTTGCCCATGGACACATTCCCGAACTGCTCAAGAAGCTGGAGCGATTTCTTGGAGTGGCTTTATCTTTGCGATCGACCAGTGGCGAGGTTGTCTGCAAAACAGACTACTTTTTCGGCCCCTGCAGCATCATTCGGGGTACCGAGAGGGGGCGCCAGCGCTGCCGTAAAACCTACAAAAACATTGAAGACAGGCTATTGCGGCGCAAAACGCCTTTCGTAAACATCTGCTACGCAGGTTTTTTGATCTTTGCCGTACCTCTTGAACTGCGCGGGGAAATGATCGGCACTCTTCTTGGTTCGCAGGTTCTTCCCCTTGAAAAAGATAAAAACTTCGATGTCGAAATGCTCTTCGGGCACACGGTTGCCGCTCTGGGGCTGACAAATACAGATGATTTCTATCGCTCATTCGCCAGAGTAAAAACCCTAAAGCCTGATCTACAGCGCATCACGTTTCTGCAATATCTGGAAGAAATTGGCCGACACTTTGTAAGTATGGCATTTGCCGACAAAAGCTGGGAACTGTTCCTCAAAGAAATAAAAAAAGATACCCCGCAATTCGGCAGATTTTAGAGGGGAGAAAAACTGATGTTCAAACTGTTTACAAACGGGCAGATACTCTACCCGGACTTTTCGATACAGCCAGGGAGCCTTCTTATTCAAGATGACGTTATCTACGATGTTATGGCCCCTGACCAAAAGCCAATCAAGCCTGTAGACAGTGAAATCGACCTGGAAGGTCGTTTCGTTTTTCCCGGTCTGATCAATTCGCACGATCATCTCATCGACACCTGCTGGACAAGCCTCGGCTCTTTCCCGGTACAAAACTGGTATGAATGGGACCATAGCGCCAGAGCCAGCGACGAATACAAGCAACTACAAAGACTCTCCGTAACAGATCTTTACATCATCGGCATGTATAAAAATGCCATTTCCGGCGTTACAACCGTAGTCGATCATTTCCCTGCCGAGGTATCAGGGACTTTTGTCAGGCATGAACTGACCTCACTTCTCGAACATTTTTACCTTGCCCATTCTGTATCGAGTCACCAACTCTCATGGGGGCGCAACATCGCAGAACAATTCAGCCAGGCCAGGGGCATTCTGCCTTTCATCATCCACATTGGCGAAGGAACAGACAAAGAAATCAGCGAAGAGCTCGAAACCCTCAACAGAATGGGAGCCCTTGACCGCAATACGGTTTTGGCAAACGGCACGTTTTTGCAGGAAGGTGATCTGCAGGTCATTGCCAGCAAAAATTCATCGCTGATATGGCTGCCGACATCTTCTCAAAATATTTTCAACCATCAACCCGACATATCCAGAATTCTTGACCTGGGTATTCCAATGGCGCTGGGCACTGACAGCTCGACAACCGGGGCGACCAACCTGCTTGCCGAAATGAAAGCCGCGCTGAATTATTCCCAAAATTGTCTGAACGGTCGTCTTAGCGGCAAAGATATTGTAGAAATGGCTACAATTACTGCAGCCAGAATCTTCGGAATTGAAAAGAATCAGGGATCTATTGCCCATGGCAAAAGTGCCGATTTCGTAGTATTTGAAAATGTCGATGGTTCTGACCCCTTCGAGTGTTTCATCAATCACCGCCCCGAATATTTTTCGATGGTGGTTCACAAAGGCAACATGATTACCGGTAACGACGAGTTTCGCAAAATTTCATCCGTTGACTTCAGCCAATATTCTGAAGTCAGAGTGAACGGCGTCACCAGACTGCTTTATGGCAGGCCAGTTCAGATGCTCGAAAGAATTCGGCACAAACTTGGGCATGAAATAGTTTTCCCTTTTTTCAATATTGAAGCCGAAGACTGACCAGCGTTGAAAAGCTTCTCTGAAACTGTTATACTGAACGAATGAATATAACCTTCAACAACGCAGATATTCGGTTTTATTTCAGTTTCCAGTGCCCCTATTCCTATATCTCCTGGGAGCTCATGAAAACCATCCTGAAAGATGCCAAGTTGACGGTTCAGCCAATAAACATAGGCTTAAACCCCCCAGGCAACAGCAAGTTTCATTTTCGTGAGATCTGGAGCGAAAAAAGGTGGCAGCGCCTGATCGCTGACGCCAAAGCCCTGGAAATACCCATGAGCAAACCTGAAAAGTATGTATCAGACCTCACATCTGCCAGGGCAATCGAGCTTTACGGCCCCTATAATGCCGAAGACTATATCAGCAGCATTTTCAAAGGTTTTTTTGTAAACGGCGTGGATATTTCGGCTCCCTCAGCTCTTAAATATCATCTGCAGGCCGATGGCATAGATTCATCAATTTTTTCTGCCGCCATAGAAGATGTGGCAACCGAAAAGGCCTTCAACGAACAAACTCTTCTCTGGGGCCATCACCGCATACGAACTATCCCGACTATTGAATGCCAGGATGACAGAATCTGCGGCCTGATCGAGAAATCTCCACTGGAACGGCACCTGCGTTCAATCATGGACTGAGCATGACATTTACTTACGAATACCCTCGACCATCAGTGACTCTGGACGCCGCAGTCGTAAAAGTTCCAACCCTGAAAAAGCCAGAAATTCTTTTAATAAGAAGAGGCAACGAACCGTTCAAAAACCTCTGGGCTCTTCCGGGTGGGTTTCTTGATATGCACGAAACGCCTCTGACCGGTGCAGCCAGAGAGCTGCTCGAGGAAACAGGCCTCGCCGACCTTCCTCTCAAGCCTCTGTTCACCTGTGGCGAACCAGGCCGTGACCCACGCGGCAGAACAATCACCATGGTCTATGGCTGTCTGATACGAGACACTGCAACCACGCCACAAGGAAGCGACGATGCCGCCGAGGCCGGCTGGTTTCCAATCACTGAACTTCCCGAAATGGCATTCGATCATGGGAGGGTAATTGCCCAGATTCATGCAAGCCTTCTCTGGCAGGCTCGACACACGATCATTGGCCAGAACGTCTTTCATGACCTTGCCTCAGAGCGAGAGTTAATAACCCTGCACGACAACCTCTGCGGCCCCGGAGAAGGCAAAAAAGCCATCGCCAGAGCTATATCGGCTGGTCTGTTGAAATGCCGCGATGGCATCTGCGAGTTCTTCACCCCGGTTCCGGCTGGCCCTGACTGGCACCCTATGGTCTGGTAAATGAACTCAACAGAGCTGGTCAAACCTGCCTTAAAAAAACTTCAACGCGTATTTTCAGCACGCAACCGTAAAATCGTCTATTTTCTGACCAGCGGCTCTGTTATTCTGGCGGCAGTTATCTATTACGGACTTTACCGATTTCTAGATTACGTCGGCAGAGCTCCCATGCTCGGAGAAACGTTCGGCCCGATCGTCGGCGGCCTGCTCGTCTCTAAGCTTCTTGAAATGCTGTTCATGACCCTGTTCTTCATGATTCTTTTCAGCAGCATCATCGCGTCGCTCTCGAGTCTTTACCTGAACGAAGAACTGACTGTGCTGATGGCTTCCCCACAGCCTATAGGCAGCATCTTCAGATCCAGATTCATCCTGATAACAGCAGAAAGCTCCTGGATGGTGATCGTTTTTTTCATGCCGGCACTCCTGGCTTTTG
>JAKQQP010000334.1 GCA_029564115.1 Candidatus Rifleibacteriota bacterium | reverse complement strand
CAATGCGGGCGATATGGCCAATGCCGAACTTTTCTGGATGCATGCTCGCGAACTTCGGCCGTCTTTGCCCAGGCCGGCCTGGCTCGACCAGAAACCTGAACCAGTGGCCGAAAAGCCGGCTGTCTCAGAAGACGAACTTCTTGCCAGGATCGCTTTACTCCCATACCCGCAGGCAAAAATTCTGCTGGAAGAAAGGCTGTCGCATGACCCGGCCAACGCCAAAGTCAGGCAGTTGTATCTTGAGCTGGCGAAAAACAACGGCGATTACACTGAAGTGACAAGGCACAGCAGCCTTCTCTCCCAAAACAGTAAAAATGGCTGGAGATCGTGGCTCTGGTATTTTGCTGCGCTGGTCATTTTTATTCTGATCGTCTGGCAGGCGCGCGCGTTATACCGCGATTTTGCCGGTTAGCTCGCGTCAGATTTCGGTCTGACTTCTTTTTCTGTTAAAATTGTACAGGGGTGGCAGAGTTGTTATGACAGGCAGGGAAAATATGAAAAAATCAGACCAGAATATATTTTTGAGATCAATAAAAAGCTGGCAATTTCTGCTGCTGGCTCTTCTATTCGCTTTTTCTGCCGATGCTTACGCCCTGCAGCAGTTGACAAATACCGGATTTGATACAAACCTTGCTGGCTGGACAAACCCCAGTCCGGTGAATGCAACGTTCGCATTCGGCACCAATGGTCGGGCTGCCGGCGGGGGCAGCCCGGGGGCATCTTTTCGGATGAGCTACGACCGCAACAACGCAGTCGCCAGACGGGCTGACTGCATGATCTATCAGCCTTTTAATACGCCGGCCGGGCCGGTTAATGCCTCGTTATATTTTGACTACAAAAGAATAAGAACTAATTCGCCCCCTTCTTACTACCTTTCTGGTGATTTTTGTTCTAACACTGGCGTGGTTTTGTTTACCCCCTTTGACGAGAGCTTTGCTGCCACAGCTTATAATAATACGACCTGGTATAATACCGGCTGGACCGCCCCGGTTCTACTCAGCGCAGGCACAGCCTACCGACTGCGGGTTTACTGTGATGTAACCTGTTCCAGTGCTGGTCGCCTGTCAGGTGCCGATATCGACAACGTTCAGGTTAATATAAGCCCTTCAGGTCTTACCGGCGATTCAGACGGCACCCAGAACTCATTCACCTGGGATGTAAGCAATGGCGCGGTCGGGTTGCACGCAACCACGCCATATCGTGTCTACTGGGGCAGCACTTCCGGAAGCTATACCAGCTCATCGGTTTCGACTACAAACAGTTTTTCGCATGCGGCGCCTGCCGGTGCTGTGGTTTATTATGCCGTAACTGACACCGGCACCGATAACAATGAGTCACCACGCTCTGTCGAGTGGGCTATTGTCAGGGTTCCCGTTAATGACGGTTCTGGCGCCGATATTGACGATTTTTTCAGAGGCAGCGACATTACAATGAACTGGTCGCATGTCGCCGTCACCGGGTTTACCAGAACCGGGTATGAAGTTGCTCTCGGCTCCACACCCGGAGGCAGCGATATTGTCGCCTGGACTGCCCGGCCCGCTGCTGCAACCACGCATACTTTTTCCGCCCCTGCCCTGACTGCTGGCAACACTTATTATTGTTCTGTTCGCCCGGTGACCGACCGAGGAACGCTCAATTTCAGTTCCAGCGACGGGTTCACTTGTCGAACGC
>JAKQQP010000370.1 GCA_029564115.1 Candidatus Rifleibacteriota bacterium | reverse complement strand
CGCGGTTCTGGTGCCGAGCTGATGATGCAGAAACTGCATCATCTCAGCGAACCTTCGATGAATCTTTATAATGCCATGATTCAGCTGAAGGTGCTCGAAAATGACAGCGAAACCGTTCTTGACCTGATGTCAGAACTGCTGCTGGCCCGCCCATTCAACGCTATGGTAGTCAGAAAACTCGCCGCCATGCTGCCAGAATCGTTCTCAGAGCTGCGCGGCGCCCTCGAAGTCTACGCTGCTTCGCTTCCCCCCAGTCACGACCAGCTTTAAAAAAGCGTGTTGCCGCAGTACCGGTCACGGTTGCGTCAGGGTTCTGTTGAAGGTTTGGCCGGGCGTGAGTAAATGATGATTGAGGCGATTGTTTGAATGACGGGAAAGGCCAGAGAATAAGCGACTTTGCCGGAGCCGACGAATAGAAATACGCTGATCCCGCCGAGAACGCTCAGCCAGCCTGTGTGTTTGATGCATTTCATGATTTGTGCCTTCTGTTGAGGATCATGACGGTGTCTGATGTAACTGACACCATAAAGCAGCCAGGGAAAATTGAAAATCAGCCAGGCCGCATATAGACTGGAAGCCCAGTCGCCGGCAACGCCATCGACAGTGGCCATAGAGGCTCCACCGATTCCGAACAGCATGAAAAAAATGAAGTTAACAAAAATGAATTCTGCCGGCATGTTTTGCTTTTACCCTGTTGCTGAAAATGTTCAGTCGGCGGTGATGTTGCTGATGGTTGAGCTGAGATAGTTGCCTGTTTTAACCGTAACCGAGACTGTTTTATTTGACAGCATCGTGTTTGGCACCGGCCATTTAAAAGAAATACTCGTATCTGACCAGCTGAGAACCGAAGTTACTGTCTGATATATACCGCTGCCGCTGATTTCGATACTGCGGGTAACGGCACCAGAACCTTCAAAATCGGCGGCAATACCGAAATGGCTGCCATAAATTGTGAAAGTGTCGTCGTAGCCGATCGTGCCGGCCGGGTAATAAGAATTGATCTGCGGCCCGGCTACCGAAAAGCTGTTGCTGCTGATGGTGCGGTTGTTGATGGTGAGTTCGACGGTTTTTTGCCCGGCAAAAGAGAAATC
>JAKQQP010000304.1 GCA_029564115.1 Candidatus Rifleibacteriota bacterium | reverse complement strand
GCATGGCCCACGAAGGCTTTCTCAAAGTAAGACTCGTCATTCGCGGCCGGGTTCAGGGTGTCGGTTTTCGCCGCTTCGTCTACAAACAGGCCCAGCAACTCGGTATCGGCGGCTGGGTGCGCAACAATCCCGACGGTTCGGTTGAGACTGAAGCCTGCGGCGACTATTCGACAATTCAGCTCTTCATCGCCGAAATGCACAAGGGCCCGTTCTTTTCCCGCGTCGACGAAGTCGAAGAATCGCGCCGCGAAAGCCTCGCCAGCGCCCCCACAACCGAATTCACCATCCGCCACGACTAGCAGGTTCAAAATCTAAACCGAAAACTCTTAGGAATGATATAATTCTGGAAGCAGGAGTCGGAGTTCGCTGTGACCAGTGCTTTGATACAACCGCAAATGCTTGTGTGGGCCCGAAAAAGGGCTGACTTCGCCGTTGAAGAACTTGCGAAGAAATTGGGCATAAAAGATTCTGAAAGAATTCTTTCCTGGGAACAGGGGAACGAAAAGCCAACCTTTAAGCAGGCTCAGAAGGTTGCCCAGGTATTACATATACCTTTTGGCTACCTGTATCTCAATTCTCCACCAATAGAAAAACCAGTTATCCCAGATTTAAGAACTGTTGGAGACAAAACCACCCGCTCCTACAGCATGGATTTGAATGAAGTCATTGCCGATGTACAGCGAAAAATGGAATGGTACAAAGACTATCTGCAGGAGATTGGCGCGGAAAGGCTGGACTTTGCAGGTAAATTCTCTGTTAAAAACGGTTATTTAGAGATCAGCAAAAGCATCGTCGAAACTTTAAAGCTGAAAATTTCTGATAGAAGAGAAGCTGCTAACTGGGAAAGTTTTTTCAACATACTGGTTGAGCGCTCTGAACAGGCAGGAATCATAGTGCTTCGCAGCGGCAAAGTCGGTAATAATACCCATAGAACTCTTGATGTTAAAGAATTCAGAGGTTTTGCCATTTACGATGAGCTGGCCCCATTTATCTTCATCAATGGAATTGATGCAAAAGCCGCCCAGATTTTTACCCTGATTCATGAATTAGCGCATATATGGCTCGGCGCAAGCGGCGTATCCAATAATGGTCTGGATGCAATAGGTTCTCGAATGAACAGCATCGAAAAACTATGTAACGATATCGCTGCTGAAGTTCTAGTTCCCGCAACAGACCTGCTTGAGCGATGGAAAAAAGAAACCGACTTCGTTCAACAGGTAGAAAAGCTTTCCTCTTTTTATAAAGTAAGCACAGTAGTAATCGCTCGAAGGCTTTTTGACCTGGAGATCATAGAAAAAGATGCTTACTGGAATTACTACCAGCTTCAAGCTTCCCGCTGGAACAAGAATAAAATCACGCAGAAATCCAGTGGAAACTATTATCTTACTCTTCCGGTAAACAATGGTAAAACATTTACCAAAGCGGTTCTGTATTCTGTTTTCTCTAATAAAACCCTGTTCAGAGACGGAGCCAGGCTGTTGGGAATGAAACCTGCCAATTTAAGCACTCTCGCCGACAAAATGGGGCTGTAATGACCAGTCTGTATTTACTCGACACAAATATCTTCATTCAGGCAAACCGAGTAAACTACCCAATAGAAGTTTTTCCAGGATTCTGGGAATGGTTAGAACAGAAAAACCAACAGGGACTTGTAAAATCAATCAAGCCTGTCTATGAAGAATTGATCGATGGGAATGATATTTTGGCAGACTGGGCTAAAGACCGAAATTCTCAAGACTGGTTTTTAAGTGTTGATGACCCTGATACCCAGACCGCTTTTGGTAAAATTGCGAACTGGTTAATGGCTCAAAACCAGAAGTATAAAGAAGCTGTTATAAGCGATTTTCTACAAGGCGCAGACCCGTGGTTGATAGCAAAAGCCATGTCCTCAAACGCACATATTGTAACTCACGAAAGTAATGACCCGTCGAATCGTAAAAAAGTTCTTATTCCAGTTGTTTGTGCAGTGTTTGATGTGAAAACCATGAACACTATGGATTTAATGCGTTTAACACACGCGAGATTTGGCCTGAAATGACAGATACCGGTTTTAATAAGTCAAAATTGGTGGAACTCAGGATTTCATCAACTTTGCTTTAATAGCCTGCAGATCTTTGCCTTTGGGCATTATGAAGAGACATTGGCCGTTGCTGCGGTCTTCCCAGAGTTTTCCGATCATGCGTTTTTCCTGGGAGTCGTCGTTTGTCCAGCGGTCTGAACCCTTGTATTCAACGACCAGAAAGCGGCCGTCTTCAAGAGCGCAGACGAAGTCAGGGTAAAAACGGTCTGAAGAAGTTTGCAGCCAGAAAGAATGCTTCTGGCGCCGCTCAAGATTTCTGACCCAGAATTTTACTTCCGGCAGGGTATCGAGAAAAACAGCACATTCAAATTCTTCGCCCTCGGCGTTCAACTCACCGACTTTGGGGTAGAAGTGTTTTTTAAAGTTGTAAGACCCGCGAAAAACCGTGTTATACGGGTATTCCCCTGCACCTGGCTTAAAAGAGAAGCAGACCTCTGGTCGAACTTCAATCGGAGTAGAATTTTCCGGCAGAAGCAGTTGCTGATAAGCCTGGGCTCTCGCTGCCTGGCGATATTGCTGTATCTTTTCCTGAATTGCAGCTTTCAGGCGGTATTTATCACGAACCAGGTTTTCGAGCTGGAAATTTCGGTTTTTCAGAAGATGGCTCAAAACTCCGTTTAAAAAACCTATTGCATCAGACTGCACAACATCCGGGTGCGGAATGTGCTTATCAAGCCAGAGAATCAGCGATTCGGCTGACCAGGCAAAATCCAGGCCGGTAAAAGAGAGCTGGGTATGCACCTGATCCAGGTAATTGACCCTGATCGCGCCTTTTTCATCTATATCTATCGTGCCCATGGCGCCTTCAGCACGCTCAGAAGGAAAATCTTTTTCTGTCAGGGCCGGGTCGTATGCAGACAGTTTCCACGGAAAATCGAGAAAATGAGTTTCTTCAAACAACTCGAACAGGTCGCCCTGTTTAATAGCCAGAACCGGAATTGAAAATTTTTCTCCGCACTCTGCCGGGGAAAGTGCTTTCGTTACCGTGATACCACGCGAGGCGTTGTAAATTTTTTCGACGGTTGCCTTCGCTGCCGTGGTTTTAAAGCATTTAACCAGAGCCTGCTTTTCTGACTCCTGCATTTCACCCTGAAAGGTTATTACGCTTTTTTCTTCGTCAAACAGCACTTTGCCGGCAACTTCTTTGGGGAGCTCTTTTAAATCAGGCTTTTCAGAAATTTCTAAGGATGTTGCACCCATAAAAACAACAGGCTCTTCCAGTAAATATTGAACCGGTGAAACAAAAGCCTGTGCTTCATGGCGCTGAAAGCCGTTTTCGACGAGGGCATCCTCCAGGGCTTTCGCCGCATCGACGAAGTTTTGTGAGGCAGAAAAGGCGTAGGCCTGATTGAGCTTGGGCTGTTTTTTGCTTTTTGCCTTCGGCAGGCGCATTATACGGCCAAGAATCTGTTCAACAGCGGTAGAAGCGCGAAGTTCTGCAACCGAACACAAAACATAGGCAAAGGGGCAATCCCAGCCTTCGCGCAAGGCATTGACCGTAATCACGAATCGAATCTGACAGTCCGGCTTGTTGATATCGACCTCTGCCAGCTCTTTTGTGTCGCCGGTTGCGATGGCAATCTGCTCTTCAGGAATTTTATGATCTTCGATCAGACAATCCTTAACGACGTCTACCGTCAGAGTTTCCTGATCTTTGCGTTTAGGCTGTGCCTGCAGAAGCATGACCGGGCGTATATACTCGCCGGTCAACTGCTGTTCCTGCAAAGCCGTCTTTTCAAGATCAGTGCGCACGGCCAGCGCGTCGGATAGCAGTTCTTTCCAGTCGGCCCGTGACTCAAGGCGGATCGGCAGCTTTATCATTTCTTCGGCATTCAGTTCAGCGGCAGAGACAGCATGCAGAACATTGCTGGGTTTATTTTTCTGGGCCGGCGTTGCCGTGAATTCGATAATACATGAGGGTCTGAATCTGGCAAGTGTTTCGAACGAAAGATCGGTGCGGGCATTGTGGGCTTCGTCGACAATTATAATGGGATTTCTCAGGCGAAAAACATTAACAAGCGATGGAATCGGCGTGCCATCAGAGATTGTTTCCAGAAAAGGCAAAAATGCTGCGGGTAAATTTGAAAAATGGGTTTTCAGCTCACCTGACGGCTCGTAAACCTTTCGGCCTTCGGTATCCTCGACCCGGAAAGCCTGCATTGTCGCAACAATAATTATCGTAGAACCATCACAAATCGAGGGGCGCAAAGACAACGCTTCCTGAATATCGAGAATGGTTACAGACTGCAGCGCAGTATCCAGAGCCTGACGGTAAGGGTGACTTCTATCTCTGAGTGCCTTGATGGTTTGTTCGCGAATCGCATTCGATGGCGTAAGCCACAATACAAGCGCATGATCTACCTGCAGAAAATCATTGGCTGCCAGACCGACCGCGTGAGAAGCGACAAGGGTTTTACCGCCACCGGTCGGCATTCTCAGACAGACGTAGGGCAGGCCGGGCAGCTCTTTAACCGGTGAATAGGGTGTTTTTGTCAATGAGTAAAAGGCTGTGCCCGGATCTCTAAGGTTCGAACAGGCGGTAAAATACTGCTTTAATGTATCCAGAGTCCTCTGCTGGTATTCTTTGAGTGAGAGCATATCAGGAAACCTTTATCGCATAAGGGATTTGATGAAAAGTTATGCCTTCCTGGGCCAGGCGGGCCGCGCCGATGCGACAACCAACGCCATAAATCACTTTTGGCCCATCATGAGGCGGCAGGTCATGTAAAACCGGCACAGTTAAAACATTGCCGCTGTCAGGGCGCTTATCTTTTAGAACACCATTGTAAAGCAGATATACCGCTACACCGTTGATAATGCCCAAAAGCGGAAAGTTCTTTTCCGCATTTTCGGGTAGTGGATTGCCGGTTTCAGTGAAAAAAACATGCCGGGCCAGGTCATGAAAAGTAACTTCCGCTCTTATCTGGCCGGTCTCATCAAAAAGCGGCGAACCAAGCTCGCAGTAACTAACGCCTGAATTATTTTGACTAGCAATGTTATTTACTCTTTGTGAAGTTACAGCCTTACAAATGTCCTCTTGCATTTCAATTAAAATAAAGCGCCTCTTGCCACCATCAATTTTGTTTTGTTCAAAAATAGCATGACCCGTTGTGCCGCTCCCAGAAAAAGAATCTAATATTATAGAATCCTTATTCGTAGAAATCTCTAAAATGCGCTTTATTAGATTTAGCGGCTTTGGTGTAATGAAAACAGAACGGGAATCTTGAAAATGGCATGAAGCCAGTAATTCTTTTTTCGCATCTTGAGTATTACCAACTTCGTTATTAAACCAAATTGTATCCGGAACAACGCCGTCTTTAACTTCCGAAAGAAATCTTTTTAAACGAGGAACATTCCCTCCGTCTTTTCCCCACCAAATTCGGTTTTCTTTGTTTAGCTTTTCAAAGTTTTCACGAGAAACTCGCCAATAGGTTCCTTTTGGAGGGCCTTCGATAATACGCCCCGATGGACATTGAATTGGGTAAGTTCCAAGGCTGTAGTAATTTCTTGCTGATAAGTCGCCTGAAGTCCAAGGCCCTCTAGGGTCATTGTCAGGATTTTTATATCTGGCATCCTGCTTTTCTTGTCTAGGAATAAGATTTGGTTGCCAAATATGTTTATTTTTTGCGTAGAGGACTATATAGTCATGACTTTCAGAAAGATGCTTGGCGGAATTTTTCGTCGAAAAATTTTTCTGCCAAATGATGGTGGTAATAAAATTCTGAGGACCAAAAATTTCGTCCATTATCATTCGTAAAGAGGCTACTTCATTGTCATCGATGCTGATAAAAATAGCCCCATCTTCACAAAGAAAATCTCGTAAAAGAGCAAGTCTTGGATACATCATGCAGAGCCATTTGTCATGGCGGGTCAGGTCTTCGGCCTCTTTGCCGACAGCTTTGCCGAGCCAGGCTTTCATTTCGGGGCTGTTGACATTATCGTTATAAACCCAGCCTTCATTGCCGGTATTGTAGGGCGGGTCGATGTATATGCACTTGACCTGACCGGCGTAATATGGCAGAAGCGCCTTGAGAGCCAGAAGGTTGTCGGCCTGCACCAGAAGATTGCCGCTGTCCGGCTCACCGCAGGAAAGGTCTTCTCTCTTTTTGAGAAGGTGAAAAGGAACCTGGCGATGATGGTTTACTACGGCCTTTTTGCCGATCCAGTCGAGTGTTGGCATTGCG
>JAKQQP010000298.1 GCA_029564115.1 Candidatus Rifleibacteriota bacterium | reverse complement strand
TGATTTATAACAAAAACGCCGCAGAAATGGGCGGCGAACCTTCTACCAACCTGGTATTGCATATAACCACAGTCCTTAAGCAGATACAAAAAACTGCCGGCGGTTACATGCTGGACGAAAACGAAGAAAATGGCCAGTATTATCTGGTGCCTGCAGATGGGACAAATATAGGCGCGAACGTAAAAAATAAAGCCGACCGAATTGACGAATCGACCAAAGACAAATATTTTTTCGAAATTCTCAAGCAGGTAATGGAAATAAATGTCTCAACCTTTGTTAATGGCTACCGGGTCTGGCAGCATGAGGTTGAATGGAATTCTCACCGTGTTATGCGGCAGGGCTATCTGTTTTTCGGTGCGCCCAACGAAAGATCGACCGCCGTACCATTCAGAGATTACTACATTTATTTTCTACCGCCGTTCGCTCCGCCACCATTCAGAGACGAAAGAAAAGCCGATGAGCTGTTTTTCAAACTTAATCTGAACGACGAAGAGTTTACCAGAAACCTCAGTCTTTACTCTGCCGCCCAGGAACTTGCAATGGTTTCATCGGGCAAAGAAAAGAACGCCTACGTTGAACACGCAGCAAAAAACCTGAAAATTTTAGCAAAGTGGTTGAATAGCCATCTTCTCGATCAATTTCAGATTATTTACCGTGGTAAACAGAAAACTGTAAACGAATGGCAGGCCGAAAAACAGATAAAACGCAGTGGTGCCTGCAATTTTCGCGATACGGTCAACCTTCTGGCCAGTGCCTTTTTCGAAGGCTGCTTCACCGACCTGGCACCTGAATACCCTAAATTCACAACACTGATAACCAGAGAAAATCGTGGTCAGTCGGTGATCGAGGCCTTGCGCTGTGTTGCCGGTACTAAAACCAGGCAGGGAATGGCCATACTCGACGCTCTTGAGCTGCTCGATGGCGAGAAGATATCGCCGGCTAAGTCAAAATACGCCAGAGCATTGAAAGAAATGCGCCAGCAGAAGGGCAAAGGCAAGGTACTCAACCGTTCTGAGATTTTTACCAGAATCAACGACCTCGATTATTTTCAGCCTGAGACTTTCAGACTTGAAGCGTGCTGGGTCGTCGTTCTGGCAGCTGCTCTTATATATTCCGGCGACCTGGTGATTGCCCTGCACGGCGGTCAGAAAATTGATGTCGTCAATCTGGCCCAGTTGCCTGCAATATCACTCAATGATCTCGAAGGCTTCAAACACCTCGAAGAGACATCGGGTTACCCGATTGCTGCAATTACTGAATTATGTGAATTGCTCGATCTTCCCACAGGTATGGCCATGGAAATTGCCAATGGCAATGACGCTCCGGTTCCGTCTATTCAGAAAACCGCTCAACAACTGCTCGAAAAGGCGATAATGGTAGAGCAGCACCTGCAGAAACAATTTGTTTTCTGGGGCCTGCCGGTATTCTCAGAAAGCGAATCAGAAAAGACAGCCACCGGGATCAGGCAATGTAAGAATTTTCTCGAAAGTTTGCAGAAATACAATACGGCAGCAAAATTCAGAAGCTTTGCCCATGAACCGGAAGAGATTAAAGCCCACAAATTGCCCATCAGTCAGACAGTTGAGCTTGACCGGCTCAATCAGCTGATTGCCGAGCTGTCGCCGATGATTGTTTATCTGACCAAGGCCGAAGCAATTCTGCCTGGCGGGCATGAATGGGCAGATAAGCTGCGCGAAGTAAAACATGAATGTCTTAAGCTCGTTACCGACGCTAAAAAGCGCCGGCAGCCGAACATCAGCGCGATCATCATGCAGAAACTGACTGCGGCAAAAAAAGAATTCATCAACCTTTACAGCGAAATGCATGCTAAATCACGTTTGCATGGCAAAGATGCCGAAAAGCAGCGCCGGCTGATTGCCGACAAACGCTGGAAAATGCTGGAAAAGCTTTCGCAAATAGATCTTTTGCCAAGAAACCAGCTGCGAGACGAGCAAACCCGGCTCAAATCACTGCGTGTATGCACGCAGCTGGTCGATAATCAGCTCGAAGCAGATCCCATGTGCCCGCATTGTGCTTTTCATCCGGGGCACGAATCATTGTCGTCATCTTTTGCCGGAATTCTCAAGCAGGTCGAAACCAGGCTCGACAGCTGGCCAGAAGAATGGGCTCGTATTCTTCTCGACAATCTTAACAGTGCTGAAATAAAAGAAAATCTCAAGCTCATCAAGGCAAACATGCGCAAAGAAGTTGAGGCGTTCATGAAGGCCGGCGAATTATCTGACGAAATAAGCGATCTGTTCATAATGGGCGTCGAAGAAGCACTGGCCGGACTGGTTAAAATCAGCCTTACCGCCGGTGATATTGGTCTGGCACTTTGTGATGGCGGCATCCCGGCAAGCCCTGACGAGCTGCGAGAACGCTTCGAAAGCTACTTAAAAAAGCTGACGCGCAAAGAAAATGCCGACAAGGTCAGAATTATAATTA
>JAKQQP010000296.1 GCA_029564115.1 Candidatus Rifleibacteriota bacterium | reverse complement strand
GTCATAGAACTCAATAGCCGTAACTTTCAGCTCGGTTGCTGATTCAGCGTCAGCGACGATTATTAGCGGCCGGGGCGAGAGAACGAACAGGCCTTCGCGGCCAATGACGATATCAAGGGTTTTGCTGATGGTTTTTGTTTCGTGGCGGGCGACCACGTGCAGAGCGAATTCACGCGTCTGCTCACCCTGCTGCAGGGCTGGTGAGGTTTCTTTTAGAATGTAAGAGGCTGAATCAACCGCAGTGGCAGACTTCTGTTCGATTGTGAGGCACTGCTCACCGCTGAGCAGCTGGGCCTGCAGCTGCCAGCCGCTGATTTGTGAATCGACGACCCGTGCCGAAAAGTCGGCCGGCTGACCTGACCCGGTCACCAGAACCAGGCTGCGACCTGAGTTGTCGAAAATTATGCGGGCCTGGTCTGCCTGCTGTTCGTCATCATTTTCGGTCTGAGAATGGTCGTTGCCATTTACCAACGGTGGGGTGGTGCCGGCATCCGGGGTTCCGGTGCGGCCAAGTTTGAACATGCCAAGAAGGCCCAGACCCAGAATTGCGGTGCCAAGGCCCAAGATAAGTGACGAACTGTCTATCAGTGATTTGTGTTCAATCTGGGCTCCGGCGAAGTCAGAACCGGTTTTGATCGTAATTTTTTCCTGGTGGATGATCTGATTGAGTGCGTTGAAAATGGTTATCTGATACTCATTCGAGAAATTTTTCCGCGCTTTTGGTCGCCATATCCAGCTTTCTTTGATTATTTTTGCCGTCATTTCGGTTTTCGGGTCGAGCGGCCACGTAAAATTCACCCGGGCGGCATATTCACGGCCGTGATCGAGCATGAAGCTGTTAGTCAGGTTGCCAGCTGTAAATTTAAAATCACCAAGGTTTTTATAATCCTGCTTCAGCTGATCCCGGCCGTTGGCCGGTTTTTCGGGGTTGCCGAACGGCCTGATTTCTTCACCGTTTGCCATGAACTGCATTATGATGCTGCCGATTGTCCAGCGCTGCTCGGCAAACTGCCCGAGCTTCGAATTGTTGATACTGGCATAGAATTCGATTGTTTCGACATTCACTTCGACTTCTATCAATGGCCCATCTGGGGTGAGTTCGGCGCGAACCAGCC
>JAKQQP010000287.1 GCA_029564115.1 Candidatus Rifleibacteriota bacterium | reverse complement strand
TGCTGATTGACAGTCCCAGGCTGTTGTCGCGCTTTTCATCTTTTATGTAGGGATCGTTGAAAACGAAGGCGCTAAAAAGATTTTTCTGCAACTGTTCAGAATTTCCGGCCCGGGAATCGGAAACGGAGAACTCAATGATGCAGGCCGCGTGTGAAGTTTTCAGAAGTGAAGTATTCAGGCGCACTTCGCCGTGGTGAATAAATTTAATGGCGTTGGCAAGCAGGTTAAGCAGAATCTGGCGAATGCGGTCCGGGTCTGAGATGACCATTTCAGGCACATCCGGATTGATTTTTAGAAGTGTGCGGACCGACTTCTTTTCGGCCTGAAATTGAATTATTTCGACGAGATCTTTCAGCAGCAGATGCAGGTTGAACTGAACCGGATTGATGGTGAGCTTTCCTGAGGCAATCTGCGCCAGGTCGAAGATGTCGTTGAGAAGTGTCAGCATCGATTTGCTCGAAGATCTGATCAATTCAAGCATGTGTTTCTGGCGGTCATCGGCACAATTTGAGGCAGCAAGCTCCGTCAGGCCAATTATTGCGGTCATCGGTGTTCTGATTTCGTGGCTGGCATTGGCGAAGAATCGCCCCTTCAGGGCGTTGGCCTCTTCGGCGGCATTTTTGGCTTCTCTGAGTCGTGACTCGATTTCGCGGTGCATGGTAATATCGTGCAGAATCAGCAGCAGGGCTCTTTCCCTGTTGAATTCCATAATAGCGCCGGTTACCTCGGCCGAAAAAGTTTCGCCGGTCTGTTTTCTGAATTCGCGCTCGTGCTTGAACATTTTTTTTGAAGCGCTGTGCCAGGAATTGGTCAGATTGCGTTTTCTAGTCGGCATCAGATCGAAATAATTCATGCCTATCGCTGACTGGGTCAGCTGAAACTGACGTAGCATGCTCTGATTGGCTTCGATTATTTTCAATGTCACGAGAGAAACGACGAAGATGCTTTCGGGGGCATTATCAAAAAGGGTTTTGAAGCGGTTCTGGGCAACTTCGAGCGAGCGCATCACTTCTGCGGTGCGTGTAATACCATTCAGGATAACCACAAAGACAATAACAATCAGTAGAATTACCATCAGAACCCATATCTGATTGTTGCGAACATTTGATTCCATCAGCATCAGAACTTTGCTGTCAAGCGTCTGCAATGGTTCGATGCCGAGCAGATAGCGGGAAGCCTCGATCTCCGGAAACTGCAGTTCGGGAAAGGCCTTGAGCGGGGTAATGCTTTTGGTGGAGAGGTTTGCGATGGCAACCCGTCGGCCGAGATATGAATAGTCGCTTGAAAGAAAAACCGTTCCGGTGGCGTCGGCGATCATGGCCGGGTGGTAGAGTCTGAGGGTTTTGTCGAGGTCGTCTAAATTACGCTTGACAGCACAAACACCGATTACCTGATTCTCGGGCCCGCGAATTGGATAGCTCGAATAAAACCCCAGGGTGCTTGTCAAAACGCCAGTATCGATCTGTACGCCAGATT
>JAKQQP010000267.1 GCA_029564115.1 Candidatus Rifleibacteriota bacterium | reverse complement strand
ACGTTTTCCCCGCTGTGGTCGCTGGCCCTGAGTGAAGCCCGCAGGTTACCGGCGGCATTACGCAGCGCCTGCAGGTTGTCGCGCCGCAGCTTCTCTTCGAGACGCCCTTTTATTTCATACATACGCGCCAGGTCATAATCTTCATAAGAAGCCACAGAAGCCGAAACCATAAACGGCCCCTCGATCTGTTCCTTTATCGAGGCGGCAAAAGCAGTGGCCGGTTCGAGCGAAACACTCTGCATAAAAGTCGAACTGTTGGTCACCAGCATGGCAAAAGTCGCCACCTGCCCGCTGATTACCGGCACGGTCATCACCAGATTCGCGGCTGAACTCGAGTAAGTATAAATCTGCTGAGCAGTCGTGAGATCGACAGCAGCTGGGGCATTGTCGTAAGTCCCGGTTGGGGCCGGGCCGACAGTACCGCCACCGCCACCACCGCAGCCGAAGCTGAAAGTAATCAAAACAAGGGCAACAAGTGCCCCAAAAGCTTTATTCAGTTTAAAACCGCTCATATTCATACCAACCTTTGCATTTGATTTCGGTATAAGTATGCACGCAAATCCCCAAAAATTCCAGCAGGATTAACACGGATGGACAAGAAAGAAGGAGAGAAAGAAAGAGAAGAGAGAGCCACGGATGAACACGGATAACCACGGATGGACAAGGAAGAGAGAAAGAAAGAGAAGAGAGAGCCACGGATGAACTCGGATAAACACGGATGGACAAGAGAGAAAGAGCAAGAAAGTAAAGAAAGAGAGAGCCATGAATGAACTCGGATAAACGCGGATGGACAAGAGAGAAAGAATAAGAAAGAGAGAAAGAGAGGGCCACTGATGAACTCGGATAAACGCGGATGGACAAGAGAGAAAGAATAAGAAAGAGAGAAAGAGAGGGCCACGGATGAACTCGGATAAACGCGGATGGACAAGAGGAGCTAAGCAGCAGAAAGAAGAGAAGAGAAAGAAGGAGAGGGAAAGCCATGAATGAACCCGGATTAACACGTGGTGAATAAGCAGCCATGTATGAGCTCAGAAATTCGGACACTGTGTTTAAATTGATTGTTCCTGGTGATTTTACTGATGTTTGCAAGTCTGAATTGATTATTGTTATTGCTTGCATTAGAATCTGGGTATGACCAGCAAAAATGCGATGCTCAACAAATTTTGTCGCCAATGCCATTCGGCGGTTTCTTCGAAGGCCTCGGCCTGCCCTCTGTGCGGCATGGCTCGACCGGTTTTCGACACACTCAATCCCATCGAAAAAGAATACCTGGCGAACCCGCCGTCGGTACCGGGCAAGTTTCACCATCTCTGTGAGACAATCAACCCGAACGCCAGTCTTGCGGGGAACATGCTCGTCGAATTCGGCAAATATATTGGCAATACCGGGCAAAGCTGGCTGTTCATCGTCGCGTTTGTCGCTCTGATTCTGGGCGGCGGCATGCTCATGACCCAGGTGCTGTTTCCGTTGAGTTTTATGCTGTTCTGGGGCGGTCTGGTGTTTGCTGCCTATGATGCGGTTCAATTCAGCAGAGCGGCTACGGTTTCGTTACTACTGCGTCGTCTGCAGATGCGCGGCGGGTCTTCGCCATATTCGGTACACTTTCGCATTGAAGAGCAGCTGACTCAGATGCTTGCCAGTCTACAGCTGGTTCTGACCTCATTTTTCGAGAAAAACTGGTCAGGCCCGACAATAGAAATGGAAGCTGCTGCCGAAAGCTTTTTGCAGGCAGCCCGCACTCTGACCGCCCGCATTCAAAAGTTCGCCCAGCATTCTCTTGAAACATCGGCCATTATCTGGCGCAACAATGTTTATGCCATAGTTGCCGACCCGAAAACCACATACCAGGAAAAGATCATCGCCATCGCCAACAAAATTCGTGAAGGCGAAGCCCTGGTAATGCGCTACCGCTGGATGACACGCCTCGGCCAGACCCACAAAATAATGGAAGAACAGGTAAAAGGCACCAGTGGTCGCAGCCCCAGCGACAACCGCCGGGCTGCCATTGAAGGCATGTATCTTGACCCGCACGGCCCGCTTTCTGAGGCATTTTACGGCAACTTTGAGAATGTGCCATTCGAGCTGCCATTCAAGATGAGATTTTTCTGGCACCAGCAGCTGCCGCCTCATCCGCTGCCAACCGCAGAAATGGCTACCGAGCTGCCACAGGCAGCCGACTTTCTCGAAAGCATCGAGCAGGTCAGGCAGCTCAAGGGCAAGCTCGAAGAACAGATGATTCTCGATTGCACCGCCAATGCCGTTTCGAGCGCTTCCGGCCAGGAAACCACTTTAATAGAAGCCCGCGACCTGCAAAGATTTCAGCTGTATTCGCAGTATCTCGACATCCCAAAATTTCAGCCAGACAGTGAAGAACTGCAAAATCGCGTCGATCGCCTCAAAGCTGAACTGCGCCTTTGAAGAGTCGGTTAACTTTGTTGACTTTGAACGGGTTGCACGGTAAGCTTCTCACATGACAGCGCAGGCAGACACACACCAATCACCGCAGCGCTATGCCGTACAATTGCTTACCCCCTATCGCCGGCATCTTTTATACGGCATGCTGTCGCTGATAGTGGTCGATATCGCCGATATTCTGCCGCCGGTTATTTTAAAATACGCCATAGACAGCATCGAACACAGTCAGGGCTTTGCTACTCTCGCCTGGTGTGGTGTGGCTCTGCTGGTCACAGCAATAGTGCAGGGCATTTTCAGATTTTTCTGGCGGCAGTTTTTTCTGGGCACTTCGCATCATTCGGTCTACGACCTGCGCAAAGCCTTATTTGCGCACCTGCTGAAGCTGCCTTTTCATTATTTCAGCAGAACCCGCACCGGCGACATCATGTCGCGCCTGACCAACGATATTCAAGAAATACGCTTCATGCTCGGCATCGGCATTCTGGTCGTTCTCGACACGTCATTCTATTTTCTCACCGTACCCTTCATCATGTTCTGGCTGTCGCCGAAACTCACCCTGATCACGATGGTGCCTTTTCTGCTGATCCCGGTCATGGTGGTGATGGTTAAAAACGCTATACACAACCGTTCAAGCGAAGTCCAGGCACGACTCTCTGATTTGTCGTCACGCGCTGAAGAAAACCTTTCCGGGATACGGGTCATCAAGGGCTTTCACATCGAAGACAGCGAAATAAGGCGTTTTGACCGCTGCGGCCTCGAATTCGTGCGTGACAAAATCAGGCTGGCAAACATCGAATCTCTGTTTCACCCTGCTCTCGATCTGGTAGTTGCCATGGCAATGGTCGTTTTACTCTATTTCGGCGGCAACATGGTGGTGGCCGGCACCATCACTCTCGGCTCATTCATCGCCATCGAATCGTACATGCTCAAGCTCAGCTGGCCAATGATGGCCATCGGCTGGATCATCAACATCTATCAGCGCAGCATGGCCTCGATGGAACGCTGCCTGCAGATACTGCGCGAAACGCCCGCCGCCGACAAAGACCCTGATCGACCAGCGCAAACACCTGAACAATTCAGCATAGAAGTCGAGAACCTCAGCTTCTCTTACCCCGAAGCCACGACAAAAAGCCTCGACAACATCAGCTTCAAGCTTGGCCCGAGGCAGACCCTCGGCATTACCGGCCCCGTCGGCAGTGGCAAAAGCACCCTGCTGCGCCTTTTGATGAAAATGTTTCAGCCTGATTCGGGCAGCATAAAAATTGGCGGCTGCGATATCAATGAGATTCCGCTCAACACATTGCGCGACTTTTTTGCTTACGTGCCCCAGGAAACCTTTCTTTTTTCAGAATCGATTCGCGAGAACATTCTCTTTGCCCATACCGACAAAGAACAACCGGAGGTCGCCATGAGCTTTGCGACAAGTGCTGGTTTGAGCGGCGACATAGCAGATTTTCCGGCCAGACTTGAGACAATGCTTGGGGAAAGGGGCGTCAACCTGTCTGGTGGGCAGAAGCAGCGTGTTTCGCTGGCGCGGGCACTGGCGGCCAACCGGCAGATTCTCGTGCTCGACGACTGCACCAGCGCCGTCGACACAGAAACAGAACGGAAAATTCTCACATCGCTGCGCCAGAACGAGCGGCAAAGCACATGTATTATCGTCTCGCACCGCATGGTAAGTTTGCAGAACGCCGATCTGATCATCTATCTCGACAACGGTAAAATTGCTGAAACCGGCACTCACGAGCAACTTCTGGCGCAGCAGGGCCATTATGCCAGAACATGGCAGCGCCAGCGTCTGAAAGCCGAACTCGAAAAGAGCTGAAAATGGACGATTCATATTTTAACGAAGACGATATCAAAGCCCCAGCCTGGGACACCGGACTGGCAAAGCGCATGTGGCCGTTTTTGCGTGCCTGGCGACTGCATTTTGTCGTGGCCGTTCTGTTGGTATTGCTTGGCACAGCAATTCAGATATCTCTGCCTCTGGTGCTCGGCAAAGCGGTTGATCAGGGCATAAAAGATAAAAACTTTGCTCTTCTCTGGTATTTTGTCAAAATCTACGGCGCCGGGCATCTGCTGTTCTTTGCCATCTCTGCAGCCCGCAACTGGCTGCTGCAATATACGGGGCAACGGGTATTGCATGATCTGCGCAACGCATTGTTCGCCCACATACAGAGACTGCCGATCGGCTTTTTCGACCGCACACCGGTAGGCAGACTCGTCACCCGCATCACCAATGACGTTTCTACGCTGGCCGAGCTTTTTTCTGCGGCACTGATCAATGTCAGCGGCGAAATCTTCGTGCTTGTCGGCATCGGCGGCATGATGCTGACGCTGCATTTCAAACTCGGGCTGGCAGCTCTTCTGACGACGCCGGGATTATTTTACATTGCCTGGTTTTTAAAAGTGAAAATGCGTGACGCTTTTCGACTGGCGCGTGCCCGGCTTGCGACTATAAATGCGTCGCTGGCCGAGAATGTAGCCGGAATGAGCGTAATTCATATTTTTAACCAGGAACAGGCCAGAGAAGCCAAATTCGACACCATGAATCTCGAACTGCGTGACGCAGAACTCACTTCAGTTTTCTACAACTCATTCTTCGTTCCGGCAGTTACTATTTTTACCGCAATAACGATGTCGGTGGTAATTGTTTATGGTGGCTGGCTGGTCAGCACCGGCGAAATAACCATGGGGCTGCTGATCACTTTCATTGCCTACACCCAGGCATTTTTCGACCCGGTTCGGCAGATCAGTGAAAAGCTGTCGATTTTTCAAAGCGCCATGGCTTCAGCAGAGCGCGTGTTTGCGCTTTTAGACGAAAACCCTGAACCTGATCTGAATGAAGGCATCGAATTCAAAACTTTGCGTGAAGGCATTGAATTCAAAAATCTAAACTTTTCGTATTCCCTCGACAAACCGGTATTGAAAAACCTGAGTTTCAAAATCAGCAAGGGTGAACGTCTGGCAATAGTCGGGCATACCGGCGCCGGCAAAACGACTCTGGCTTCTTTACTGAAACGCTTCTACGATTTTCAGAATGGCGAAATCCTACTCGACGGCACCGACCTGCGAAAATTTTCACGCGCATCGTTACGACTGAAAATTGGCTTGATCCAGCAAGATGTCAACATCTTCTCCGGCACCCTCCTGGAGAACATCCTGCTTGCAGACCAAAATTATGATAATCACAAATTTGATAATATTATCAAAGAACTAGAAATGGAAGCGTTGATCGCAAAATTACCGGAAGGCGTGAACACACCGATTTTTGAGCGGGGCAGCAATATTTCTGCCGGGCAGCGCCAGCTTATCGCCTTTTCTCGCGCTCTGGCAACCGACCCCGAGATTCTGATACTCGATGAGGCCACTTCGTCGGTAGATTCAGAGACTGAGGCGATAATTCAAAAAGCCGTTCTGAGGCTGACCAGCCAAAGAACCAGCCTGATCATAGCGCATCGCCTTTCGACCATAAGAAACTGCGACCGCACACTGGTTCTTCACAACGGTCATCTTGTCGAACAGGGCAGCCATGAAGAACTTCTGGCCCGCAAAGGTCACTATCACAAACTATACGAACTACAATTCGCTGCAAATACAAAAACTTGAGCCGGGCGCGGCGTTGAATGCAACACTTGTTTGCAGGACAACGAAAGATGTATTAACATTCAGCCATGTCAGAAACAAACAAACAAAGAATAGACAATTTCATAGATGCGCTACGGGAAGCACCAGCCGGCGATCTGTTCAACCCATGGTGGCAGAATGATCCGGAGAACGATGATTACACCAATGCCTGCGAGATACGGCGACATCAGCTGATGTTTTATCTTTACGAACGCCTCGGGCGGGTAAAGTTTCTTCTTGTCGGCGAAGCTCTTGGCTACCAGGGCGGGCACTTTTCCGGCATCGCAATGACTTCGGAGCGTATGCTTCTCGGGCTGCAGAAACAAAAGGGTATTTTGCCGGAGCACGTTTTTACATCCATGCAGCCGTGCCGCACCAGCCGGCGCGAAGTTCGCGAAGACGGCTTCAACGAACCTACAGCAACCATTGTCTGGAGTCACCTTCTCGCTTCTGGCCTGGACTCCTATGAGTTTGCAATATGGAACGCTCTTCCCTGGCATCCCTTCGACAGACAAAAGGGTATGCTTTCCAATCGCACCCCGAAAGATCATGAACTCGCTGCCGGTCACACGATATTGAATGAACTGATCGATATCATGCGCCCGGCGAAAATTGTTGCGGTCGGCGAAAAGGCTGCCGCCCAGCTTGCGATCATGAATCTTCCCTTCGCAAAAGTCAGACACCCGGCCAATGGCGGGGCAGTCAAATTTCGCGAACAGTTCAACGCTTTATTTTGATTTTTGGTGGTATATCATGGCTATTTTTCTTGTTCAACACGGGCAGGCAGCATCTGCAGAAAAGGATTTACAACGCCCCCTGACCGCCCTGGGCATAAAAGAATCTTCGCATGTCGCGAGTGTCGCCGAATATTACATGGTTATCGTCGATGAGATAGTACACAGCGATAAACTCAGAGCCAGACAAACCGCCGAAATTTTCGCGACTAAGCTCAAACCGGCGCGTGGCCTCAGAGAAGACACTTCCCTATCCCCTGAGGGGAATGTAGAGCAATTTGCAGCAACGCTCAAGCAAGGCGAGAATACGCTTGTGGTCGGGCATCTGCCTTTTCTGCAACGTCTTTTGTCTCTGCTGATAACCGGAAATACCTCGCATGAAATAATGAAATTTCAGAATTCTGGTATCATCTGTCTGGAACCGGCTTCTGAGAGTGGCCGCTGGCAGATAAAATGGACACTATCCCGTCATATCAGCTGAATTGCCTGCTGTTATGACTTCAAATTATCAGAAACAGCAATTTATTTTTTTTGAAACGTCTGAAGCGATCAACTCGTATAGTATTAATAAGTAAAACCTGCAATTGCAGAGGGAGGTATTTATGAAATCGTTGAATAAATGGGGGCTCATCATCGCTGTTTTTCTGCTTTGTTCGGGGGTATACGGCGTGTCAGGGCAGGAAACAGCCACTGGAACCGGAACTGAAACAGAAGCGACCACAGAAGAAGTCGTAGAAATTCCAGATTCTACCGAAATGACGCTCGGCGTCAAAGATGACGAAAATGTCATGCCTGAAGGTTTTCGCGGTTCAAACCCTGACAGCGGCGACATCCACTGGCTTGAGGACGTGGGCTATCTGATGCAGGAAAATTCGAATCTTTACAACTATGACGCCGACGAGATTGCCGCCAACGCAAAATTCGAAGGGCCTCCCAACATCAACTGGGAAATCTCTAAAGAAGAAGACGACGGCAGTATGAAGACGGAACAGAGCACCAACACCAACGAAGCTACCGAAAAATGTAATATCACCTCTCCCGGCTATTACGAAGTACATAACGGCGGCGCCCGTCAGGTCTCCACTTCTGGTGGCGCTGAAGGTGAAGATGCCGTTGGTGATGCCGGCAGCGCCCCGGAAGGCAGTGAAGGCGGCGAAGACGGTGAAGAAGCCAAAGAAGGCGAAGATGCAGCCAAAACTGTCACTGCCCAGCAGCGCGTCGGCATCCATGTTCACGATTGCACCTCCCCCGACCTCTGGGTAGCGTTCCAGGAAGGCGCCGGCACAGTAAACATGGCTGAGACCGAAGATGCCCTGAAAAAGCAGATGGCCGAAAAAATCGTCGCCAACCTCGGTCGCCCGTTCTCAACCAAAGCGGACGACTATGAAGATGCCAGCTACATCTTTCTTGAAGAAGGCAAAGACGACGAACGCAACAGCATCCCCTGGGAAAAAACAGCCCGCCTCTCGATTGCCGGCACCCTGTTCAATGAGCGTGGAGCGCCAAAGTTCGAGTCGGGAAAACTCCCCTCTCAGATCGACGCCGAAGATTTCAAAAACGCTGTGACAGTGGTCGGTGGCGAAGATAAATCGCTAAAAGGCGTGTTCGTGCGCCGCAATGTTCCGTTCATTTTCGCGGCAATGTCTACCGACAACGGCAACAACCGTGCCACCCTCGTTGGTGTCACCGCCAACATCGTCGATGCTGACGGCAAAGAAGTCGAAAAAGATGGCGATTCTTACCTTTTCCGTGTTCCCAACTACCCACGCGAAAAGTATGAAGATCAGCCCGAATACTTCTTCACAGCTCTCTCCACTGATAAAGACGGCAATTCAACTTCAGTAAAAATGCCCCTTTATATTGTAGATACCATGGCAGCCTTCGAAGGAAGCCACAATCGCTGACCTGGACTGACCTGATTCAAAAGACCGAAGTTCTCTCAACGAACTTCGGTCTTTTTCTTTCCGCCCATGAGACTTTTCAGCAATCTTCAAGAGCTTTTCTGCCTCACACAGCGGTTTTTGCACCGAATGCTCTGCACTGAGTTCCGTTCGAGCAACTGTGATATTGCCCAAAATAGCCATCCACTTTTCAGGCAGAACATTGCTCTGATTTAAACATTTTTATTAGCTCAGAAGCCTGCTGAATTCTACCAATATAGCAACTCTGCGTAAGCACAGATTCTCATAAAAGAAGCCGACTCGCACGAGTCGGCTTCTTTTATGAGAACTTGTACCTGCATCAGCGCAAAGTCGGGTAACTCCCCGCCTTTATCGTCCAGACAGTCGAAAAATCCCAGCCACTGAAGCTGCTCTGCTGTTGCATCTGCGCAGTCGTCAACGACGACCCGCCAGAAGAAGTGCTCTGACCTGTTGTTTCTGAATCCCAGTATGATGCGGTAATCGTGCCTGTAGAAGAAGAGCACAACCCACCGGCTGAAATACCCGTGACAGCTCCGGCTGCGTAAGCCTTGTCAATCAAACCTTCATTTTTACCGACCAGACCTCCGGCAGAAAATTGTCCACTGACAGTGCCGATGGCATACGAATTGTCGATGTTACCTTTGTTAAGGCCGACCAGGCCACCAACATACATACCAAAACTTTTACACGACAGTTTGCCTTCGGCTGAGCTGAATTTAATTTCGGCAGCAATGCCATTCTGACCGACCAGACCTCCGGCGTATTCACCTGAAACATCGCCGCTCGCGGAAGAACTTCTGACAACCGCTTTAAGAGCTTTGTCGCCGTCGCCTGCCATGATGCCAAAGAGCCCACCCACATAAGTAATGCCACTAACGGCACCAGAGGCCTGACAATTCGATATCGTAGAATCAAGGGTATAGCAGATTATTTCGCCGATCAAACCACCAAGAAACTGACCACCGCTCACAGAAGCACTCGACGAAGAACCATCGATGACAACATCCATTCCGATGCCGGCAATGCCTCCGATACGGTACATATCACCCTGAATCCTACCAGACGAATGACAGTTGCTGATACTGCTTTCAACAGCATTACCAATCAATATGCCAACATTATTCTTTCCGGTAACATCGGCGTTTTCGACACTGAGATTTTTGATTACAGCGTTTTGAGCAAACCCAAATAAACCGACTGCATCTTCGGCATCGCGATCAATAAAAAGATTTGCGATCTTTTTGCCGTTACCGTCATAAGTGCCATGAAATCTAGAACTCGGGGCGGTGATCGTCGAACTGCCAATAGGCTCCCAACCGTTGCCGGTGCTGAAAATAGTTCCGCTCAGATCGATATCGGCAATCTGCATAAAGTAAGCATCGAGATGATTGCGCACCCGGTTCAGCTGCGGGGCATTGGCGACCAGATAAGGCGAAGTCGAACTGCCGTCACCTCCGGCAAATTCCTGCCATTGAGCATAAAAACTCACATTGTTGGCATCCATAACAAAAGTATTGCCGGCGACATATTCTCTTCCGGAACCATCGGCGCTAGTGTTCCAGCCGAAGAAAGTTTTGCCGGCATTGGTAAGATTGCCTGTGTTACCGGGAACAGTCACCACATCGCCTTCCATGTGCAGTAAAGTAGCCGGAACAGAGCCACCGTCACTGCCATTGCCCAAGAAACTTACCTGATATTTAAAAGTCGAGCGCCATTTTGCATAAAAACTCAAGCCATCTGCAGGCATAGACACCGTAGCACCAGCGGCATAATCAGTGCCACTGCCGTCAGCGGCAGTGTTCCAGCCGATGAAAACATAGCCATCGCGACTGATAGAGTCACCGGTCAGAAGAGTTACAGAGTCACCAAATTCATAAACGGTCGAATCAACCGGCACATTGCCGGCGGTGTGATTGTTGCCGTAGTAAGTCACTCGGGTCGGAGCGCTCCAGACAGCATAGAGAATCAGGTCGTCGGCGCCCATGGCAAAGTTTTCGCCCGCCTGGAAATAACTGCCGCTGCCGTCAGCCGCTGTGTTCCAGCCGGCAAAAACATAACCTGTTTTCTGCAGATTGCCGGTGTTGCCTGCCACAACTACCTCTGAATCAGTCGCATAAACTGCGCTGACCGGCGGCTGGCCGGCAGTGTGACCATTGCCACTATAGATAACGGTCGGAGCCCACCATTTTGCATACAGTATCAAACCGGCAGTTTCGATCTCGACCTGCTGGCCGGGCGTATAGTCGGTGCCACTGCCGTCTTCGGCGGTATTCCAGCAGACGAATTTATAGCCGGCTTTGCCGAAAGAATCGCCTGGAGCCAATATCTCAGCACTATCGCCTGAAAAATACGACACGGAATCAATCGGTGCGAGACCTCCTGTCTGACCGTTGCCGTAATAGGTGATTCGATAATACTGAACCACCGGGGTATACCACGGAGTAGCCGTGGCTGCCTTTGAAGGGGCGCTTTCCTCGCCGTTGATTGTCCAGGTGATTACGTAATGATAGGTTTGATTTTCCTGCAGACCAGAGTGAACGAACGGGCGGGTAACTCGACTGATGCTATTTACGCCATCACCGCTGCGAGGTATTTCAGAAGTAAGACTCCAGTAAAGAGTATAGAATTCTGCGTTGGGGATTGAGTCCCAGTGGAGGGTGATTTCTCTGTTGCCTGGCAGAGCTGTCAAAGCGAACAGCGCCTCTTCAACGGGCGAAAACATGGGAGTGATAACGCCGACAAGGCTGATTTTGTATTCCTGCAGCATGAGACTTTTGGGATTGCGGACAATGCTTCTAAAAGTGTTTTGAACCCCTGGGTCAAACATGAGCATATCGACTGTAGGATAACTAATGCGAGCATCAGCTGTTATATGTGGAAACACCGACGACCAGTGCACAGAACTGTCAGAAACAGGCCAGCCACAAGTAGCAGAGTTTTTTCCATCCCATCTTATGATTACAGGCAGGCCATTGGCAACCGCACCAAAAACCACCGAATCATCTTCTGAGACAATCTGAACTGCAGACAAGTGCGACAAGGTATTTTTATCAGACAGAAAATATTGGCTTATTCGGCCTTCAGCGCTTACATAGGCCAGGGCAAATTTTTCTCTTTGAAAATCGGTAAAAGCTACCAGAGGTTCTTGATCGCCAAAGCCCTGTCTGATGATGCGTCGAGCCAGCAGGCCATCGGCACCGGGTATTTCTGACCAGAGTTCAGCCGGGGTTTTCGTCAGAGATGTCTGGGGGCCGCTTTCGAACAGCAGACCATAATCGTTGGTCACAGAAATTTTCAACAAAGAGAGCGTCGGCAAAAGCGGAGAAGTGACGAATCTGTTTAAAACGTCGTTGTATAGCTCAGCCCCGGATAAATCAGAGTTTATCGATTCTTGAGCCGTAGTTGTGATGGCGGTAACCAGATTGGCTGGAGCAGCCTTGACAATCTCAGGAACTTTGATGATATCGAGCATGACTCCGGCGGCAACATCTGCCGGATGCCCCGAACCTACCGGAGCAAGCTCTACCACGTTGTCGCCGGCAGAAAGGTCGAGAGCGCCATGAAAGCTGTTTTTGCCACCAAGATTACCGCCTTCGATCTGAACCTGGCCAATTACAGATGTTTGAGGAACACCGGGGAAAGTAACTTCGGCATCGCCAGTAGCAGGATTCACTGAGACTCGCCTTTGCAGCACTGCCGTCTGCGCCGTGCCTTCAGTACCGGGAAAGACCAGCGCAAGTCTGAACTGAACCGAAGCGCCAGTGGAAAAACGCAACGCCGGCTTGATTGTGCCGGCATTTTCGCCGGGCAAAACTATCTGAAATTTGACATTGGCATTACCAGTGGTCGGCGGGGCAATCGGGTTAAAAGATTCGTCGGTATCTCTATCGAGAAGATTGCAACCTGTCATTGCCAATAACACACACAGCACGACCATAATTTTGCGAAAAGAACTCACTAAAAAGCCTCCTGAAAAACATACAAATTTATATCGGCCCTTAAACTAACAATTAACAAAGATTATTACAATGCTACAGATCGTTAAATTCAGAAAAAATATACAAAAGTGCATTGAAATGGAGCACTAAACCCCAATTTTGATCGAGACGCCACAAGAAAACCTGCAAACGAATATTTTATCTTGTTGGCTTTCGCTTAAAATGCTACTATTTTACCGGGGTGCGCGATTGGTGCTAATCCAGGCTTGGAATGCAGTTTTTTTCCGGGGGTGTCATGGTCGAGACAAACGATATCGACTTCAACAAGAGATTGAGGGAACTTGAAAGAGTTGAATCTGCCGTTGAAGCAGCCGGATTCGACATCTGGGAAAACAACTGGGAAACGGGCGAAACCTTTGGAACTAACCAGCGCACTTTTTTAAGCCTCGGCTACAACGTTGATGAAGTGCCGAGTTCCATCGAAAAGATGTTTCCCTACATTCATCCGGATGATCTTGCCAAATCACTGACAACTGTCCAGGATTATTTCGATGGCAAAACCTCTTCTTACTTCGCTGAATTTCGCATCAAGGCTAAAGATGGCAGCTGGGTCTGGTTTGCCAACTCTGGTAAATTAATCGAGCGCGGAAAAGATGGTAAACCAACACGTTTTGTTGGCATGAGCTACAACATCAACGCTCGAAAAATTGCTGAGCAGGAGCGAGAAGAGGCTATTTCCCAGTTAAAGGCGGCTCTGACAGAGATCAAAACCCTGCAGGGCATCTTGCCGATCTGCGCCGTCTGCAAAAAAATCAGAGACGACAAAGGCTTCTGGAATCAAGTCGAATTATACCTTTCACAACATACATGTGCACAATTCTCGCACGGAATGTGCCCGGACTGTGTAAAATCATATTACCCAGACATAGCCCATGAACTGCAGCACAACCCGAAAAAACCAGACAGCTGTTGACTTTGTTTATGGAAAAATCTGATCAAGCCGACGCCTGACGCGCAATTGCTTGCGGCTGGTTAAAAGGAATGCGAACGATAAATGTACTGCCTTTATCCGGCTGACTTTGTACCTCGATGGTTCCGTGCATAAGACTGACCAGGCGACTGCAAATTGAAAGCCCCAGCCCGGTACCCTCGTGTCTGCGTGCCAGACCGGAATCTATCTGATGAAAGGGCTGAAACAGCTTTTTGATATCATCTTCAGCCATACCAATGCCGGAATCGGCTACCGCAATCATGCAGCTGGCGGCTTCTTTTCTGCAGGTGAGAGTTACGCAACCTACCTCAGTAAATTTAACAGCGTTGTTGAGCAGATTGATCACGATCTGTTCGAAGCGCCGCTGGTCAAGGCATATCTGCCCCATATCCGCTTCAATATAGGCTTCGAGCTCAAGTTTTTTAGCCGACGCCAGGGGCCTGATCAGATCGACTACTTTTTGCAGAGACTGAGCAAGATCGAACTCTGAACTGGCAAGAGTCAGCTGGCCGGCTTCAATCTTGGAAATGTCAAGTATGTCATTTATCAGAGCCAGAAGGTGCCTGGAACTGGTCTGAACCATGCCAAGCTGTTTTTTTTGTTCATCGTTGAGCGGCCCCGCCAGCTCCTGGATCATTATGCCGGTAAAACCAACGATAGAGTTGAGCGGCGTACGCAGCTCATGCGACATTGTGGCAAGAAATGAAGATTTGAGGCGGTCGGCGGCTTCTGCCTGCGTCTTTGAGCGTTCCAGTTCTGCGGTTCGTTCAGCGACTCTTTCTTCGAGACTGACGTTCAGCTGCCGCAACTCAAGCTCTGCAAGTTGACGCCCCTTCATCTCGGCTTCGAGAAGGTTCCATTCGCGGCGAAGAAAAGCATAAAGAATCAAGCCGGTTATCAGAACATATGCCCAGCCTTTGTATGTCTGTATAAACCTCAGGTTAACGGGGTCACTGGTAAATATCGAGACAGCCCAGTCTGACAGGAGAATCCAGGCACCGGCAATGACGATATAACAGAATGCCACTCGAAAAGGGAAGCCCTGGCGCAGGGCATTTTTTTTCGATTTATCCGGCAGCAGGTGCTCTTTTTTGGCTTTTTTCATGGTTGATCCCCGCACAGCATGCCCGCAGGAAAGTTTCAGACAATACGGCAGGCCTTCTCTCGAAACATCTAAATTACATCAATCTTGCCCTAATTTTGAACGCCAATCCACCAATATGTCAATGCCTTTGCTATTTTTTTTTGCATTTGGCTTATTTTGCCGGGATGCAAAAAAAAATCATTTAATCTTGCTCTTCGGGTTCGATGAGGTTGCCTGTCATGTTATACTGAGTCGAACTGAAAATAATCGGGAGTCGCATATGCATACAGAATTTCATTCATGGTACAGTCACAATATCGGGCACGAAATGCGTCTGAAGGTTTACGGCCACTATGGCAGGCCGTTGTTGGTTTTTCCTTGTGCCGGCGGCACTTTTCATGAATTTGAAGATTTCGGCATGCTTGACATAGTCAGGGAACATGTCGAACAGGGTCGCTTGAAGATCTTCTGTGTCGACAGTCTCGACAATGAGTCGATACTTCGCAAAGATGGGCACATGGGCGACAACGTCTTCAGACATGAAGCCTACGACAAGTATATCGTCAATGAAGTTGCACCCTTCATACGCAATCATTGCCAGAGCAACTGCAAAATCGCTCTGACAGGCAACAGCATGGGCGCCTACCATTCCGTAAACTTTCTGCTGCGACACCCGGACGTTTTTGATGCCTGTATTGCGCTCGCCGGCATATATTCGCTCAAACAGGTCGTAGGCGACTACTATGATCAGAACGTCTATTTCAACTCGCCGATCGATTATCTCCCCGGCATGAATGACCCCTGGTTCATAGACCAGATCAGACAGGCCCGAATCATAGTCTGTACGGGGCAAGGCTCATGGGAATACCCCGAAGAAACCATTCGTCTCAAACAGATTTTTGCAGAGAAGCAAATACCAGCCTGGGTTGATCTCTGGGGGCATGACGTAAATCATGACTGGCCGTGGTGGAAAATCATGCTGCCGCATTTTTTGCCGCATATTCTCTAGATCAGCCAGCAAAGGAAACGGATTTGTCTTCAAACCCCAAAACAACGAATATTCTCAAGCAACCTGACTACAGCTCATACGCCAGGTTTTACGATTATTTCGAGCTGGCCGGGCATGAAGAATCCGAAGAGCTGAACGCCTTTCTCGATGAACTGTTCAGAATAAACGGCGTCAAAACCGTTGTAGACTTTGCCTGCGGCACCGGAGCTCAGAGTATTGGCCTGGCAAGAGCCGGTTACCATGTAACCGCCAGCGACCTCAACCCCGAAATGCTCAAAATAGCTGCCGTCAAAGCAGGCAAAGCCAGAATAAAATTTCAGGTGGCCGACATGCGCAGCTGCGATCTGGGGCTTTATGACGCTGCTCTGTGCATTTTCAATGCCATTGGGCATCTGACAAAACCCGAATGCGGGGTATTCTTCGCCAATGCTTATCGGCAGCTAAACCCAGGCGGGCTTCTGGTCGCAGATATTTTGAACTTTACCGCCATGGCCGGAGGTGCTTTCGAAGAATACCGGTATATGAGCCGTGAAGCAATCATAGACGGGATGCTGGTTCACCACGCAAGAGACTGCAGCCTCGATCTTAAACGGCGACAAATTCTGATAAAATCAGTAACACGATGGCAGGACGGGATAAACCCGCCGGCAGAAGTTGCTGAAGATTGGCAGATGCAGATCTATGAGGCTGAAGAATTGCGACAAATGCTTACTATTGCCGGCTTTTCTGAAATTATTTTTTTTGGAATGGCCGGGTGTGATTTTGAGCCCGATTCGACCGATAGTATTCTGGCAATATGCCAAAAATAATACCCTGAAAGGAAAAAACAGCAATGGCAACAGCACGTGCAAGGCACATACTTGTTAAAACGAAAAAAGAATGTCTCGATCTTCTCGACAAAATCAACGGCGGTGAAGATTTTGCCGAAGTGGCCAGCAAACATTCGCAGTGCCCTTCCGGTAAAAAGGGCGGTGACCTCGGCGAATTTTCTCCGGGTATGATGGTCAGAGAATTTGACAAAGTGGTATTTTCGGGTAAGATTGGCGAAGTATACGGGCCTGTACAGACTCAGTTCGGTTATCACCTGATAGAGATTCTGAGTCGTTCTTGAGCAACAGATAGAAAACATTCAGAGGGCAGCGCATGAAAATAAAAGTATGGGGTTGCAGAGGCACATTGCCGACTCCAGGGGTTCATACTCTCAAGTATGGCGGTAATACGACCTGTCTTGAAATACACAATAAAGACGGTTTTCCCATCATCATCGATGCGGGTTCGGGCATGCGATATCTTGGCAAGCAGATCATGCAGAACAACGGCTGCGACGAGCTTTGCCTTATGTTGACCCACTCCCACTGGGATCACCTGATGGGCTTCCCTTTTTTCATGCCTGCCTATTTCAGTCGTTTCAAAATAAATGTCTGCGGTTACCAGTCTGCCAGGCACTACATGTGCCAGGCACTGGCCCGGCAGCTCGAAGCACCTTATTTTCCGGTTGATTTTGAGCAGCTCAAGGCTCAATTCAACTTTGGCTGCAGCGGCCCCGGTTTTGTCGCCTGCAGACACATAGGAATAGAAAAGATTCCGCTGAGCCACCCGAACGGCGGCTTTGGTTTTAAATTCAGCGAAAATGGCCGTAATTTTGTATTTCTGACCGACAATGAGCTTGGTTATCAACACCCTGACGGGCGGCTTTTCGACGATTATGTAAAATTTTGTCAGGGTGCCGATCTGCTTTTTCATGACGCGCAATACACAGATCAGGAATACGAAAAGACCCGCACATGGGGGCATTCCACCTATAACATGGCGTTACAGCTGGCCATGAGCGCGAAAGTCAAGCGCCTGGGAATTTTTCACCACGACCCCGACCGCAGCGATAACGACCTGGACCACATAATTGCAGATCTGCGACAGAAAGCGGCCCAGGCAGAGAGCAGCCTTGATATTTTTGCAGTTTTCGAGGGCATGCAGATAGAACTGGAGTAATCAGTATGCACGTTAAGCCCGGAACCCCCTACCCTCTCGGCTCAACCTGGGATGGCAGGGGAGTAAATTTTGCTCTTTATTCTGAGAATGCGGAAGGAGTCGAGCTTTGTCTGTTCGACCAGGAGCGCAACGAAACCAGAATTGCGTTGCGCCACCGAACCGCTTTTGTCTGGCACATATATATCGAAGGCCTGCAGCCAGGGCAACGTTATGCTTATCGCGTACACGGCCAGTATCGGCCAGAAGCTGGTCTGCGCTTCAACCCACGGGCATTGCTTATGGACCCTTACGCCCGGGCTCTCGACGGCGTCGAAAATCACGAAGCGGGGCTTTTTGCCTACAATGTTTTCAGCCAGGAGAAAGATCTTGAAATCAGCACCGAGTATGCATCCGGCACACCGCTGGGCATAGTCATAGACAACAATTTTGACTGGAACGGTGATCGACACCCGAAGCTGCCCTTTCACCGCACCATCCTGTATGAGACTCACGTCAGAGGAATAAGCGTTCTTCACCCGGAAGTGCCAGAAAAGTTGCGTGGCACCTACGCTGGCCTGGCGTCAGAAGCAATGATCAGCCATCTGAAAGAGCTTGGGGTAACGACTATCGAGCTTTTGCCGGTTCACCAGCACATCGACGACCCTTTCCTCAAAGAGAAGGGGTTGAAGAATTACTGGGGTTACAGCACTCTGTCGTTCTTTGCTCCCGAAATACGTTACAGCTCAGATAAATCGCCCGGTGGAGCAGTGCGCGAATTCAAAGAAATGGTCAAAAAGTTACATCGGGCGGGTCTGGAAGTAATAATCGACGTTGTCTACAACCACACCTGTGAAGGCAATCACAATGGCCCGACCATGAGTTACAAGGGTATCGACAACCCGACCTATTACCGTCTGGCCCGCGACAATCGCCGGTATTACAAAGACTACACCGGGACGGGCAACACCATCAATGTTGTCAGCCCCCAGACATTGCAGCTGATAATGGATTCTCTGCGTTACTGGGTCACTGAAATGCACATAGATGGCTTCAGATTCGACCTGTGCTCGACTCTGGCCCGCGAGATGCATTATTGGAACCAGCTTTCGAGTTTTTTCACAATCATTCACCAGGATCCGGTCATCAGTCAGGTCAAACTGATCGCTGAGCCCTGGGATGTTGGTGAAGGCGGCTACCAGGTCGGCAACTTTCCGGTGTTGTGGGCTGAATGGAATGCCAAATATCGGGACGTAATGCGCTCTTTCTGGAAAGGTGACGGTGGCTATGCCGGCGAAATGGGTTACCGGCTCACAGGCAGCAGCGATCTTTATGAAAACGACGGTCGCAGGCCCTACATGAGCGTCAATTTCATCACCGCCCACGATGGTTTCACGCTGCGCGACATGGTCTCTTACAATGAGAAGCACAATTTCAACAACCTCGAGCACAACCGCGATGGCCACTCTGACAACCGCTCCTGGAATCACGGGCATGAAGGTGAGACTTCTGACCCGCACATTCGAAAACTTCGCTGCCAGCAAATGCGCAACATGCTGGCAACCCTCCTTTTCTCGCAGGGAACACCTATGATCTGCGGAGGAGATGAAATCGGGCGCACGCAGAAAGGCAACAACAACGCCTACTGCCAGGATAACGAAATCAGCTGGTATCATTGGAATCTTGACGAAGAAGCCCGGCAGATGCTTGATTTTACAAGGCATATTATAAAAATACGTCGCGAACACCCGGCTCTGCACCGCACCAAGTTTTTCCAGGGTCGCATGATCAGGGGCAGCAATATCCGAGATATCATCTGGTATCGCCCCGATGGCGGCGAAATGGATGACGAAGACTGGACAAGCCCGAACACCAGAGGGCTGGCAATGTTTTTATCCGGGACTGGCATAGATGATGTCGATGAAAACGGTGTTCCGATACATGACGACAATCTTCTGCTGTTGTTGAATGCCTCAGTTCTCGATGTCGACTTCACCCTGCCGCGTTTTGAAGCACATTGGGAGCTGCTTGTCGATACAGCGGCGCCGCAAAACACTGAAATTGCTGATTCAGGACACAAAACCCTCATGCGTGCGAGATCTCTGAAGCTGTTCAAGTGCTGCCAGAAAGTAGATCCACGGCCCTGAATCAACAGAGCCTGAAATTAGAAAGTTGCGTCCGCACCAATAGATCAAGTGCCAGCAGGTCGTTTATTGACCTGCTGGCATTTGTTTCACACAATAGCCGACCTACTTCGCTGCAATCTTGAACGATGTAAAATAGACAACGGATTATTACGAAAAAGCAATCCCGTCTTCTGGCCGTGCAATTTTGCATGGGCTTTTGTATAGACCTGACTGCTTTGACAGGCTTTCAGGTTTAAAGAGAAGCTGCTGATGCCTGCAAAGGTTGTTCGGGGTTTGCGGGTGAGAGAGTTTTAGGCTACAATATCGTGAATGTGATTTAGACCAATGAATGATTCTTTCCATGACGGAGGCAGACTTGAAAAAGTTTTTCATTTCTCTGGCGGTGGGTATTGGGATTTGTCTGAGCAGCGGCGCAACTGGAGCCGAGCGGGTCGAAATATATTACGGGCCCCGTGGCGGTTTCAGCCGAATAAACAATGAACGCACCCTGCGTTTCAGCGATTCCAGTGTAAGACAGGCCACCCTGGCCAATGCCCTGACACACTTCATTGACAGACTTGAGCCAGGCAGCACTGCCAAGATCTGCATGTATTCAATGAGTGACTACGCCACCCTTGACGCCATGATTGACGCAGCGGCGACCAGGGGCATCAAATTTCAACTGCTTCTCGATGGTGTATCGACCTGGGCCCAGGCCAGCCGTGACCGGATTGTCAAAAAAGTTCAGGCCGCCGCAGAAAAAGCCTCTGAAGAAGGCCGTAGTTTTGACTTCAAAATAGCAGCCGTATCGACAGCAGCCATGAAGCGTAACGGTCGCGAATCAAAACTGGAAGACGGCACTTTGATCTACGGCACCATGCACGAAAAATTCGGCGTCTTTTACCGCCCCGACAACCCGGTTCCTCACAGTTGTTTCAATGGCAGTGCCAACATCTCACCAACTTCAGACCAGATCTACGCCGAAAACCGCGTTTTCTTTCACGAACAGCCGGCAGTGGCCCGGCAATTTGCCGAAGAATTTGCCCGTCTCTGGAACGAATATTCAGAAATGCTTCTTGGTGAATGGATCCCTGAGAAATACATAGAAACCAACCATGTGCCCGGGTATGTCAAAATAGTTTTTAATTCAGAACCGGTAAGTGAACTTGAATTGACCCGCATCGACAATGAGCTGATCAACCTGGTCAGAAGAGTTGAAGCCTCGGGCAGTCTCGATCTGGCCATGTTCAGTCTGACGCGCATCGAACTTGCCGAAGCCATTCTCAGGGCCGCCGAGCGCAACCCCGACGCCAGATTCAGACTGCTTCTCGATCATGCTCAGCTTGACGACGAAAACCCGGTTGAATCTAAAATGGCTCCGTGGCTCGAAAGAAAGGCCGCCGAGCTTGGGTTGAAAAATATCCAGGTACGCTACCGTTTCAGAATCAATGCCTACGGCTACAGCACCGAAAAGAAAGGCCCGGCTCTGCTCAGCTATCTAAGCCTTTTTCTGCACCACAAAAATGTTACGGTCAACGGCCGGGAAATGGCTATCGGCAGTTACAACTGGTCAAATTCAGCCGAATACCTGAACTTTGAAAACGTCATGCTCTTCAATGGTCTTTATAACCATCACCAGAAAGTAATAGACAGTTTCAAAGCAGAATTCGACATTCTGTGGAATTCACGCATGCCTGCAGGCCCGGTCACCTCGCCGCGCAAAGGTATACCTCAAACAGTTACCCTTGCCGAAGGCAAAATGCTGCACAAAAAGCTGCTGAGAACCCTCAGCAAAGATGACAACTGCAAAATACTGGGCACGCTCGACCGCGAAGCCCATAAAACTTTTGAGCAGATTCAGGAAGAAACCGGCCTGAGCAGAAATCGCGTCAAAAAGGCTATTAAGGCGCTCAGCAATGATGGTTTCATCATCAAATGGGAAAAAGACAAGGTCGAAGGTTATTCTCAGGCAGACTGACCAGCACAAGAGAAACTCAACCCGAAAGAAAACCGGACGAAAGCAACAACTGGAGCAAAACATGCAGCCATTTCTCGTCAGTAACGCAATCATTGAACAGCTCCCTCGAACAACAGACCATGATCTGGAAAAACTCGCTGCGGTACATCGTATCAACTGCCTTGCCGGCCTGAAATCAGCCAATCACGGCTGGCTTGGCGCCTGTTTTTCAAGTATGGAACTGCTTACCTGCATATATTACCGCCACATCTGCCACCCCCTGAAAAAAATAACTGAACGCGGCAGCATACACCTCTCGAAAGGCCATGCCGCGATGGCTCAGTATGCTGTTCTGGCTGGCATGGGCTGTTTCAGCACAGAGCGACTGCTCAGCTACAAACATAGACAGGGGCTGCCCGCTCATTGTGACCGCCTTGTTCCCGGAGTTGATTCTGACAGCGGCTCCCTCGGCCAGGGCCTTTCTAAAGCTCTGGGAATAGCGATCAGCAACAAGGCAGCGAGTCTCAGGCACCCGGTATTTGCCATTATGGGCGACGGCGAACTGCAGGAGGGGCAGCTATTCGAAGCGTTCCTGAGCCTGAAAAAACTCAACCCAGGGCTGGTCATTCCGGTTGTCGATCGCAACCACCTGCAATCAGACAGCCGAACTGCCGACATCAAAGATGCCGACGACTGGGCAAAAGTCTTCAGAGGCATAGGTCTGCAGGTATTCGAGGTAAACGGGCATTCGATCAAAGAAATTGACGCGGCGATCAACAGCCTGATCGAATCGGAGCTTCCCGGTGTTATCATCGCCGAAACGTTTAAGGGTGGTGGCGCCACGATGACCTCGATGGCACACAATACAGCCAGAAGAAACGGTAAATGGCATGGTCAGATTCCTGACGACAGCGAATATCTTGAGATACTGCACGAACTTGTGGGCAAATGCGCTGTTCCAGCCTTAAATGAATCTTTCGAAGCTTATAAAAAAAATGCGGCCGCCATGGAGCCAGCACCGGTCAAAATGGCAGCCACAACTGCCGGGTCGATTTCGACCGGCGAAGCTTTTGCCAGAACCCTGATCAAACTTTACTCTCAGGACCAGGATATTTACGTTCTCGATGCCGATCTCGAAAAATCCTGTCGCTTGTCAGAAGTTGCCGCTGACTTCGGGCCGCGCTTTCTTGAAATGGGTATCAGTGAGCAGGATATGTGCTCGACTGCAGCCGGCCTTGGTCTCGCCGGCCGAATTGCGGTTGTAAACACATACGCCTCGTTCTTCAAACGTAGTCTTGATCAGATATTTGCCTGCATCACCGAGAAAGTGCCGGTCATTTTTGCCGGGCATTATGCCGGAATCGACTACTTTACCGACGGTAAGAGCCATCAGGCAATAAATGACCTGGGGCTGATGCAGGCCCTTGGAGACCTCGATATTTTCGAACCGGTAGACCGGGCAAGCACGGAACGCCTGCTTGAATTCACCATCAAGCGCATGAAAGCAGAGATGGCGCAGAGCGGCAGAGCAAAACCGGCTTACTTCAGACTGCACCGCACCCCCGGCCCGGAATTCACGACACTCCCCTTCTACAGAGAGAATGCAAATATATTCAAAGCCGGCAGTGGTGGCAAAAACCGCAATGCCCTGTTCACCTCCGGGCCACATATGCTGCAGATAGCCATTGAAGCGTCAGAGCAGCTTGCCAGAGAAGACGTGTGCCTCGATGTGATTGCCATTGCACAATTTGAAGACCATGACAAATTTCTTAAAAATATCTGCGAAAAAGCTTTCAGACTGTTCACGCTTGAAGACCATCGCCGTGAATCAGGCCTTGGCAGCTTTATCGCCAGTCTTGGCTTCAGAAACCCTGTGCGCATAGGTGCGAGACATTACTGCCAGTCAAGTATGCAGTTTGCCGACATGCAGGCCGAACATTGTCTGACAGTCGCTGAAACAATTGAAGTTATCAACAAGGTTTTAAGCTGCAGCCACGAAAAATAAAATCTGAAACAGGAGTAAAAAAATGCCTGAATTTAAGTTCAATCACAACAATATCAATGTCTTGAATCTCGAAAAAAGTCTGGAATTCTATAAAAATGCCCTCGGACTCGTTGAAGTTCGTCGTAAAACTGCAGAAGACGGCAGTTTCATTCTGGTATACCTCGGAGACGGCAGTGGCGGGCATCGCCTGGAACTCACCTGGCTGCGAGACCGAAATGAGCCTTATTGTTTGGGTGACAACGAATTTCATCTTGCTTTTACCACCGACGATTACGAAGAAGCTCATAAATTGCACCAGAAAATGGGCTGTATCTGCTACGAAAATCCTTCTATGGGCATCTATTTCATTGCCGACCCCGACAATTACTGGCTCGAAATACTCCCTGCCAGACTCCTTAAATAATTATGCTCAAACTCTTAAATAGCCGCAGGTATGGCGCTATCGCTCCGACACAGCTGATAGCGATAATTCTGCTGCTGACGTTCATCGGCATCGGCATCTGGTATTACCAGCAGCGACCGGTCACCACGCCGAAGCCCGCGACGGCACCTTCCGGATTTTTCCCTGTTGATCAGGCTCTGCGCGATGCCACGCGGCAGAGCAAAAACATCGTTTATGGCGGCCCACCTCTTACTGCCAGCAGCACTTCGCTGACAATCCTGAAGAATATCGCCTACCATGCCGGTTACTGCGAAGAGCGCCGCAACCCTTTATGGGTAGCATACAGACTCGATACAAAAGTCGCCGGGGAGCGGCTGAAGCGCCCCAAGGGGTTCAAGGTCGACATGCGCACTCTGTCGAGAGTTCTGCCCGGCGACTACAGCAAAAGCGGCTATGATCGTGGGCACATGGCCCCAAACTCAGCGATTGCTCAGCGTTACGGCCTGGATGCCCAGCACGAAACCTTTCTGATGAGCAACATCGTGCCGCAAAGTCCCGAATTGAACAGAAAAGTCTGGCAACGCATGGAAAAACTCGAAGAAGAGTATGCAAACCAGCTAGAGAACGTCTGGGTTATAACCGGGCCGATTTTTGACCGGCATATTCAGACGCTGGCAAACCGCATCGAAATACCAGATGCCTTTTATAAAATTCTTTTTGACGAAGAAAAGGGCAATGTGCGCAGCCTTGCGTTTCTGGTGCACCAGACTGTTACAGGCAAAGAAAGAATGGAAAGTTTTCTGACCAGTATCGACGAAATTGAAAAGCTGACGGGGCTCAACTTTGTAGCCCCACTCGCGGACGAGGTAGAAGACAAGCTGGAAGCCGCCGTACCTTCGCGGCTTTGGTAAATCAGGAGGGCGCCCATGTTTGAAAAAACATCAAAAACCGATATATTGATAATCTGCCTTGGTGTCGCCTTCATGTTTCTGCTTCTTTACCATGTTCTTGGCAGCACACATGACGGAATATACTCGGTTGCCGAAGTAAAAAGCATTCAAGAACTCGAAGGCGAAGACCCAGAAAGCAACGAAAAAATTTTCGCGGTCGAACTCGGCTTCAAATCAGGGCCTCATAGCGGCCAGACGATGAAGGCCGAGCATTTTGAAAGCCCGGGTTCGATATATAATCTCAATCTGACAAAGGGGCAAACCATACTGGCAGTTGCAGAACAACAGGAAGACCAGCTCATGGTGGGAGTCGATGAGCATTTCAAGTCTCATCATCTGCTGTTTCTTTCGATGCTGATAATTCTGGCCATTGTCGGCATCGCCGGTGTTAACGGGGTAAAAGCAATGCTGGCGCTGTTTTTTACTCTGATAATAATTTTTGGTGTAATGGCGCGTCTGCTGCTAAAAGGAGTTGCGCCCGTACCTCTGAGTATAGCCTGCTCGCTGGTGATAGTTGCCGTAAACATCCTGATCATTGCTGGCCGCACTCGAAAAGCTCTGATAGCCGGTATTGGCACTCTCAGCGGCGTTATACTTGCCGGTATTTTTGGCTGGGTTGCTGCCGTTCTTCTCAAGCTGAACGGTTACAGTGGAGATGAGAGCACTTTTCTGCAAATACTGAATTCTTCGATAGATCTTCGCGGCATCATGATCAGCGGCATAATAATCGGGGCGCTGGGGGCAGTGATGGATGTGGCAATTTCGATTTCTTCGTCTCTACTTGAAATCTCGATGGCTAACCCTCTTTATACCAGGGCAAGGCTTTTTGAGAGCGGCATGAACATCGGCCGTGACATTATCGGCAGCATGGTAAACACCCTTATCCTGGCTTATACTGGCGCTTCCCTGACGTTAATTCTGGTATTTGCCATGCAGCGAGAGGATTTTCCACTGATCAAGATAATGAACATGGAATTTATCTGCACCGAGATCACCCGCTCACTGGCAGGTCTTTTCGGCATGGTACTGGCCATTCCGATTACGGCCCTCATTGGCTCGATCGTCTATTCTCGCGGCTCAAAAGAAAACAAAGACGCAACTGACAGCCTTCAGGTTGAATAGGCACCGGGCATGTGTTAGCCTTGAAAAAAATCTACCGGGAGAATCGTTATGTTTGACCAGAGAGTAACTTTGCTGAGTGATTATGCCGGCCAATATCTTCAAAAAGGCAAAGATGCAGAGAGCGGCAGTCTCTGGAAGCAGATGATCAGCCTTTTTGCCGGTTCGCGAACCCGCCCCTGCATTTCCGGTTTTGCTGGCGACCTCGAAAGCAGCGATTATCTGATTGACGAAGGTTTTGCCCCCTTCTGCAAAATAGACGACCGCACCATCCACATACGCAAAAATCATGAGGAATGCCAGATTGCCATTTCTGAAAAAGGAAAGGTCTGGGACCTTAGTGAATGGGGCGAAGACTACATGTTTGTAACCCGTTTTCTGGCTGAATGCTACTTCATGATAACCCGTGACGACTATCACATAGACGACGATGAGCGAACTGTCTTCAGAGCGCTGGCAGGTTGTATCCAGGCCAGCTCACGCGAAATCACAGATGCCCGCAACATAGTTTACTGGACACTGGTAGAAAAAGTTGTCGAAGACGGCATTCTAACCCAGGAAGAGCTCGATTCAATGCAAAAAATACGCACCGAGCTCGAAATAGAGGATGAAGATGTCCACGGTCTGCATCAAAAGGCTCTCAATGACTACTATAACCTGACAGTGAAGCATAACGAAAAAAGCATGCAGACATTCAGAGAGCTCGAAAAAATTCAGGAAATGGCAAAAATTTTGAATGTTAAACTGCGCGGATAAATCAACCAATGGATGACTACAGCCTGCATCTGAATCTGCTGAACTCGACTGACCCTGAAAAACAGCTGGCAGGGCTGGCCTACTTCGCCGCCTGTGACAATTCGCTGCTGACAATCGAAGCAATAAACCGTCTGGTTCAGCTTGCCGAAAAGGCTCCACGCCACGTAGCCAACGTTGCCTCATCGATCATTTCTCAGTCGTTAGTCGCCAAACAGCATAACAACTTTGCCGTAGCCCTTCTGCACAAACTCAAAACCGCAACAGAAAGCGAAATTTCTCTACAGGAACTGGAATGGGCCACAAAAAGTAACAGCGAAACTTTTCAGAAGGCTCTTGAGCAGTATCTCGACCGCTGCACAGAGGTCAATCATATATCCTGGCTGGTCAAATATCTGCCGCGCACCTACCCCGACCCTGATATGATTCCCCTGCTTACGTCTTTTCTGACCTATGGTGACGACCGCGTCGTCAGCAATACAATCGAAGGGCTCGAACAGATCAAAGACCCGACAGTTATTTCTATTTTTGCCCAGATGCTCGGGCATGCCTCGCCACGTGTCCGGTCGACGGCAGCGGGGGCTCTTTCTCGCGCTAACCCTGAGCGGGCATACAAAGCCCTGACTCTGATGCTGCAGAACCCTGAAAATACCGGCAAAGTCAAATCAGCCTGTCATGCAGTAAGACAACTGAAAAACCGTGATTTCACCGAACTCTTGTTGCCTCTGCTGCAGCATGAAGCGATAAGGGAAGACGCCGCCGGCACTTTGGCGATATTACTTCTCGAGAAAGCAGATACTGCTTTTGAACATCGCATCTTCAAAAATCGCCATGATCTGAAAGCAGTTCTCGCCCGAGCGCTGGTCAACAATCTGCAAAAATATTTTTAACACTCTGACAATCAGTGCTATAATGACCGCCCATCTTTTTTTCTGGAGGCACTGATGACGATACTTGGCAGAGAAGCTATTCTGGCCGAAATCAAAAAGGGAACCATAAAAATAGAGCCATTTGACGAAAAAATGCTCGGGCCCGCAAGCATCGATCTACATCTTTCGAATGCGTTCAGGGTTTTTGTGCATCTTCCCAACGAACTGCACCTGACAGACAACATGGATTTTAAAGCGGCCACCAAAGGACTGGTTATACCGGACGGCGAAACTCTCACCGTCAGACCAGGGCAGACGGTTCTGGGCATCACCTCCGAAAAAGTCACTCTGGGCAACGGGCTTTCCGGCTGGCTCGAAGGCCGCAGTCGCTTTGCCAGAGTTGGTCTTCTCGTCCATATTTCTGCATCGTTCATGCAACCGGGTATCAACAACCATCAGGTTCTTGAAATATCGAACTTTGGCCCGATTCCGTTAAAACTTATTCCGGGTACTCCAATATGTCAGTTTATTTTTCAACGCTGCGAAACGCCCGGTCAGTATCACGGTGTCTTTGCCGGCCAGACCCCCGAAAACTTCTGGCTCGGTTGAACATAAAATTTTGCAAAAGGAGCCCTGCTGAATGAGTAACCAGTGGAAATGTCTGAAATGCGAAGGCAGCGCCTTCGAGACCGGTGAACTTCGTGCCACAGGCGGTTTTTTATCGAAGCTTTTTGACATTCAGACGCAGAAATACACGTCGGTAACCTGCAAAAATTGCGGCTTTACGGAGTTTTATAAACGCAGCAGCAGCATAGCCGGGCATGTTCTCGACTTCATGATCGGAAAATAAAATTTAAGCCCGGGGCGACTGCTCACCCCGGGCTTAAATTGTAGTCAGACAGAAAAAATCAGCTTTTTTTGCCAGCTTTGGGAGCTTCTGGCTTCACCACCTGCAGGTTGGTTATACCGTTTTCGGCGAACTCTTCACCGAAGCTGCTGGCGAACTTTTCGTAGATTTCCATGTGTTCTTCAAAACTGCCGGCTTTTTTATTGCCAAGTTTGCGGTTAAGTTCTCGTTCAGCAAGTCTTTCTACGAGTTCATCCCAGAAGGTTTTTTCTTCAAATTCATTAATGAAGGCCCGAGCGAGGCTGCTTTCTTCCCAGGTTTCGTCGGGAAAAAATTCATTTATATCTTCAAGATGCTCGATTTCTTTTTTCATGCCGTTTTTCCAGGCGGTGGCAAAAATTTTCTGGATGAGTTGCAGGTATTCATCTTTGCGCACATCATCTTCGGTATCATGTGCAGTCATGACCCAGTCAGCCATAACAGCTATTTCGACAAGTTTTTTAAGCTCTTCCTTGTTAAAACTGATTTCCATGGGGTTCTTCCTTTTGGCAGCTGAAATTTAACAAAAATACTGAAACTAGATTATCACAGAACCCGCCTGGCGCAAAACGAAACTTGCAGCGACGGAAAAGTTGCCGGCTGAGCAGGAATTACCGGGCTGTGCAGTTAAAAAGCCGCGATACCGGTATATGAAACAAGCTTTTGCAGAGTTTCTTCAGCCTGCTGCTGCGTCTTGAAATAAGGAAAAACATTGACTACATCGCCATTCTGCAATACCAGCACGATTTCATAAACCGTTTCAGGAGAACGGAAAAAATAACGTTTCCAGATGAAGCGGTTCAGCCTGAAACCGGCGCAATCAGCGAACAAATACTCGGTTTTCCCGCCGAGGGTACGGCATATTGTACAGCCAAAAACACTCATTACACCGCGATCGCCCTCGAACTCAATTTTACGAAAGCCATCACGCAAGAGAGCGAAGCTTCTTGCCAGCATGGTCACTGACACCAGAAACAGAAACACGCCTCCAATAGAATACAAGCTGCGGTGCACATGGCCTACCAGAGCCACATTTAAAAGGCTCATCCCGCCCAGGATAAACGCCAGTCCCATTGCTGCAAACAAAAACATCTCAAGGAAAAAGTCCGGGCTGCGTCGGTATTCCACGCTCAGACTGCCTGAGTTCTGGAGCAACGAATATTCGAGCAGTATGTGGCCGTTTTCTTCTCTTATTTCGTTTTCTGCCAACATTGTGCTTCAACCTCTCTCCCTGCTGATAACCTCTAACTTATCTATATAAAAATTCATCGCTGCGACTCTATCTGGAGTTTCGCCCGCACAAACTTTTATGTCTCACAACAAACAGGTCAACGTACACAAACCAGCAATATAAATATAAACCGAGTCTTAGCTTTTAGCAAACAGTACATTTTTTTCTGTGAATATAAAAAAATCGGGTTGTCGCCCTCTTGCGTCGATTCGTTTCTTCATTATACTTGGGTGATAATCTGCAGTTTCGTGAGGTGGAAAATGAAAAAAACCTGTGGTTTTCTTTTAATGGTGCTTTTTTTATTGCTCTTCACCGTGACAACCAACGCGGCAAGGGCCGATGTCGAGAAGTATTTCGATGGTATCAAAACCAGCTCGTTCGACCCGGCGGCCAAAGTCAGATTTTTGCCAGAAAATGTCAATTCCTGGTTTGCCAGGTGGCATATTCTCGATAATGCCAAAAAGTCGATCGATGTTACTTACTTCATCGTGGAACAGGATATTTTTGGCATGAGCATGCTTGGCATGCTTTACAAGAAAGCCAGAGAAGGGGTCAACATAAGACTGATGGTCGACGCCAGGGGTACCAAAGGTTTAACCCGAAAGTTCATCGGCCAGGATATTCTGCAGGAAATGGTTAAATTCAAAAACGTTCAAATACGAGTTTTTAACCCGGTACACCGCAAGCTGCAGGCTCTTTTTGATGATCTGCGCAAGATTACCGCCTCTAATCACGACAAAATCATTATTGTCGATGACGAATACCTGATCACCGGCGGCCGTAACGTTTCAAAAAGTTATTTTGTCGATCCACGCGACCTGAAAGGCGTATATCGCGACACAGACGTTCTGATTCAGAGTCGCAAAGCAGCAAACCAGGCCGGCCTGGCTTTCGACGAAGAATTCAGAAACGGTGGCACTTTTCAGATTTACAGAGACGTTTTCGGGAACGCCGATACCATGAGCAAAGACCTCGAAATCGCATACACGGCAATGCGGCGTTTCATCACTGGCGGCGGGCTTTTCAAAGTTCCCTCCCCGACTCTGAGCAAAAGCGCCAACGAACTTCTCAAAAAATATAACGATGAGTTGAAAGACTACAAACGTATGCAACACTATGCTTCGTTCAGGCTTTTCAACGGTGAACGCAGCTACCCAACGCGAATTCTCGACAAACACTCTATTCACGGGCCACGCAATGACATCACCAACAATCTTTCGGGCCTGATGGACGCCGCCCAGTCAGAAATCCTGATTCAGAACCCTTATGTAGTCCTCACTGAAGAAGCTCGGGCCGCTATCAAAAGGGCCAGTGATCGTGGAGTTAAGGTCATTATCCATACCAACAGCCCCATGAGTTCAGACAGTCTGCTAACTCAGGCTATGTTCATCGGCGACTGGAAAACCATTCTCAGAGACATGCCGAATGTCAGAATCTTCGGCTATCATCTTTCGACCAAACTGCACTCGAAAGTCTTCGTATTCGACCGCAAGGTAGCTGTTATCGGCACCTACAACATGGATTACGTCAGCGAACAGATCAACTCCGAAGTTATCGCGGTCATCAAAGCACGGCCTTTCGCCACCCAGGTTGCCGAACGCATTATGCAGGATCTCAAAGATTCACACGAGTACAAAATCAAAATAGAACGTGATGGTTCTATCAAAACGCTCTTTGGGCCAGAATCCCATTCAGACAAAAAAGTCATCGACCGTCTGAATATGCTGCAAAAGCTGCAGTGGCTCAAACCTCTCATCTGACCCACAAGTTTTTATCACCTCAACCAGAAGCTAATCATGGGCGCAATATTGCGCCCTTTTTTTTTGCACGACAAACCAGGGCTTTATGGCCAAACGCAAGATTCAAAAAGGTTTACAGCTCAACAGTCTGGCCAGTCGGTCGGCTTTATTCAGGTAATTATCAGTAACTTCCGGGGTTGACTTTTGTCACAAAAAAGGTATCATATTTATTGATTGTAAGTTTTTTCACGATGTTAACGAATGGTGGGTAATATGCTGAACAATATTTTGGCAAAAGCCGTTGAAAATGGCGATTTAAGCGTTGAAGAAATTGAATTTCTGCTTGGTCTGCAGCAACCTGAAGAACTACAGAGGCTGTTCGACGCAGCTTACGAGGTAAAAAACCGTTTTGTAGGCAAAACAGCATGGTTCAGGGGTATTGTCGAGTTCAGCAATATATGCAGCAAAGACTGTTACTATTGCGGTATCAGGCGCAGCAACAGCAAAACCAGACGCTTCACCATTCCGGAAGAAGATATTATCAAGTCGGCAGTATGGGCCTGGGAGGCAGAATATGGCAGCGCTGTGCTGCAGTCGGGCGAGCGCTGTGACCCTCAGTATATCGATATGGTCGAGCGTATTATCAGAGAGATAAAGCGGCGCACCAGCGGGCAACTCGGCCTGACCCTTTCCCTTGGCGAACAAAGCGAAGAAACTTACAGGCGCTGGTTTGCAGCCGGTGCCCATCGTTATCTTCTGCGCATCGAAACCAGCAACCAGGAGCTGTATAGCAGGCTTCACCCTGAAGACCATGATTACCACAGCCGTCTGGATTGCCTGAACCGCTTGCGACGAGCTGGTTTTCAGGTCGGAACCGGTGTAATGATAGGTCTGCCGATGCAAAGCCTGCGGCATCTTGCCGAAGATGTGCTTTTTTTCAAGAAGCAGGACGTAGACATGATCGGCATGGGGCCCTATATTTATCACAACGAAACCCCGCTGGCTCAATACCGCCAGGAATGGGAAATTCCGACGGAGCAGCTTCTGCATCTCGGTCTCAAAATGATCGCGGTAACCCGCCTTGTTCTGCGTGATGTCAACATTGCCTCGACTACAGCTCTACAGGCCTTGCGTGATAACGGTCGTGAGCTCGGCCTTTTGGCCGGAGCAAACGTTATCATGCCAAACACAACTGATACCCAGTATCGAGAAAGCTACCAGCTTTACGAAAACAAACCCTGTCTCGACGAAAACGCTTCGATGTGTCGTGGCTGTCTGCAACGACGGATTGAAGCCATCGGTGAAACCATCGGATTTGGCGGCTGGGGAGACTCGCCTCATTTCGCCAGACGTCAGGAGGCTAACCATGCTGACAAGAGTATTGCTCTGCACAGCGATTCTGATTCTGTTACTGAGTTGGCAGCAAACCGCCCTGCCGGGGAATGAAGCCATGAATTTTCGCAATCTTACAGCCGAAGAAGAACGGGTTATTGTACACCGGGGCACCGAGAGACCTTTTACCGGGCGTTTTTTAAACCACAAGGCACCCGGGGTTTATACCTGCCGCCGATGCGGCAAAGCTCTGTTCAGGTCTGAAGCCAAGTTCGAGTCTGGTTGTGGCTGGCCGTCGTTTGACGAAGAAATACCCGGTGCTGTGACCCGGAAACCTGACCCTGACGGCATAAGAGTCGAGATTGTCTGCGCCGCATGTGATGGTCATCTTGGTCATGTCTTTTCTGGTGAGGGTTTTACTGCAAAGAACACCAGGCATTGCGTCAATTCTGTTTCACTCGATTTTATCGCTGCCGACAGTTTTTCAGACTCAAAAAAAGTCGCTTCTACGGCCATTTTTGCAGGCGGTTGTTTCTGGGGTGTCGAGCATCTGATGAAGCAGACTTCCGGAGTTAAATCCACCGAGGTTGGCTATACGGGTGGAGAAATGGAAAACCCTGACTATCGCTCTGTCTGCAGCGGTGTTACTGGTCATCTCGAAGCCATAAAAATAGAATTTGACCCACAAATAACCTCTTTCGAAACTCTGGCCAAACTGTTTTTCGAGATTCACGATTTCAGCCAGGAAGACGGGCAAGGCCCGGATATAGGCGAACAGTATCTCTCGGCCATTTTTTATCTGGACGACGGCCAGAAGTCGGTGGCAGAGGGCCTGGTCAAAAAACTTGAAAATATGGGGCATAAAGTTGCGACCAGACTGCTGCCTGCGACAAAATTCTGGCCAGCTGAAGATTATCACCAGGATTATTATAATAAGACCGGAAAGTACCCTTACTGTCATCGCCGCCGCAAAATTTTCACCGACTGATCCGGCTTTTCAGCTCAGTTGCGTGAAGTTGCGCAGAGTGATAACCTGTTCTCATATAATTTAATTCGAGGAAATTTTGTGAGAGACAATGTTTTTTTACGCGATATCAGCACGGCCATGCTTCTTGAAACTATGGCCGAAGGTGTCATGATGATCGACACCAGCGGCAAAATAAGGGTATGGAACAAGGCGATGACCGAAATGACCGGTTATCAGGCATCGGAAGCGGTAGGCAGAAGCACAGAATGGCTTCGTGCGCCAGAATGCGTAGGAGCCAGGCAAATTTTTTCCCTGCTTGACCCTAAAGAAAAAAAGAACTGTGTCACAGGTTGTGAATGTAGAATTATTGCCAGAAGCGGTGAGCACATACCAGTCATGGTTAACGCCCGCATTTTGCGTGGCGACAATGATGAGACTATCGGCATTCTGCAAACTGTGACTGACTTTCGCCCGGTTTTCAGTTTACGCCAGGAAATTGTGGCCATGGCTGAAAAGTTGCAATCGGAAGAAAATTTTCATGGCATCACCGGCAAAAGCACTGCCATGCAGAAAGTTTTCAGAATGATATCACTCGCGGCCGAAAGCGACGCCACGGTGATGATTCTGGGCGAAAGTGGCACCGGCAAAGAACTGGTAGCCACGGCCATTCAGAGGTTGAGCAATCGCAGTAGCGGACCTTTCATTCGAGTTAATTGCGGTGCCCTGCCAGAATCTCTTCTCGAGTCCGAGCTTTTCGGGCACGAAAAAGGCTCTTTCACCGGGGCTGTCAAACAACGGATCGGGCGTTTTGAAGCAGCAGACGGAGGCACGATATTTCTCGACGAGATTGGCGATATCAGCCCGGCAATGCAGGTCAAACTGCTGCGAGTTCTGCAGCTTGGCGAATTTGAGCGGGTTGGAGGCGAGAAAACCGTCAAGGTAAACGTCAGAGTAATTACAGCGACCAATAAAGAAATGCTCAAAGAGGTTCGCGAAGGTCGTTTCAGAGAAGACCTTTTTTACCGGCTGAGGGTTTTTCCGATTGCTCTGCCACCTCTCAGACAAAGACCAGAAGACATTCCACTGCTGGCACGACATTTTGTCAGCCGGTTTGGCGCCACTACCGGCAAGCTCATCACTGGACTGTCGCGTGAGGCCATGAGCCGCCTGGTCTCTTATGTATGGCCCGGCAACGTTCGCGAGCTTGAGAACGCCATAGAATATTCTTTTGTAGTCTGCCAGGAAAAAACTATCGGCGCTGAAGATCTTCCTGGCGAAATTTTCGCCGCCGCCACACACCAGATAAATTCTTTTACGACTGCGACAACGCCGACAAGACCACAATCGGAGAGCAAAGCAACCTTCCCGGTAATGGAGCGCATGACAGCCAGAAAGATTCTCAGATCAGGGGAGTTGCTGCAAAAAATACTCGATGACAATCTCTGGAATAAAGCCGAAGTGGGTCGCATCCTCGGAGTCAGCCGGACAGCTGTCTGGAAGTGGATTGAAAAGCACGGGCTCATTAAATCTCAGTGATCCGGTCAACAACTGTCTTCTCGTAATTTGCGAATAGGGATTGACGCTTAGGCGGTACATTCTTAGAATTAGGGGACATTGTCTACAGGAGTAAATTGCATGAGAAGACTTCAAACGGCTCTATTTGTATTCTTGAGCTTTTTTCTGGCCAGCTCGGCAACAGCCCAGGAATTAACGCTTTTTACAATGCCCAGTCCGCGCAAAATAGACTGGTCTAGCCCGAGGAGTCTGCTGCGAAGTGCAGTCACCAACAATCTGACTTTTAAGCATCGCTCGCACAAGCATGCTATCGGGCATGTTTTCGTTCAATTGAGCCACGAAGGGCGCAAAGAGCTCATTCTTACCGGCAGTGTTCCATCACCCGATGATGATTCAAACAACAAAGTTCTCAAGCAAGGTTACGGGCTTGGCATTCTTTTCAGCGATATGGCAGGCCGCCTCGAAAAAACCGAAGACCTTCTCGCCGAAATACCAGCTCGTTTTGAATCTGGTCGCATTGCCTATATCAGATTCAAACTCAGCGATGCCAACTATGACCGGTTGAAAAAATATCTCGAAATATATCGCAAACGTGGCTATGGTAACAACTATAACGGCTTGAACAGACCGAGAGAGGGGCTTGGTGCCGGCTGCAGCGCTTTTGGCATAGCTTTCGTAGAGGTTGCAGGCCTGATGCACCCGGTCTGGAAAGAAAAATGGCCCGTCAGTGTCAGAATCCCCAACACTCTTATCGGTGGCCCTCTCACCGGCAACAAGGTTTCACCCTGGAAGGTCATCAAAGCCGGTCGCTGGGCGAAAGAAACTGAGCCACACCGGGTTTTGAGCCTTTACGAGCCCTATTATATTTATGAATGGATTCTCGAAGAATGGCGCAAAGAAAACGAAGCCAAAACCGGTCGTGTTAAACTGTTGAAGCGCCAGAAGGCATACGGGCTCGAATATGACTGCACCCACATTGCCCCCCCTGAAGAACCAATGTTTCAGGGAGATGCAGCCGAAATTCAGGACGACGAATAACGGAAGTTTGTATAAAAAAATACTGTGCCGCAGGGCACAGTATTTTTTTTGCCTACTTTATTCAGAAGTCTGTTTATGCAGTTGTAACAGATTTTTGCTCGACCTCGTCGCGAAGCATGCGGCGCAACACTTTACCAATAGAAGATTTTGGTAAAGTGTCGCGAAATTCGATATCACGGGGCACCTTGTAATTGGCCATATTCTTGCGGCAAAAGTCGATAAGTTCGTTGCGGTCTATGGTATGACCATCGACTGGCACAACGAAGGCGCGTGGAACCTCTCCGCGGGTTGCGTGGCGGGTTCCGATCACGACGGCTTCTTTGACTGCCGGGTGCCTGAAAAGCACTTCTTCTATTTCGCGGGGGTAAATATTGTAGCCACCGCTGATAATGAGATCTTTTTTGCGATCGGTCACAAAAAAGTAGCCCTCTTCGTCGTGGTAACCGATGTCACCAGTATACAGCCAGCCGTCGCGAAGCACCATTTCAGTTTGGCCGGGCTGATGATAGTAGCCTTTCATGACCTGAGGGCCTTTAATGACTATTTCGCCGTGTTCTCCGGGCCCAAGTTCTTTGACGCCGTATTCAACATCGACAATACGGGCTTCGGTAGAAGGGATGGGGAGTCCTATCGAACCAGCCTTACGGTTTTTAACGATCGGGTTGAAGTGGGTTACGGGCGATGTTTCGCTCAAACCGTAACCTTCTGTGATTTTAGCACCGGTCTTTGATTCAAAGAGTTCCATCTGACTGACGGGCAAAGGTGCTGAGCCAGAGATGATCAATTTCAGGCTTGAAAGATCGTAAGAGTCGATGTCTTTCTGACTGAGGCAGGCCCCAAAAATGGAAGGGGCCGAAGCCATGCAGGTGATTTTTTCGGCGGCGATCAGCGACAAAAGTGCTCTGGGCGTGAAGCGGGGCAAAGGCAACATTGTCGAAGCAAGCAAAACCGGGAACACTATTGTCACGGTGAGGCCATAAATGTGAAAATAAGGCAGAACTCCAACGAACTTTTCAGCCCCAGTCTTGAGGACGTGAAAAACCTGCTGGCACTGCAGAGCGTTGGCATACAGATTCGCGTGCGTCAGCATGCAGCCCTTTGAAATACCGGTAGTGCCGCCTGTATACTGAAGCAGCGCCAGATCTTCGTATGGGTCTATGCTTTTGCATGTATAGCCGTGATTATCAACAAGGAGCCCATGCCAGGGGGTTATCATCCGGGTTTCAACATACATGTTGCCGGCATCGCTTTCGGCCGCCGCGACGACGAAAACCTTTTCGACAGAAGTTTTCTCAAGAATCGCCGCCACCTTTGGCAGTAGCTGATCATTGGTTATGACGAATTTTGCCCCGGAATCATTGAACTGGTGGAGCAGTTCGTTTTCAGAATAAAGCGGATTGGTCATTACCCCGGTGGCGCCGGCTCGAATTATGCTCCAGAAAGCTATTATCGTTTCAGCACAATTTGGCAAAAAGACAGCAACCCGATTTTGTTTTTCGAGGCCATGAATTCTCAGATTCCCGGCAACAACCGAAGTCAACCGGTCGAATTCTGCAAAAGAAAGCTGCATATCGCCGCTCTTGACAGCAATTTTTTCGCCAAAATTGGCGGCAGCTATTGCAACAAGTTCTTGTAGCGGCTTCATTTCAGGAGCTATCTCATGAGCAACGACCGAATCATACGAATTCAACCAATATCTATCTACCATTCACGCCTCCTGAAAAAATCGATGCCCTGAATTATACTCCTGCCGCAATAACGTGCAAGAATTTTATTTGACTAATCAGCATGATAATAATAGATTAGAGGGGTACACATCGTATTTTGTGTTATTTTAGCCGGCATTGCTGGCAAAGGAGCCATATTCTAAAAATGACCACTGCAAAAAAAGGCGACCTGGTTTTTGTCCACTACACCGGCAAATTTGATTCCGGCGAAGTATTTGATTCGAGCACAGACGGAAGCCCTCTCTATTTTATTCTTGGCGAAGGCGACATTATCGAAGGTTTTGACAAAGCCGTAATCGGCATGGCCATCGGCGAGAAGAAAACCGTTAAAATCAGCCCGGCACAAGGCTATGGCGAATACTCAGAAGAGCGTGTAATCAGCACCGATCGCAAAAACTTTGGTGAAGGTTTTGAGCCTGAAGTCGATCAGCAACTGGCTCTGCAGCTCGAAAACGGTGAACGCGCCATCGCTACTATCGTCGATTTCGACGACAACAGTGTCACCCTCGACATGAATCACCCTCTGGCCGGCGAAAATTTGAATTTCGACCTCGAATTGGTCGACATCAAAGATGCCTCTGAAATGCCGTCATCATGCGGCAGCAGCTGTTCAAGCTGTTCAGGCTGCGGTCACTGAAAATCCAGATAACTTTTCAAAATCATCCCTCGGAGCGACCAGCCCGGGGGATGATTTTATAATGGTCAGATCAAAGTTCTAAAGGTATGGCCCCGGCGCTCAACAGTTTCCGGTTTCCGGCCCACACATCAGATTTTTCGCTGGCAGCTGGCGGTATGACTACCATAAGAGAACGCCCGAGTCGTTTTGCCCAGGCCGCCGTAATCATTGAGCCACTTTTCTCGGAAGCCTGGATTACCACTACGGTTTCGGCCATAGCGGCAATTAGCCGGTTGCGAGTTGGAAAAAAACTTCTAGCCGGCCTGGTGCCAGGCATCAATTCAGTCATCAGAGCACCTGCACCCCTGATTTTTGCAAACAATTCAAGATTTGCCGCTGGGTAAATCACATCTATGCCCGTGCCAAGAACAGCCAGTGTATAAACACCCTCATCGAGAGCAGTTGTGTGAGCTATCGCATCGACACCAGCCGCTCCACCGCTGACGATGGCGTATTTGTCGGCAAAAAGGCGGCGGCAAACTCTTTCGGTTATATGAGAGGTTTCTGGAGCCATCAGACGCGCACCAACGACTGCAGCAAATCTGCTCAGACCTATTGGTCCGGTTGCAAAAACAACCGGGGGCGGCTCACTGAGATCCCGTAGCTGGGCAGGGTAACCCGGTTGCGAATAAAACCAGCCATGAAATTTGCCGGCTTTCAACATTCTGCAGGTCTTTTCGATTTTATCAGCCGTTGCAGATTTTCTGCTGCTGATCTGACCTGGGCAATGACCAGAGCGAAGTAACTTGCGCCAGAAAAGTAAAGCAACTGAGGGCAGGCCATGTTCTTCAATGAGTCGACGAAAAGTTGCGGCACCGACGCCCTTTTCGCGGCTGAGACGCAGAGCTGCTGCAAATTCGCGCAAGTTGTTTCCCCCTCATGGAGTTTCTGACATACTACCATTGTAGCAGCAAAAAAAACAGCGGTGCAGACGTTGAAACAGCGCGAGTTTGTTCAAAATTTGACCTGAGGCCAGTTTGATGCTATAATAATCGAACCAATTCATTAATCATAGGAGATTTCTATGGCAGAGTTAATTTTGAACGCTGAAGTAAGAAACGCAACAGGCAAAGAGAATTCGAAGAAGCTCAGAGCTAAAGGCATGGTTCCGACCGTTGTTTATGGCAAAGACGTCGCCCCGATTCACTGTGCCGTGCCCAGAGCCCAGGTCGACAGACTGCGCAAAGTAAACCGCAATTCTCTCATCAGTCTGCAGATCGCCAATGGCGGCAATCACACCGTTATTGTAAGAGATACCCAGAAACACCCGATCAACCACACCTATGAACACGTTGATCTTCAGGCTGTTCACATGGACAAACCCGTCAAAGTTGATGTCGATCTCGAATTTATCGGCACTCCGATCGGCAAAAAGAGCGGCGGCATTTTCACAACCATGTGCAAACAGGTTAAAATCGAGTGTCTTCCCGGCAAAATCCCCGAAGTCATTCAACTGAACATCGACAATCTTGAAGCAGGCGATTCACTGCACGTTTCTGACATCCAGGCAGGCGACTTCAAGATCGTTACAAGCTCAAAAATCGCTCTTTGTCAGGTTTCCCAGGTTAAAGACGATACTGAAAGCGCTGCTCCGGGCGCTCCGGGCGCTGCTGCCACTGCTACCGCTGCTCCAGCTGCTGCTCCCGCTGCCAAGAAAGCTAAGTAATTTGGGTTATAGAGTTAAATAAACAAACAAGGCCACAGTAGCCCGCTGACTGGGCTATTATGGCCTTGTTCATTGTTCTGACAGGCAGACAAATTTCATTCAGGAGTCAAAGATAGATGAGTAGTTTCGAAGTAGGTTCTCCTATTGTTCACCCCATCCACGGTTGTGGAATTCTCAAACAGATTGACAAGAGACAGGTGAGAGGGAGGCTTATGAGTTACTATATAATCGATTTTCCTTACAGTGATCTCGGGCAGGTCATGGTGCCGATCGAAATGGCCGACAAGGTCGGCTTGCGTTCAATCAACAACCATTCGAGCATAGATGAGATTTTCAGTTCTTTGAGCGAGACGTTCACTGAAGAAGAAGAAGAAGAAAGCAAAAGCTTTCATCAACGCTATCGTGATTATCTTGAAAAGATTCAGAGCGGTGACCTGGTTCAGGTTGCCCGCGTCTATCGCCTGCTCTGTCGCCGCAGCATGATCAAGCCGCTGGGCACCAAGGACAAAGCCTTGTTCGAAACTGCCCGCCAGCTTCTCGTTTCAGAAATCGTTTTTTCGAAGGACGTTGTCGATTCAGAAGCTGGAGCCATGCTTGACGAAGCAATGGAAGACATGATCTTCTAGTTTCAACCGGTATTTTTCTGAAGGCCGCCGATCTCTGATCGGTGGCCTTTTTTATTATTCGCCGAATTTTGTGCTGTCTCGAGGCAACTGTTTAAGCAAACAGGCTGTTAAAGAGAGGTCTCTGTTGTTTTCATCGCTTTCTCGAAGTTGACGAATTATTTGCTTCAAGAATTGGCAGGAATCTGCCGAATCCTATTAAAGAGAAGGCAAACAATGAAAAAAACAATCCTGTTGATAACAGCTGCAATGGTAGCCATGTTTCTACCCGGCACGAAAGCTTTTCTTGCCAGTGACAGAAATGGTGGCGGCATGATGCACGCTTCGATGGCGCCTGTCACTAACCGGAAGACAGAGGTCAACTTTTATTCACTGCTCAACAATTCTGGTCGCGAATATCGTTCGTGGGTAAAAGACGGTCGCAACTATCTAAATCGCAAAGAATACGAGCAGGCTATCTGGGCTTTCAGAAAAGCACTCGAGCTTCGTCCAGCCGATGAAGAAGCGCGATTTCTTCTCGGCTTCACCTATGAGAAGCGGGGCCTGGAGGGTTTGCCCGGCGACAGAACGAACTGGGATCAACTTGCTTCTCGGGAATATATGACCGCGATCGAGCTTGCGGACCATTTGCCGGCTCGCTTCAATCTGGCACTACTGTACCGGCGGCTTGGACATTTTGAAGAGGCGAGGCGTCACCTTGAACATATTCTCATGGTTAAAGAGTCTGGCAGTCTTGCTCGTCGGGCTGAAGCCGAGCTGGGCGCTCTCTTTCACCAGGATGTCAGACCGCGCAGTATTTCGACAAAAGTTCAGGAGCGCATTTCTCCATGAATATGAAAAACTCTGCAAAAAGCGGATTTCTTACCCTGGCCATATGTCTGGCCGGCATTTCGATGAGCAGCGTAAATACTTCTGCCAGTAATGAAGGCATTGAGGTGCGGTTGTTCAAACAAGTCGAAGCTGCAGCCGAAAAGGGCAGGCTAAAAGATGCCAGGGATGACATTCAACGGGTCCTGAGGCTGAACCCTCGTCACCAGGGCGCGACATTTTTTGCAGGTCAGTATTCTTACGAAGCCGGCAATTACGATAATGCAGAAAAATTCCTGCACAGGGTTCTGAATAATCCAATATACGGTGCCCGAGCCAGCCGACTGCTTGCAGACATTCGCCTGAACCGCTATCGCAGCCGTTTTAAAGAAACACTCGAAGTTCATCTCTCCGGCGAGTCCTTTTCTCAAGCCATGCAGCTTTGTGAAGAGGCACTCGAATCGATGCCCGACAATGCAGAGATCGTTTTTAAAGCAACCTACATTGCCGCCCTCCTCGGGCGACAGGAAACAGCAGAAACTTATCTTAACAGGTATATACAGCTGGCCGGCAACAATGCTTCTGCTGCTGAACTACAAGCCTTTCTCAACGGCTGGTTTGCCGATGGTTATGAACCAGAATCAGTGTTGGACCAGCTATTAGCCATCACAGACCCGTCACTTCTGGCGCCGCCGGTGCGTCGCAAAATCAAAGAACTAATCGTGACAACGCGTGCCACCGAGAAATTCGAGGCTTTTATCAAACGCGAAAAACAACTTCCCGGAGCTGATACGGCTGGTCTGGAGCGCGAATTCATAGCGTTTTTGATCGATCAGAAGCTTTTCGACAAGGCTCTCGAGCACGTTAACCGCCGACCGATCGATTCAATGGAAGACAATCTTCTTTATGTCAAAATTCTCAGCCTGACCGGGCAGGAAAAAAAGGCAATGAGCAATGCCAGACAGCTTATCTCTGCTGCGCCACAAGATCTGAGAGCATATCAATCATGGATAGAAGCCTGGATGGTCTATGTAGACAAATATCAGCAACCGCCAGACGGAAACGATGCCGGCGGCAAGAACTTTATCGAAATGGCAGATGAGATTCTCGAGCGCCTGAAACCGGAAAAACTCCCTGCGAGCAACCCGGAACTTTTGATCAACCTTCTCAGACTGGCTGTAGTAATCAGCAATGAAAAGCACATAGAACTGATAAAGCCGCAAATATTCAGAATTGCATACAACGAGCGACTGGCCGACCTGCTGCTGAAAGCCTGCGATGAAATGCTCATTTTCAGCCGCGAGCCCATGGCGGTCGCTCTACTGGAAAGTGCCAGAAATCAGTTTCCAGACTACTACCACCTGCACCTCAAGCTGGCCGAAATATACATGAGCGTCGACCCGGCGGCCGGGGCAAAAATTCTTGAGGGTGTTCTGGTCGAAAAACCTGATCTGATAAGAGGGGTGTTGCTGTGGGCAGACTGCATGAATCTTGCAGGTGAAGGCGAAAAGGCTGAAGCAGAACTTCTCAGACGCCTTGCTGACCGCTCGATCAGCGAAATCGTCCGAAGACAACTGAATGCCAAGCTTGAAGTTCTGCGCATGCAGAACGTGGATCGGGGCACGACACAGCAGCAGCAATCTGTTGCAGAGGAGCAGCCGGACCCTACGGTTCCGCAAAGAGACCTGAGCCCGGTTGAATTAAGTCAGGAGGAAATAGATCGACTCAACGACGAAGACTGAAAAGCCTGACACCGGCAACGCATACATAACCACTAATCCAAATATGACTACAAGCTCAAAGGAGATAATATGCTGATCGAAATCTTTACCAATGGCAATGTGATGATCGACGGGCAGGATGCGGGAAAAAGCTACCGGGCCGAAGATGCTCTGTATGACTACCTGACGAATCCCGCCGGTTTCACCATAGCAAAAAACAGCAGCAAAAAGAAAAAGTCTGCCTGAACTACAGTAAAAAAAACGAAGGCAGCGAACCAGACAAGTTCGCTGCCTTTGTTTTTTAGCTTCGCTTCAAGAAATCAATCAGCTTTTGTTAAGCTTGTTCACCAGGTATTTATAAAGAAGTTCCCAGGTTTCGTTGCCCTTGATGAGTTCCTGAACGCGGTTGAAATATTCGTTGGCCTCATCATCGCGACCAAGCTTTTCAAGGACTTCACCTTTGGTGCACAGGGCCGGCGGGTAGCCAGGCTCTGCTTCCAGAACTTTTTCGATTTCGACAAGAGCCTCATCATACCGCCCAAGCTGCAGAAGTGCGTCACAATAATTGTTGCGAGCCTTCGAATCGTTGGGTCTGAATTTGAGAGTTTCGGCCCATTCAATGGCAGCAAGCTGGTAATCACCATTATCATAGCTCGAATTAGCCAGATTATAGTGATAATCGGGGTCTTCAGCATCAAGTTCGATAGCAGCCTTGAATTCAGAGATTGCTTCGTCGAACTGGTTGGTCTGATGGTATGATAACCCGAGATAATTGTGGGTATCGGGGGCATCCGGGTTTATTCTTGCGGCTTCCTGGAGAGCTTTAACGGCTTCGCGCATGAAACCTTTCTGGTAGTGATGGTAACCGATATTGAAATATGCATGATCGAAATCTGGCCTGATTTTTATGGCTTCGTGCCAGTAGTGAACGGCCTTCTCGTGCTGGTCCATTTTGTAGTAAGTATTGCCAAGATTATAGAGAGCCTTGTAGTATTCGGGGTTGGCACGCAAGGCTGCCTCATACTGTTCTATGGCCAGGTCATACTGATCGTTACGGAAATAAAGATTACCAAGCTCTTTAAGCAGTTCGGGGTTTTCCGGGTCTGCCTTCACCATTTCCAGGAGTTGTTCAATTGTTTTGTCCATTGATTCATCCAGACGTAATTTTTGATTTCCCCAGCGGGATTTTGCGGGCAACATTTTCGGCCAGGCATTTATGATTTTGCTTGTGCATAAATCGCCACAGCGGTTATTCTAAACCAAACATTTTATCTGTGCAAGGTGAAAGTCCAATTATGAGCTTTTTATCGGGTAGTTGTCTCGACAAAAAGAAACTCTCCCCCAAAACAGTCTCGGCCTTTTTTTTGTCACTGTTGTTTCTGCTGTTCAGCAGCCGGGTATCGGCTGAAATGACCCTGAAAATATGGGATTTTCCGCGCTGGCTGGAAGCCGGGCAAAGCACTGACCGCTTCACCTGGATAACGGGAAAGATAAAAGAATTTGAGGCAGCCCACCCCGGAGTTCGCGTTGAACTCACGAAATTAACCTGGCAACGAGGGCACGAAAAGCTGAAAATTGCAGCCATAAGCGGCAATTCTCCGGATATAGCACCTGGCACTGTGCCACTGCTCTTCATCAAAGAAAATCTTATCGAACCGATAGATGAATATCTCGAAGCCGGCGACATGGAAGACTATTTTCCCGGGGCGTTGAGGGCTTTTAAAGTCAAAGGCAAAATCTATGGCTGGCCGTGGTATATGGGAGGTCAGCTTCTTTACCTCAACTCCGACACTTTTGCCGCCGCCGGGGTCGCTTTACCGCGCTCGGGGCGCTGGACCACAGAAGAATTCAGAAACAGTATGCTGCAGATCAAACGACACATGGCCGGTCAGCACGGCCATTACCCGCTCGGCTTGTATTATCAGAAAGATGAAACTGCCAACCTGCCCTTTTTAATGACTTTTGGCGGGCAAATAATCGATGACAGCATGAAATTTTCTGCGAATTCACCTGAATTTATCGCAGGAATAGACTGGGTAAACTCCCTGAAGAAAGATGGCATTATTCCTGAAGACAGCGGTGGCAGAACCGCCAACGATATCTGGACAGCTTTCGGACGCGAACGTCGCGTTGCCGCTGCAGCTTTCGGCCTCTGGGGCATAAATGCTCTAAAGAACAAATTCCCCATGAACTTCGCGGTTGTCCATTTCCCCACAGGTACAGAAGCAAACAACGGTTCTTTTCTGGGGATCTCAGGTTTCTACGTGTTCAGAAACCCCGACCTTGAGAGGGTAAAAATGGCAATGAAACTCGCCCGGTTTCTTACCAGCGGCCAAAATCAGCGCGACCTGGTTCATTATACCCAGTTTCCGACACGGGCGAGCAGCGGAAACATCTATAAAAACGACGAACACATGAGTGCGGCCTGGCAGATACTGCAGGAAGGACAAACGACCTTTGCCGACAGTCGCTGGCCCCAGATTGACGAAGAATTTTCGTCTTCTATTCAGCAGGCGCTGCTCGGCAAACTGAGCCCACAGCCGGCCATGAATGCCGTCGCCGAAAGAACAGAGCGAATACTGTCAGAAGAAAGCGGTTCTATGAAAGAAGACATAGGACAAAGCAGTCTTTTTGCGAAAACCGTGGCGATAATTTCGCTTCTGGCATTGATTTTCGCTTTATTGTCGAAACAGGCCCATCTGATAATGGTTATTCCAGCTGTCAGTATAACCGGCCTTTTTCTTTTTTACCCCCTGGCAGATGCGTTGCTTCTGGCATTCAGAGATTATCGCATCGGCGAAGTCGGCGGTTACACTCTCGAAAACTTTTTTAGAGCAGTGAGTGACCCCAAATTCATGATGGCCTGCCGCAATACCATGGTCTACAGCCTTATCGTGGTTCCGGCCAACGTATTCACAGCGCTGGTCGTCGCCAGTCTGATCTTTGGCATGAGAGGCCGTATGAAAAGCTTTTTCAGAGCGGCCTATTATCTACCCGGCGTCGCTTCTGTGGTTGTCTTGACAATGGTCTGGCGCTGGCTGCTCAACACCGAGGTTGGCTTGTTCAATACAACCCTGCGCTGGCTGGGCATGGCACCGGTAGGTTGGCTGACCAACCCTGATATCGCATTCTGGTCGGTTATCATTTCCGGCATTTTGAAGTCTCCGGGTGGAGCAATGCTCATTTATCTGGCTTCGATGGCCAACATACCGACCTCGCTCTATGAATCGGCCGACCTCGAGGGTGCTGGGCCATTACGTAAATGGTGGCATATCACTGTGCCCCTTCTGAGGGGCACCACGACTTTTCTGATGATCACGGGTGCCATAGCGGCTCTGCAGGTTTTTGCTCAGGTTCTGATGTTGACTGACGGTGGGCCGGGTATTTCTACACAGGTAGTCGTTTACCGGGTTTATACTTCAGCTTTCAGAGACTTCGATTTCGGCCTGTCTTCAGCGATGGCTCTGCTTCTGTTCCTGGCCATAATGATTGTCACCCTTGCGCAAAAGTATCTGGCTAAGCAGGAAGTCGAGTATCTCGCATGAAGCGACACCATGCCAACAGACTTTCACTGCTGCTGCTGACCGCCGGACTTGTTCTGACCGGGGGGCCGCTTGTCTGGATGCTGATCACAGCTTTCAGCGACCCAGAAGCTCTGGCCGCCACCCCACCCCGCTACGGGCAATTTTCGTTAGAAAACTTCAAAGTATTGTTGTCGGCTGGCAATATAATACGCTGGAGCATAAACTCTCTGCTGGTTTCGGCCGCCGTAACCATCGCCCAGACAATTTTTAATTCTCTGGCGGCGTTTGGTTTTTCAGCAGGCCGGTTTAAAGGTCGCGAGAGTCTGTTCATTCTTCTGCTTGCGGCAATGATGGTTCCGGGGCAGATCGTCATGCTGCCGCTTTTTCTTTTCATGGCCAAATGGGGCATGCTCGACAGCCTGTGGTCGGTGATTCTGCCCGCCATAGCCTCGCCTTTCGGCGTTTACATGGTCAGACAATATATGGATTCGATTCCGATGCAAATGTCGGAAGCGGCGCAAATTGATGGTGCCAGCCATTATCAGGTATTCAGACACATCTATTTTCCGTTGTCTTTGCCGATTCTGGCGACCTCTGGCATTTTCACATTCATCACGCAGTGGAACGCATTTTTATGGCCTCTCATCACTCTGAACAGCGAACAAAACTACACGCTGACAGTCGGCCTTTCAACTCTGCAGGATCAGCAGATGATGGATTTCGGCCTGTTGATGGCCGGAGCGACACTGGCGGCAGTACCGATGGTTGCAGTATTCATGTTCTTCTCAAAATATATGCTTGAAGGCATGCGCAAGGGGGCCATTCAATGAGCGGATTGACCATAAGCATAGACTGGGGTGGAACGGCTTTGACCGGAGCCTGCGTCAATCATGCAGGTCTGGTGCATGACTTCAAACTCGCTGCCGCAAATATAAGAACAATCGACAACGAAGAACTAAAGCAGATTTGCCTGCGTTTATCACAAATTGCAGAAACGGTAGCCTCTTCGGGGCACCGCTGGCTGATCGGTGCTGCCGGGGGAAATGACCGGGCAGCTGCTTCCCGTCTGCGAGAAATGCTGCAATTTACCGATAAATTTTATGAAGAACTCGAAGTTTACCCCGATTACCTTTGCAACCACGCCGCCTGTCTGGGCGGCACCGACGGTATTTTAAGCATCAACGGGACAGGATCGGTTCTGTTTGGGGTCAACGGGGTCGTTTCTGCCAGAATGGGCGGCTGGGGTTATCTACTCGATGAAACGCCATCTGCAGCATATTTTGGTCGCCGTGCCGTCGAAGGTGTTCTCAGACACCTCGACGGCGAATCTGGTTTTGAAGACTTTGCCATCTCATGGGGAAACCACTTCGACAAGCCTGACCGCAACCGGATCATCGACGAGCTTTATCGCAACCCCGGCATACAGAAGCGACTCGGCAGATACGCGCCCGTTCTGACTGAGGCCTTCGCTTCTGGGAACCAGCCAGCAACCGCCATAATTCTGGAATCAACGCAGAAACTTGTGAGTTCGGCACAAAAACTACTACAAAAGCTGCAGATCGAAAAGACCACCGCCTGCGGTTCTGGCGGTCTCTGGCAAAGCTGGGCACCCTTTGCCGACATTGTCAAAGAAGCATGCAGGCAGTGTGATCTGCCTCTGACCTGGCAACCGCCTCAATATGAGCTGGCTCTGGGCCCGCTGCTGGTGCATGCAAAAAAAGATTTTATATCAGCAGATCTGACCAAACTTCTGCAAACTGGAGCAACAAAATGAAATCTACAGAACAAAGCAAAAACAACAAACTAGAAGTTGCGCAGGCACTGACAGAAACCCGCAACCCTCGCACCATATACATAGACCGCGTCAGCACCCGCGATGCCGTCAAGCATTTCATCAATGAAGACCAGGCTGTCTTCAAAGCCATAGAAGCCTGCGCTGAAAGCATTTCACAGGCGACAGATCTTATTGTCAGCGCCTTCAAAAAAGGCGGGCGGCTGATTTATCTCGGAGCCGGCACTTCAGGCAGACTTGGAGTTTTGGATGCGTCGGAGTGCCCTCCCACTTTTGGCGTTTCTCCTGACATGGTCGTGGGTATCATCGCCGGGGGCACCCGGGCTTTGTATGAAGCGGCGGAGGGCGCAGAAGACAGCTTTGCATCTGGTCGTTCAGATCTGATCGACAACAATTTCTGCAAAAATGACGTTCTGGTAGGCATAACGGCATCTGGCACAACACCCTATGTTGCCGGCGGAATCGAGTATGCGCGATCGACAGGCGCACATACAGTTCTGTTAACCTGTAACCCTTACGGTGCCCTTCCCGCAACTGACGTTCTGATCAACCCAGTCGTCGGGCCAGAAGTAATAACCGGCTCAACAAGATTGAAAAGTGGCACTGCCTGTAAGATGGTGTTGAATATGCTCTCGAGCATCAGCATGATCAAAATTGGCAAGGTCTTTGAAAATTTGATGGTCGATCTGCGGGCCACCAACGACAAGCTAAGGCGCAGAGCATTGCGAATTGTCATGGAAGGTGGTCATGTTCCCAACTATCTTGCTGATGCAAAACTGCAGGAGGCCGATGGCGACGTAAAACTGGCCATATTGCTTGCCAGAACTGAGCTGACCACTGAACAGGCAAAAATACGCCTGAAAAACGCTGAAGGGTTTCTTTACAAAGCTCTGGGGGAAATCGACCATGAATAGACGCAACAGTTTTGTGCTGATTGCCCTGTGCTTCTTGCTGCAGGCGATCCCATCGATGATTTTCGGCAAACCTCCGGCCGTAAGGATAAGAGTCGCCCAATACCCTAAAAAAATTGAATTCATCATGCCGCGTGGCGGTTCATGGCAGAGCAATGGCAAATCAGGGAAACTGAGGGCAAATCAACCTTATCAGATCGAAGGGCTGTTGCAGGCAATGTCACAAAGACGGTTTCACCTTATGGTTGGCTCAGGCAGTTCACTCGATGAAGCGCAGCTTGTCGAGATCGAAAATCGTTTCAAGCAGTATCGCACCCATCGTTTCACAGCCGGAGAACTGCCAGCGGCAGGTTACCCCGACAATCGAGTCGTCTTTATCGGCGTGGGGGTCTTTATTCAGGAAGAAGAAGCCCGTTTGCTACAGGACAAGCTTTCCTCCCAGAATATTTCAAGTTGGGTTTTCATAGAAAACATCAGGCCGGCAAAGGGCAAACTGTTTCTCAAGCAGGGGAACAAAACAATTTTTGAGACTGTTTCTGCTATCGAACTGCTTGCGAATAGTCACACAATTTTAAAGAAGGTCGAATTTGCCAAAGGCTATTCCTGGCATGGTTTTGAAGACAGAAAATATGCCGGCAAACTACAGATTCAATTTGGCACAGAAAACGTCATCGACTGTATCGAGCACACCGACCTGGAAAAGCTGCTGATCGGCATCGTACCGTCAGAGATTTCTGCCAGGGCTCCGACCGGCGCTCTACAAGCTCAAGCCGTTGCTGCGCGTGGTGAGATGCTTTCGAAAAAGGGCGTCAGGCACCTGCACGAGGGCTACGATTTCTGTTCCGAGCAGCATTGTCAGGTCTACAAAGGGATACAGAATACCGACAAGGCTATCGGCGCAGCGATCAAGCCCACACGCGGGCTAGTGCTCAAGAGTCATAGCGGCAGAATAGTCGATGCGGTTTACGGCGCCAACTGCGGCGGGCACTCATCTGCCAACCACAACATCTGGACATCCAATCCAGACCCTCATCTACAAGGAGTTTCAGACCTAATCAAACCTGCCAGCATCGATTTAACAGACGAAAAACAGGCAACTGCATTTATTTTACGTCCTCCCGACTGCTGGTGCGCCGTGTCTGGCATCGAAGGCGCCGACAAATTCAGATGGAAAAAAACACTCACAGCCAAAGACTGGGAAGCAGTCGAGAAAAAAGCGGCCATAGGACGAATAAAAGATGTCGGCGAGTTTGTGCGTGAAGTATCTGGCCGTATCGTCAACATGAAGCTTTCTGGCGAAAGGGGCACAAAAAGTGTTTTAAAAGAACTGCCAATCAGACAAATGTTCGGCGGGCTGCGCAGCTCTTTCTTTAAAGTTGCCTGGAAACGTGATCGCTCAGGCTTCATCAATGGTGCCGAGTTTGAAGGTGCCGGCTGGGGTCATGGCGTCGGCATGTGTCAGACCGGTGCCCAAAGTATGGCAGCTGCCGGCTGGAAGTTCAGCGAAATACTTTTTCATTATTTTCCGGGTGCGAAACTGATCAAACTCTACTAAATAAAAAAACCACACCTGCCGATATGCTCTGCAAGTTCAGCGCAAAGGAGAAACTGCAGGTGAAGAAATTCTTGTGGATGCTTGTTGCAGCAGCGATAATGCTCACTCCGATAATGATGACCGGTTGTGGAGCTGATGACACAGAAGCCGATGCCATGGCCAGTCACAACACCATTGGCCCTGGTAATCTTGAGAACTTTGACAATTTGCCAAGCGAAAGTTGAAATTAAACTGATCAAACAGGTTCAAGCAAAATGTTAAACTCAGATTCACACACGAAACCAGATAACAACGACGACAAAATTCGCCTGGAGAAAGTCGTAAGAAACACTTTTTCAGCCTTAGATCAGCTGGCTGACCTGTTCAACGAAGTCAGAAAAGGCTGAACAAACAAAGAAAAAGGCCTGAACGGCCCGCCCGATGCAAATAAAACGCATCGGCGGGCCGTTTGATTTTCAATCTTTTGCTTGATGCAGCGGCATTGATGCTGTGGTAGAATGACAAGATATGAAAACTTCACACCACAAATTCATGCTAACAACTTTTGGCTGCCAGATGAACCAGGCCGATGCCCAGCGCATACGTGGTTTACTGGCTGGTCTTGGCTTTACAGAAACTGAAGATGAATCAGAAGCGGATCTGATTCTTTTCAACACCTGCTGTGTTCGACAACACGCTGAGCAGCGTCTGATCGGCAGAATTCAGTCTCTGATAAATGCAAAAAAACGCAACGCTGACCTGATAATAGGCGTGGCAGGTTGCATGGCACAAAACATGCAGGGAGAGTTGCTCGAGGCTCTTCCACTGGTAGACCTCGTTTTTGGGCCGAATGACATTGAAGATCTCCCTTTGCTTCTGCAAAGAGCGGCCAGCGAAAAAACCACCGGCAATTTTGCACCGCGAGGCGCATTTGACGGTGAGTCGGCTGACGGCATAATTCTTCACCGGCCCTTTTCAGCAATGGTCAATATAATCAGAGGCTGCACAAATTTTTGTTCATACTGTATCGTTCCGTATGTGCGCGGCCCGGAGGTCAGCCGACCGCTCGACGAGCTTGAAAAATTCATAAAAGAGCTGGCCGGCCGGGGAGTTAAAGAAGTTACCCTTCTGGGCCAGAACGTAAATGCTTACGGCAAAGATCTGGGGTTGAGCGAAGGCTTTGCCACGCTTCTTGAGCGCATTGAACAGATTGACGGCATCAAATGGGTGCGGTTTATGACTTCTCACCCGCGCGACTTCAGTCTTGAAACGGTAAAGCGCATGGCAGCTCTGACAAAGGTCTGCGAACAGTATCATCTGCCGGTTCAGGCTGGTTCCAATAGAATTCTGCATGAAATGAAGCGCGGCTATACAAGAGAGCGTTATCTTGAGCTGATTGCCAATGTGCGTTCGCATATACCCGGCGTCAGCCTCAGCACCGATATTATCTGTGGTTTTCCGGGCGAAACCGATACCGAATTTGGCGAAACTCTCGACCTGATACGCAAAGTTCGCTATGAAACCGCCTTCATGTATTATTACTCGCCACGCGAAGGCACTGCAGCTGCAGCCATGGCCGGGCAAATCGATGAAGAAACGAGAAAAGCCCGTCTGGCCGATTTGATATCGGCACAGAACGCCATAGGTCTTGAAGAGAGCCAGAAACTGACCGGAAAGACTTTTGAGGTGCTGGTTGAATCAGAAGCAGCCCGAAATGAGGGGCATTTGGTGGGCAAAACCCGCACAGGACGGTCTATCGATTTTCCCGGTGACAAATCTCTTATTGGCAGTTTCGTCAAAGTAACAGTCGAAAAAGCCCGCAACTGGACTCTTTCCGGTAAGCCTGTAGCAGAGGAAAAGGAAGACTGAGATGGCAATTCTGCTGCATACCTGCTGTGGGCCATGCCTGGGAGGGTCCTACCCGATCCTGGAGAAAACAGCCGGTTCGGGCAATACAGCCATATTCTGGGAAAACCCCAACATCCACCCATTCGTAGAGCATCACCAACGCCTGCTCTCATGCCAGAAAATGGCTGATGTATTAGGGCTGCAGCTCATTGCCGGAGATGCTTCATACGGCCTGGAGCGATTTTTGCTGGCCTTAAAAGGTGATTTCGGCCCGGGGCGCTGCGCAACATGCTACAGAATGCGCCTGAATGCCGTGGCGCAGGCCGCTGCCAGATTGTCATTCGAAGCCTTTACAACCACCCTTCTGATAAGCCCATATCAGAATCACGAATTGCTGATTTCTGTGGGCGAAGAAGCCGGTAAAGCCGCTGGTGTCAAATTTCACTACACAGATTTCAGGCCTGGCTTTCGCAGCTCACATGAGACGGCAAGGAAGAACGAGCTCTATCGCCAGAAATACTGTGGCTGTATCTTCAGTGAACATGACAGATTTCGTAATGATAAAAAGTTTTTAAATCCGTTTTTGAGCAGTGGCGTTATCATGAACGAGACACCTCAAAAAAGGAGCTGAAATGCCTCTTTCTCCAATCAAGATAACCAGAATAACATGGCTCATCGTAAACGGGCTTTTTCTGGCCTTTCTGATTGGCCTTTGTTCTTTGCCATCACAGCTGCACGCGCGCCAGAAAACCAGACCGGCAACGAAGCCGACTGCTATGGAGCCAATTCTCAAAGTAAAGCTTGGCTCAACACACAAAAAGTTGTCTGTTAAGTTTCCTGACGGGGGGCATATTCTCAACAGCAAAGGCAGACGCATCAAAACTTTCCGCAAAAATGGAGTCTTCTCCTGGAGCCTGCCGGCGAGCGGAAAAAAAGGGAGAAGTCGCATAGAGCACAATGGTGAAACTCTTAGTTGTCGCCCGGGCGGTTCGCTGCTTGAATTCAATGGCAAGCGCTATCGAGGGCATATAGAGATGCGCATTTCTGCGAAAGGGGCAACGGTGGTGAACCACGTCGGCCTGGAAAGCTACCTGCGGGGTGTTGTCGGCAGCGAAATCGGTTCACGTTCTCCGGCTGAGTCGATCAAGGCGCAAACAGTCATCGCCAGAACTTATGCCTATGCAAATCGCGGTAAGCATGGCTCTGACGGCGCAGACGTCTGCGATTCCACGCATTGTCAGGTTTATTCAGGCGTCAGCGCCGAACGCGACAGCATCGATCCGGCTGTTGTGGGCACCCGTGGCATAGTCATGATATCTGAAGGCAGGCCCATCGAAACTCTTTATCATGCCACCTGTGGCGGCATGACCTCTGACAACGACAAGGTTTTTGGTGGAGCACCACGCAGCTACCTTCGTCGGGTAGTCTGCCCATTCTGCCGCGAGGGCATCAACTACCGCTGGACGAGGAGCATAGGAGTAAACGAGCTTCGTACCGCTCTGCGTCAAGAAAAAATCGTTTTTGAACAATTGAGAACAGCTGAAATAGACTCGCCTTCACACATGGACAGAGTCACAAGCCTGATTTTGAATACAAACAAAGGCACATTCAAAATAAAAGGCACTACAATAAGAAGGCTATTCAATCTGCCGAGCACAACCTTTGTTCTGGCAGAACGCAGACTACCGGCCGGGGGTATTGCCGCCCTGTCAGAGAAGCCAAGCGAACCCTATGAGCTGCCTGGGCGATTTGTTAAAGCTCAAATTCAAAGCATCGAAAGCGCCGGCCCGCCACAGATGTTCATTCTGACTTCTCACGGTCTAAAGCGCACAACCAGACCGGAAAAGGGCTGGCAGGTATTTGTAGCCGCTGCGCAGTCAGCAGCGGCAATCAAGCCAGCAGCCAGCAGAATAATGGTCAGATCACCTGCTGCTGCAGTGCTGACAAAACTTGATTTGTTCGGCAGGGGCTATGGGCATCAAGTCGGGCTTTGCCAGGCCGGTGCAATCGAACTAGGCAAAAGGGACTGGTCATACAGGCAGATTTTGGCTCTCTACTACTCAAATGTTGCTCTGCGAAGCCTGGACTATTAAAATTTGAATAGTTTTTCGAAAAATGCTCAGATTTCGTTCACAGATAACCGATAGGAAACTGACAAGTAATAATTTTAAGCTGTCAGAAAGTAATTTCTGACGAACCTTGGAGGAAAGAGCGTATGGGTTTGTTCACCTTTGGGACAAGCAACACGGCGGTCGGTGTCGACATTGGCACCTCAGCCGTCAAGATCGTCCAGCTCAAAAAGACTCCTTCTGGCCCGGAACTGATAAACTACGGCATGATGCCCCTGCCATCGGACGCGATGTCAGAAGGTGCCGTAAGCGATCCACAGGCAGTTGCAGCGGTCATCAAGGATATCTTGAAAACACGAAAGATCAAAGTAGAGCGGAGCTTCGCCTCGATTTCAGGGCAGAACGTAATCATGCGCTTTACCAAGCTTCCGGTTATGACGCCCGATGAACTCGAGCAGACAGTCAGAATCGAAGCCGAGCAGTATGTTCCTTATGCCATCGACGAAGTGAGCATTACTCACGCTGTTCTGAAAAACGTCGATGAAGACGAAGAGGGCGGCGGTAAGTTTTTGATTTTGCTCGTAGTTGCCCAGAAAGACCTGGTCAACTCTTATACCGATGTTCTCAAGAGCGCGGGCATAACCCCCGAAATCGTTGACGTCGACACCATCGCCGCCATCAACGCTCTTGAAGACTCATTCGGCCAGACTGCCCATTCCCAGGAGGGCGGCGAGGTTGTGGCCATTATCGATGCTGGCGCTAGAACCACCAATATTTCTGTTCTTAAATCAGGAGTATTGATGTTTACGCGCAATATTCCGATAGCCGGCAACAACATCACAGAAATGATCAAAGATGTAATGAAGCAGGAATTCGACCAGGCTGAATCCATCAAGCTTGAAGAAGCTGAAGTCAGCATTGGTGAATCCGGTGGCAATGAGATTGCAGAAGTGGTCAAGACGACTGTCGAAGAGCTGGCCTCAGAAATTCGCCGATCGTTCGATTACTTCAAAGCTCAGTCGCGCGAGCCTCTGATTCACCGAATCATACTTTCTGGCGGCAGCGCCAATCTTCGCAGCTTCAACACCTTTTTGATGAATGAACTTGGCGTCGACGTCAATATGGGCAACCCGCTCGAAGGTATTGCCGTCACCACGCCAGATCCAGACGAGCTCTACAACAATCTGCAGCAGTATACTGTTGCTATCGGGCTTGCATTGAGAGGGGTGAAAGACGAATAAATGATTAGAATTAATCTATTAACAGTCAAACGGCGCAAGCCAATTCAAATCCCCTTTGCGGCCATATTCTTCTTTCTTGGCCTGATCGGCATAGGTGCAGGGTTCTATGCAGGCACTCTCGCAGTCGAGGGAATGAACGACGACCTCATCGCCCAGCGCCAGGACCTGAAAGATGAGATTGCCCGCGAACAGTCAAAACTCGACATTAAAGATCAGTTGCGCCAGGAAAAAGGCAGAATCGAATCTGATATCAGCCGTCTCAAGCAGCTTTCGGGTGCAACTCTTCTGCAGTGGTCTCAGGCTTTCAGCAATCTGACGAGTGTTGTCCCTGAAAAAACTGTCTGGATTACCAACCTGCGTATCGACTCTGACAGACGCGTTCAGATCACCGCTTACTCTTGCAACGAAGACGGAGCAGAAGAACCCAAAACCGGCGGTCAGCTCACCAAAGGTATTCAGCAGTTCATTCAGGCATTACAGGGCCACGAGCACTTTGAAGAAGTGTTTCTGACCAGCGCAACCAAGAACATTTACGAAAAAATGCCGGTATGGCGTTTTGAAATCAACTGTCGCATCAAACGTGATCTTGGCGAAAAGAATCTGGAGGGTTGATCAATGAATAACTTCGCAGTTGTAACAATATTCCTTCTGGTTCTTGCGGCCGGGGCAGGTTTCGTGTGGTATATGAACTACTACCAGCCAATGGTTGAAGAGGGCGAAAAAATCAAGGGCGAAATCGACGACCTTGAAAGACAAAAAGCTCAGCTGGCCAATATCGAAGAAGAGATGGCGCAGCTAAAAGCGCAAATATCGAAGCTAACGGAGCAAAAAAACAAGCTACAGACCGAATCAAACCAGCTTAACACCGTTGTTCCGAAACTTCTCGACTCAACAGAAACCATTGCCAATAAATTCAAGGTAAAATTTCAGGACATCCGCATCTCACCGCTGGTAAGAGCTGAAGACTGGTCTGAATTGCCGGTAGAAATGACTATTCTCGGCACTTTTAAAGACATTGGCAGCTTCCTGACAATCATGGAAAAGCGCAAAATAATCAATCTTGCGGCTGGTTCAATGAACGTTTCCGTTTCTGCTGAAGTAGACCGCGAATCAAAAAGCCCTCTGCTCAGTGTCACCCTCAGCGCCAAAGTTTATATAATGGGCGGCGGATACTAAGAAAGGAAAAAGACTATGACTGGATTCAGCCCACTCAAATCTCTGGGAATTATCTGTCTGGCAGCGTTCCTTTTCGCAGCACCGCAAATTTCTGCACAGGATGAGCTCGATGACTTTGGCAGTCTCGACGATCTTGGAGACGTCAGTGCCACTTCAGAAACTCCTTCCGGAACTTCTGACTTCGGTGATGGCATGACAGCTGAAAGCCCATCCGGATCTGCACCAGGCCCGGATACAAGCAAAATGAGCGAACAGGAACAAATTGAAAGTCTGATCAACAGATACACTTTCGCTACCGAAAACCCCAAAAAAGACCCTTTCAGACCGATAGTAGAAAAGAAAGTGGTATTGCCACCTGTCAGACCGGTTCAGCCGACTGCCAGACCCCAGGACACCAAACCGGCTCCCCCGCCGGTCAAACCGATCAGACTTTTCGTTACCGGCATTGTTGGTAATGAAGGCCAGCGCCTTGCAGTAGTCAAATTCGAAAACAACGAACTGACCATAACCAAAGACCAGATTGTCGAAGGCAAATTCAAAGTCGTCGATATTCTCTCTGACCGTGTGGTTATCTACTCAAACAAAGAACAGCGCCGCCACACCTTTAAAATCGGTGGAGACGAAAAAGACTGACCCACAGTTTCAGCCAAAAAGGCTGTATCAAAGTGACTCTCAAAAAGAGACGCTTGTGATACAGCCTTTTTTCATGTTCAGCATTCAGTATTAAGAAATAGCGGATAGAAAGCAGACCGGCAGAAAAGCTGTCACTGCGAGAAATTCTGCGAAGCAGAATTAATAAGCAGTCCGGCTAACCTACAACCAGAAATCAGTAGTCTGGGAGCGAACCAGCTTACAACGACCAGTCATTTGTCAAAATTGAAAGTATGTATAAAAATTGTCATTGCGAGCGGAGCGCAGCAATTTCTTAGAGTCTCGCTGCCTGGATAGACTGCTTCGTGTCGCTACACTCCCTGCAATGACCGACACACTCTCAGACTCAAATGTATCAGAGGACCAGTTTCCTGGCGCAGTTATGCAAAATTTCACATTTTTTCAGTCAAAAAAGTAAATATTCCTGCAATTTTGCCGATACAGCGATCATAAATCCCAGTTTGTCACAAAATCTTGCAACAGGAATTTTTTTTAAATTTGCTTAAGGATTTCAGCAAAGTTGTCGATGTATCACCTGACATACCTGAAAAGGCTATTGTCGGAGATTCAGTTGTCGGACATTACCGTTCGGAGGTAAAGAGAATGAGTTCCACGGGTTACACCAGGAAACGAAGTAACATCTTACTACTGTTTGCGGCTCTCGCAGTCGCAATAATGTTGCCCTGCTCAGTACGGGCAGATGACAACATTACCCTCGATTTCCGAGATACTGACATTCGTCAGATCATCAAGGTAATCGCCCAGCAGTCGGGCACGAACATCATCGCAGAGAAGAGCGTGCGCGGCCAGGTTACTGTCAAGCTTTCAGACGTTTACTACGAAGAAGCTATGAACCTGATCGCCAAGACCAATGGTTTTGCGGTTCGCAAAATCGGCAACACCTGGATTCTCGCATCTGAGAAAACCCTGGTCGATGCTTTTGAAAAAGGTCTTACCATTACCAAGCGTCTGCAGTATGCAAAAGCGGCAGATGTAAGCAAGGTAATCACCTCTACCATCAGAAAAGATGTCAAGGTTGCCACTGACGAGCGCATCAATGCAGTTATCGTATCCGGCAGCAAAGATCTGCTCGATGAAGTAAAAAAACTCATCGAAACCATTGACACACCTGTGCATCAGGTCATGATGGAAGCCAAGATCGTTGAAGTCAAAACCGACGCTTCCAAGAGCATCGGCTTCAAATGGACAGGCAAGACCGGTCAGGAAGGTGCTTACAGCGAATTCGACGCTCTACCAGTGCTTTCCACCAAGGAATACTTTGCTGTAAATCCTGATTCGAGCCTGTATCAGGAAGCCTTCACCGGCCAGCAGGGTGACATGTTCGGCCTTGGGGACTTCTATCGTGAAAACCTGCTGTTCAAAGCCACCTTTGCTGCTCTTGAAAAACGCAGCGAAACCAAGGTTCTCAGCAACCCGAAGATTTCAGCTGTTAACGGTCAGGAAGCCAACATCGTAGTCGGCACCAAAGTTATCTACCCGGGCGGCGCCGACCAGCCCCCGAAAGAAAAAGACACAGGTATCAAGCTCAAAATCACTCCCAGAATCAACGATGACGGCTACATCACCGTGGATGCAGAACCCGAAGTGTCTTTCGTTGAATCCTGGTCGAACAACAACATGTATCCGGTCATCGGCACCCGCTCAGCCAAGACCACGGTGCGTGTAAGAGACGGTGAAGAAATCCTCATCGGCGGCCTCATCAGAGATGAAGAAGGCAAGGAAAACAACAAAATTCCGTTGCTGGGCAGCATCCCGATAATCAAGTCGCTCTTCAGCTTCAAGGGTAAAAAAGGTCAGTCACAGGAACTCATTATCCTCATCACTCCGCACATCATCGCGCAGAGCATCGAGTCAGCAGCTCCGACCTCTCTGATTCCTGAAACAGGTATGAGCCCGGTCACATCGAGCGTGCCGATATCAGCTCAGCCGGCCGGCACCATCGACGATTCCTTCGATAACGCCTTCGATACATCATTCTAAAACCTCCGACTTAATAAAATAGAGGCCACCCCACATCGGGGTGGCCTTTTATTTTTATCTGGAAAAGAGCCATGTCAGCGGTGCAAACGGGCCGCCACTTCATCGATATTGTTTCCACCCGTGGCTGCAAGAATTTCTGATGCCAGTTGAATGGCAACAACCGATTCAACTGCCACAGCTGCAGCAGCGACAGCCTGGATATCAGAACGATAATGAGGCGGCTGTTCGGCTGCCAGAGTGTCTAGATTTACTGATTCCAGGCCTGAGTTACCTGGCAATGGCTTCATGTGAAAGCGTATGATCAAAGGCTGACCGTTGGTCATGCCGCCTTCGAGACCTGCCGCCAGATTGCTGCCACGTGTAAAGCCGCCCTGCCGGCTGTAAAAAATGGCGTCACCACAAGCAGACCTGGAAGCGGCGGCCTTTACAGCACAACCGATTTCAACACCTCTTACAGCCGGAATACTCATTACAAGACCGGCAAGAATCGAATCGAGGCGACGGTCAAAATGAACGTGACTGCCAAGCCCGACCGGCAGACCCGAAAAAATGACAGCGCCACTACCGCCAAGGCTGAAACGATTTTCAGAAGCCGTATCGATCAGTTCCCGCCATTTATCGATAATTCCGGCATCAGGAGTCAGAAACTCGTCACCGTTTTCGACTACGGCGAGGGCGATGGCAGCAGGGTCGGCCTCGTAGTCGACAGCTGCCTGTATACCACCGATACTTTCAACAAAGCATGTCGAGCCGACATTCAACAGCTGCAGCATTTTTCTAGGTGGCACCGACAAAGCGGTGCGCATAGCCGTTTCACGCGCCGAAGCCCGTTCCCGTATGGGACGACAGTCATTGAAGCCATATTTTTGTATTCCTGGCAAATCGGCATGCCCAGGCAACGGCACCTTCAGACGGCCCGCATCCGAACTGGCTTCAAATGGGTCCATATAGGCCGAGTGAGTTGCAAAATCATCGTTTCTGATCAGCAGAGCAATGGGGCTGCCGATTGTCAGCCCACCAACGACACCGGCCAGAACTTCAACACGATCAGCCTCGATTTTGACACGGGCACCACGGCCATAACCGGCGCGGCGACGGCGCAGCAGAATATCGAAGTCCTGCCGACACAGCTTCACCCCGGCAGGCATGCCCTCGAGAATACCGGTAAGAGCCGGGCCATGCGATTCTCCGGCAGTCAAATAGCGTAAGGTCATAAACACCCCCGTCTGAAGTTGAGCTATTTTAACTTTTTTTTCAATTCTTTGCATAAAAACTCTCACTCATGTGAGGCAAACTGCCGATGTTCTTCCTGATAAAGAAAAAGTATTCCCTAAAGTCGGCGCCGCTTTATGCCGATAATTTGTTTAGGGAAGGTTATCTGGCAAACATGAATTCAACATTATCCGAAAACGATTACAACCTGGCTGTGCGGCTTCTTGGAAGAGAGCCGCGCACCCCTTTCCGTATTCAGAGCAGGTGCGCTGACGGAAGCCCGCAAGTACTCCTCGCCGACCCGGTCTTCATCGAAGACGGTATCTGGAAACCTTTTCCCGCTTTTCTGTGGCTGGTATGCCCCAGGCTCAAGCACCTGGTTGCTGATCTTGAGCAACAGGGCTTTGTCAGAAAATATTCAGAGCGCCTTGAAAACGATGCTGATTTCAGAGAAAGATTTCTCGACAGCCAGACTCAGATTGCTTCGATCCGTCTTGAAATGGCCGAAAAAATCTACCCGGGCACTTTACCAGAACACATTCACGAAATTCTCGCAGAAACCACAGTTGCCGGCAGTCGTGATTTCAGGGGAGTCAAATGCCTGCACTCGCATCTGGCGCAGGAGCTGGCCTTTTCTAACAACCCAATTGGCGCTGAAGTAATCGGCATCATCGGACATTGTTCAAAAGCGGACAACTGCGGCAGCAGAATCAAAGCCGGGAGGCAGCAATGATACGAGGCATCTATACGGCTTCCTCATCTATGCTTGTCGAAACCATTCGACAGGACATGATCGCCAACAATCTCGCCAACGTCGATACCTGTGGTTTTAAACAAGACCAGGGTGTTTTCAAGGAACTGCCGACCATGGAACTACGCAAAGTCAATGACGGGCAGCTGTTTCCACCCAGACCTTTCTACAAGTTTCCTAAAATTGGGGAACTTGGCACTGGCGTCATACTTGACGAATCATACACCAATTTCAAAGCGGGCGGCTTTGATTACACCGGTAACGACCTCGACCTGGCACTCGAGAATGAAAAAGCGTTTTTTGTGGTTGAATCGCCAACCGGCACCAGATTCACCCGTGACGGCATCTTAAACATCAACCATGAAGGTTACCTGACCAATATGCACGGTGATTTCATGCTGGCCGAACGTGAACCAGTAAACCTCGACAGTGGCAACAACATTATGAACGAAGATGGCACCCCGGGCTCAGATCTTGTCAGAGTTCAGGTCGGCCAGGGACAGACAGTGAACATCGACCGGGAAGGCCGGGTGCTGGTCGACGGGGTTCCCCAGTATCGCCTGGTTACCGGCATCGCTGCCGACCGCAAAGCCTTTCGCAAAGAGGGTGCCAATAAATTTGTCAGAGCTTATGGTGAAGTCGCCAGAGGCGAAACCAATTTTAAAGTCGGTTATACCGAAAAGCCCAACTTCAGCCTTGTAGAAGAAATGGTCAGAATGATCGAAGTATCGAGGGCTTACGAAGCCAATTCAAAAGTGATTCAGTCTCACGATGGTCTGCTTGACAAGGCCATCAACTCGGTTGGCGCTTCCAGACGCTGACGCATAATCTGAACGAACCGGAGGAATAAAATCCTATGATGAGAGCATTGTGGTCTGCCTCAACCGGCATGAAGGGTCAGGAACTCAACATTGCTGTTGTTTCCAACAACCTTTCGAACGTTACAACCACAGGTTTCAAAAAGAGCCGGGTCGACTTTCAGGATCTGATGTATCAGACGCTCACTGAGTCCGGCGCGCCAATTTCGAGCGACAACACTTATCCGGTCGGCATTCAGCTTGGGCACGGTGTCAGACCTGTTGCGACCCAGCGCATGTTCAGCCAGGGCGAATTTCAGCAGACCGAGCAACCCCTCGACGTTGTTATCGAAGGCAAGGGGTTCTTTCAGATACAACTGCCCAACGGCGATATCGCTTACACCCGCGACGGTGCCTGGAAACTCTCTGAAGACGGCACCATCGTCACTTCTGATGGCTACACTGTAATTCCCGGGGTCACCATTCCGCGGGAAGCGATCGGCATAAACATTACCTCATCGGGTATTATCGCAGCCAAAATGCCCAATCAGGTCGACCTGGAAGTTCTCGGACAGATCGAACTTGCCAACTTCATCAATCCTCCCGGCCTCAAATCCATAGGTCGAAACCTTTTCATCCCAAGTGGCAGTTCGGGCGACCCGGCAATCGGCATTCCCGGCACTGAAGAATTTGGCGAAATAGCACAGGGCTTCATTGAAATGGCCAACGTGAAAGTCGTCGAAGAAATGGTCAACATGATCGTTGCTCAGAGAGCATACGAAGCGAATTCCAAAACCATCCAGACTTCCGACACCATGCTCCAGATTGCCAACAATCTCAGAAGATAAGGTGAGTGACATTGCACAGTCAGACTAGAAATCAAATCAAGGCAACCATCCTGAGCTGCCTATTGGGGCTGGCCGCGACTGCGCCGGCAATGGCGGCCGTTTCTGCCGCAAAAACGAAAGATGGAGTCACGGCATTCAAATCGACGGTTCTTGTCAACAGTGGCGAAATCAAGGCCGACAGCCTTATTAGAACCGAAGGCAGTGCCAGGCTCAGAGAAGAACTTGCCGCCGTTCAGATAGGCTTTATTCCCAACCCTCTGGGCGAAGTAACTTTTGACCGCCAGACTTTGACCAAGAAACTTGGCAACCTCGCCCGAGACGTCGTCATGCCCGAACGCATCACGGTCAAACGCAACGGTGCCATTCTCAAAGGTGCAGAAGTGAAGGCAAAAATCATCGAAGTCTGCCAACAGCATTGCGATGATGAGCTTGACATAGATCTGTCAAGGGTGCCAGCCAACCTTGTTCTACCCGGAAACATAAATAACTGGGAAATTACCAGCAACTCCGAGAACACTCTCGGCATGAAACTTCTCGTTCTCACAGCCGAAACCGACGGCGGCCCCTTCAGGCAATTACTGCAAATCAGGGTAACCCGCACCGTTGAAGCTGCACAACTGACACGTCTGGCCAAACCGGGCGAAACTCTCGGCAAAGACATGATCAAGCCCAAAAAAGTCGTGCTCAAAAGTGATCAGGCTACCGCTCCGGTCAGTTATAAAGAAGCTTTGGGAAAAGGCCTCGGTCGTTTCAAATCAGCCGGAACCCTGCTGCGTCCGACCGACCTTTCAGAAAGCACTTCCCTGGACCCGATGCAGGGCATCAGTACTATTGCCTCAACACAGGCAAAGCCATCTGATCGTGCTTCACTGATGGTCAAGCCCGGTGAAAATGTCGATTTTCATGTCAGCAGCGGCAACCTGTCTCTTAAAATACCAGCCAAAGCCGTTGTGGGCGGAAACCCCGGCGACGAGATAACCTTGATCAATTTACAGAACAAGCGTCGCATCAAAGGCGTCATCACCGAGAAAGGCACAGTAGAATATGCGAAAAATTAAATTGATTGCAGCTCTGGTTCTCTTTTTTGCCTTCGCCAGCCAGGCGGGAGCGAATTCATTGTGGCTCGGCGGCAACGATCTCTATTCTTCAAAAGGTGGGCGCGACTACCGAGCCGGCGATATAATAACCATAGTCATTTCTGAAGAATCGAACGCACAGTCAAAGGCTACCACCAACACCCAGAAATCGAGCAACACAGAAATTTCGACCGGGCCAAAAATCCCCTATTTCAAACGCATCGTCGAAAAGTTCATCGGCAGCAATGAATTCAATAACGAATTCGAAGGCACCGGCACCACGACCAGATCAGGGAAACTGACCGGAACCATTACCGCCAGCGTTCTCGAGGTTCTCGGCAATGGCAACCTGCTTATCGAGGGCAGCCGATCCATCATGGTCAACCGCGAGACTCAGGTGATGAGAGTTCGAGGAGTTGCCAGACCCAAAGATATCGATTCAGGTAACAGCATCAACTCAAAACTGCTCGCTGACGCACAAATCAAGTTCGATGGCCGGGGTGCGGTCGGTCGAGCAAACCGCCAGGGGCTCATGACCAAATTTTTCGACGTAATTTTCTGATATTACGGCTTTAAAGCGGGGGCACGCGACAGAGCGTGCCCCCGCTTTTTTATCAGTTGAAAAAACAGGCATTGAAATCGCGCCAACAGTTTTGGTACACTGCTGCAAAACAATCTCAGGTGCAAAATGTATATTCTTGGAATTTCAGCGTATTACCACGATTCTGCGGCCTGTCTCATCGAAGACGGCAGAATTGTCGCGGCAGCCCAGGAAGAAAGATTCACACGCATCAAACATGACAGCAGCTTTCCCGTGCAGGCAACCAGATATTGCCTTAAAGAAGCCGGCATAAGCATCGACAAAGTCGCAGCGGTCGTTTTTTACGAAAAACCCTTCATCAAATTCGAGAGACTGCTGAAAACCTACATCAGCTTTGCACCAGCCGGGCTGCGATCTTTTTTTCACTCGATTCCACTCTGGCTCAAAGAAAAACTGTTCATGAAACCTGAAATAGCCAGAGTTTTGCGAGAACAATTCAACGGCCTGCCTGAAAAAATTCTTTTTTACAGTCATCACCGCTCCCATGCCGCCTCAGCTTTTTTCGCGTCTCCTTACAGCGAGGCGGCGGTGCTTTGCCTGGACGGTGTCGGCGAGTGGTCGACCACAACCGCCTGGCTTGGCGATGGCAACAAAATGAAACAGCTCTGGGAAATCAGGTTTCCACACTCGCTTGGCCTTTTATACTCGGCATTTACATACTATACCGGCTTCAGAGTCAACAGTGGCGAATACAAGCTCATGGGCCTGGCCCCCTACGGCCAACCTGTCTATCGACAGAAAATACTCGACAATCTGGTCGACCTCAAACCCGACGGTACGTTCAGATTGAACATGAAGTATTTTAATTACTGCACCGGCCTGACCATGACAAGCTCAGCATTCGACAAACTGTTCGGCGCACCGCCACGCTCTGCAGAAGACCAGGTGACCAGCCGCGAAATGGATCTGGCGAGATCGATACAGGATGTCACTGAAGAAATCATAATGCGCCTTGGCAGAACTCTGCACACGGAAACGGGCCGCCAGAATCTCTGCCTGGCCGGCGGTGTCGCCCTGAACTGTGTAGCAAACGGCCGATTACTAAGAGAAGGACCTTTCGATTCGATCTGGATACAGCCCGCTGCGGGAGACGCCGGAGGAGCCCTTGGAGCCGCCCTGGGAGCCTGGCACGAATATTTCGAGCAGCCACGCCGACAACAGCCCTCAGACATGATGCAAGGCTGCTACCTCGGCCCGCAGTTCAACAACCGACAGATTGCAGATTTTCTGGCTGAGCACGCAATACCAGCCACGCATCTTGACGACAGCGAGCTTTTTTCCAGAGCCGCCGCTGATCTGGCCGACGAAAAGGTCATGGGCTGGTTTTCCGGGCGTATGGAATTCGGCCCCAGAGCACTTGGATCGCGCAGTATCATCGCCGATGCCCGTTCAGCCAGAATGCAGAAGACCATGAATTTAAAAATCAAGTTTCGCGAGTCGTTCAGACCGTTTGCTCCATCTGTGCTGCGGGAACGCCTGTCGGATTATTTTGAAATTGCCACCGACACTCCCTACATGCTGCTGACAGCACAGGTAAAAAAAGAGTTGATGAGAGACCTTAGCAAAGAAGAGAGACAATTCACTGGTCTGCAGCTTTTGAATGTGCCAAAATCAGAGATTCCTGCCATCACCCACGTGGATGGGTCAGCGAGAATCCAGAGTGTCCACGCTGAAACCAACCCCAGATATCATGCGCTGCTAAAAGCCTTTGAGGCTAGAACTGGATGTGGAGTGGTAGTCAATACTTCTTTCAACGTCAGGGGTGAGCCGATTGTCTGCACCCCTCTCGACGCTTACAAATGCTTTATGCGCACAGAAATGGACCGCCTGGTTCTCGGCAACCATTATCTTCTCAAAGAAGAGCAACCAGCCGACATGAAAAACCGCCTTGAACTCGAAGAGTTCGCCCCCGACTGAAATGGAAAAACATAAACAGAAAAACTATACATCAGCTGAACTGAAAAATTTTGGCCTGCTCGTCGGGGGCGCTTTTGCGCTCATCGGGCTGTGGCCACTGCTGCACGGTCTGCCATTGCGCCCGTGGGCCGGCGGTATCGCTGCCACACTCATTTTGCCTGCCATCGTATGGCCGCAGTCTCTCGCCTTCTTTTACCGGGTCTGGCTCTGCCTGGCCGCAGGTCTGGGCTGGTTCAACACCAGACTTATTCTCACCCTTCTGTATTTTTTTGCAGTTCTGCCAGTTGGCATGCTTCTAAAAGCTCTGGGAAAAACACCGCTGCAGCTTTCATATGACCAGAAGGCTCAGACATACCGCGAATTACCCGAAGAAACTTCTGAAGGCAGCTTTGAAGAACAGTTTTAACAATATGAAAAACACCGGCTCAACATCAAAATCCGATTCAGCAAAAGAATTGCTCCGTTTTCTCTGGCAGCGCAGGCAGTGGTGGCTGTTGCCCATCGTCATCGCCCTGCTGATTCTTGGCACCCTGTTAACTCTGGCTCAATCTTCGGCTCTGGGCCCATTCATGTATACAATCTTTTAACATGCCAACAAAACCAACCGGCACATTCTTGAAATCTGCTCTGAAACTGTTTCTCATAACTGTCGCGATACCGGCAGGCATACTTGCAGGTGGCGAAGTAGCCCTGCGCATATCTGGTGTCGGCTACCCCGCCAGCCTTTTTATAAAAGAAAAGCTCAGCGACAGAGAGATTCTACGGGCAAATTATCGCGTTGGCTACAGATTTTTCCCGGGGAAATTAGCCCGCAAACCTCTGCCAGAAATAATGCCGGCAGTCAAACCAGCCGGGCGCCTGCGTTTTTTTGTGCTCGGTGAATCGGCAGCGAGGGGCGAACAGCTTGCTGATTTTTCTTTCTCACGTATGCTTGAAGCAGCAATAAATGACCACAGCCCCGAAAAAAAGGTCGAGGTCATCAACACTGGGATTCCGGCCATAAACAGCTGGGTATTGCGGGAGTTCGCCGACGAAGTGCTCGATCTTCAGCCTGATCTGCTGATTATCTATGCCGGCCACAATGAATTCATAGGACCTTACGGCCCTGCCAGCGTTTTCGGGCTGGCACGCAACAGGCTGGCGGCCCTGACCGGGATCTGGGCCTCAACCCTGCGACTGGTTCAGGTCGCCAGGAGTGACACACTTCCGGCTGATCTTGCCGCAGGTTGGCAGGGTCTCGAGATGTTTCTGAAAAATCTGATCATGCCCGACAGCGATGACATAAATTTTTGCCGCAGCAACTGGCAGAGTAACCTCGAAAGCATCTTTGCTCAGGCCCGGAAAGCTGGCGTGCCGGTTCTCTGGTGCCGGGTTCCGGTCAACCAGCTCGATTGCCCGCCGTTCGCCTCAGACGAAAGAAGGTTAAGCGACGAGATGCAAAGTTCTATCGCGCAGGCCCGCCAGAAACTGCAGTCTGCAGATGCCCGTTCAGCCCTGAATCTCCTGAATCAGCTGCTGCCGTCTGCCCGCAAACACGCCATGCTCAATTACCTGACCGGGCAGGCAAACCTGGCCCTTGGCAATATCGACGCTGCCAGACAGCATCTTACAGAAGCTCTGAGCAACGATTGCTTTCGCGTCAGAACCACACCTGAATTTAACGACGATGCCGCCGTATGCGCCAGCAGATACAATGTCATTCAGGCCGACCTCGAAAAGCTTTTCGAGTCCAGAAGCAAGAAAGGCATTATCGACAGCGAACTGGTTTACGATCACGTTCATCTGAGCCTGCGTGGCCACTATCTGTCGGCAACCGGCATTTTCAATGCTATCGCCAGTCATTTGCCCGATATCGCGGCAAAAATGCCGGCCAGTTTTCCAACATTCGAAGAGATGGTCGCCATGATCGGCTTCACCGACCATGATGCCATCGATAACCTCAACCACATCATCAACAGCATGAGCAGACCACCCTTCACCACTCAGTATACAAACGAAGCCCGCCTGCAGAAGTTTTCGCAGGAACTCGAACTTCTGCAAAACAGAGCGAACACAGAGAACAGCATTGTATTGACTGGAGCAGCCGCCGGGCGTCAGCCACAGAACTGGGCTGCCCTGCACCGGCTTGCCCTTCTTTATCGTGACGTGCCGTCAGAGGCAGCCAGATGTTTTGCCCGAGCCATCGAGATAAACCCATACAACATAGACCTTCTGAACAATTACGGCTTGCTGCAGCTTGCGACCGGCCAGCATGAAGCCGCTTCCGATCTTTTCCAGCGGGCTCTCGCCCTGGCCCCTGACTTCGCAAAAGCCCACCACAATCTCGGGTTGCTCTTTGCCGGCAAGTCAAACGAAACGGCAGCTCTGCGCCACTACAGCCTTGCAACTGCTGCAGACCCAGGCATGGCTGTTTCCTGGCGCAACATGGCCAACATTCATTTTCGCAGCGGCAACTTTGCCGAGGCTCTTGAAGTTTATAGCCGGGCGGTTAAATTCAACGCCGACGATCTCATGCTCAGGCTGGGCATCGGCAATAGCCTGATGCAGCTGCAGCGGTCAGCCGAAGGAAAAATTGTTTTTGCGCAGGCAATTGCCTCTTTTGCAGCGTCGCCATTGCCCTATTACAGTCTGGCGCTGGCTCATGAAAAAGAGAATGAATATAAAGAAGCGGCGCAGTTATTGCAAAAATCCGGTCAGATGGGCAATCTAAAGGCCTTCACCAGGCTTTTCGAGCTTTATTTTGCAGCAAAGATCGAGTTGAACGCTGATGAGCTCAAAACCTGTGCAGAGCAGGCATGTCGTTTAAGTGACTTCAGCGACCCATGGTTCATGCAGATTCTCGCGGCCGGCTATCTTGAAGCCGGTCAGAAAACCGAAGGGGCCGGCATTCTACATCGTGCTCTAGCACTGGCTCAAAACCAGGGCAAAACCGCTCTGGCAAAAGAAATCGCAGACAATATCCGGCAACTTCCGGCAGATTGATCTAACTTTTTCAGAGCTTTATGCCGATAGTACTTGTGGAGCCTGATTACCGGGCAATTCACTCAGAAAGAGAAATCAGCATGGAAGCAAGACGGTCCTCTCTGTTCAAACTCATCACCTCTGCCTGTGCGGCTGCCTTTATTTTTTCGTTTTCTGTCATTCCCGCAGTGTTCGGGCAGGCTCAGGTCAGAATAAAAGATATTTCCAGGATGAGCGGCAATCGTGAGTATCAGGTTATCGGCTACGGCCTGGTCACCGGCCTCGATGGCACCGGCGACAAGAGCGCCATGAGCATCGAAATGATCAGAGGCATGCTGCAGAATATGGGCATGGAAATCAATGCGCAGCAGATTCTCACCAAAAACAGTGCAGCAGTTATCGTTACCGGCATGCTTCCATCTTACGGGCGACCGGGCGAAGCTCTCGACGTTACCATAAGCTCTCTGGGCGATGCCAAAAGTCTGCAGGGCGGCGTTCTTCTGCCGACAGTTCTCAAAGGCGGCGATGGTCAGGTTTATGCTGTCGCTCAAGGGCATATTTCCATAGGCGGTTTTGAGGCTGGTCAGGGCGGAGCCTCGCGCAGCGGGCAGAAAAATCACCTTACCGTCGGCTTCATCCCCAAGGGCGGTATCATGGAACGTGGTGTAGACGACCGTTTTGCCCGTGCCGGCAAATTCAGCATTCTTCTTCAGGAAAAAGATTCTATTTTAACACGCAAAGTTAAAGAGGCCGTAGACCGTCGATATGGCCCCGGCTGGGCGAGTATCACCAACCCGGGTCAGATCGAGATACGTGTTCCGAGCAGCATGACCGATGACCCGGTAAGTTTTGCAGCCAACATTGAAAACCTGACTCTGTCGATCGACGAGCCCAACCGTGTAGTTATCAATGAGCGCACGGGAACAATAATTGTCGGCAACAACGTCAGAATCAGCAGAGTGGTCATTTCTCATAACGGCATAAAAATTTCTGTTGATGACCAGGCTCAGGGTGGCAACGCCCGCAACCAGAGCCAGGCAAGCATGGTTGCCGTTCAGGGTGAAACTACGGTAGACGATCTGGTAGTGGCTCTCAATGCAGTGGGCGCTACCCCCAAAGATCTGATTGCAATATTTCAGGCAATCAATGCAGCCGGTGCCCTTCACGGCGAGCTGAAAATAATGTAGACAAGGTAAATTTCTTGAAAATTTCTGCCTTTTTCTTGCTATTTTGGCTCTTCATATGTTATTAATTACGGCAGCGTTCTGATTTTTACAACAGACCTGAATTCCCAGAAGAGGTTTCCAACTGAATGGTCGGACTGAATTCGATCTTCAATATCGTTTCAGCATGCTTTCCAGAGACATCTGGTTATTCTGTGTCCCCTCTGCCCCGGAATTACAAAGTCGTTGCAAGTCAGACCTTCTGCCAGGAAAGCATAAAATCTGTCTGTCTGCGCCGCCACGGCACAGCCGACACCCTGGGAGATTAAAAGGATGAGCAGTTTTTCAATCAGCCCTGCCCTGCAAAAAAGTCGCACTCAGTCGCTTCCTGAATCAAAAAAAAAGGAACTCGACAAGCTCAAACAGGCCTGTTCAGATTTTGAGTCGATTTTCATGCACCAGATGCTGAAAGAGATGAAAAAAACAGTCAAGAAAACCGGGCTGGTGCACGGTGGTCAGGCTGAAGAAATTTTTTCAGACATGCTTGACGAAGAAAGAGCCAGAACAATGCAGATCGGCATCGGCGACGTGTTGTTCATGCAGCTTTCAAAAGGCATTGTCCCCCCGAACAAACCCCGCTGAAAAAAATTAAAGTCGGGGATATTTCACGGTATATCCGCGAAAGGAAAGCAATTGTGGAAAACCCTTCATTCACTTACCTGCAGCTTTGTGACGAGCCGATAAAAAATCTCAAGGCCGTCGCCAAAGCAATGGAAATCGAAGGCGCCGACAAAAAGCGCAAACAGGACCTCATTCGTGAGATACTCAAGATTCAGTTGGCTGCAGAAGGCCTCACCCTTTCAGAAGGCGTGCTTGACATCATGCCGGAAGGCTATGGTTTTATCAGAACGAGAAGCTTCGTGCAGAACGATGATGATGTATATGTCTCACCTTCGCAGATAAAGCGCTACAACCTGCTGTGCGGCGACACCATCGTAGCCCAGGTAAGACTTCCCAAAGACGACGAGAGCTACCATGCCCTTCTGCGCATTGAAGCGGTGAATGGCGTCGGGCTCGAGCGTCTGCGCCAGAGAGTAAGTTTTGAAGACGGTATTCCGGTTTTTCCAACCGATAGATTCAGACTTGAAACCGGTGATGAAGACGTATCTACAAGAGTTTTCGATCTGATCTGCCCCATAGGAAAAGGCCAGCGCGGCCTGATCGTGGCACCGCCCAAAGCTGGCAAAACAACGCTGCTCAAGCAGGTGGCCAATGCGATTATCGCCAATCACCCCGAAGTTCTGATGTTGATTCTGCTGATCGACGAGCGCCCTGAAGAAGTTACCGACATGCGTCGCTCGGTAGATGCCGAAGTTGTTGCCTCAACTTTCGACGAACACATCAACAACCACATAAAAGTTTCTGAGCTGCTGCTCGAAAAAGCCAAGCGCCATGTCGAACTTGGTCGCGACGTAGTGATACTTCTCGATTCGATTACCCGCCTTGCCCGCGCCTACAATATCTCGATGCCGTCTGCCGGCCAGACTCTTTCAGGTGGTGTGAACCCCTTTGCGCTGCACAAACCGAAAAGATTTCTCGGTGCCGCCCGCAAAATAGAGCATGGTGGAAGTCTGACCGTAATAGCCACAGCTCTTATCGAAACCGGCTCCAAAATGGATGAAGTAATTTTTGAAGAATTCAAGGGCACCGGCAACATGGAACTGCACCTTGACCGCAAGCTTTTCAACAAGAGAATTTTCCCGTGTATCGACGTCAAAATGTCTGGCACACGCAAAGAAGAGCTTCTCATGGACATCGAAGATCTCAAAAAGATCATCATTCTTCGCCGGGCTTTCGAAGACAAGAGCTCTCAGGAAGTCGTCGAAATGCTGGTCAAAGGTATCTCGCAAACAAAGGACAACCGTGAATTCCTTGGCCTGATCAACCCGAACTACAAGGGTTCAGCCAAGAGCAGCGATTAGACCGATGGCATACGGCACGCATTTTCTCGGTTCTTTTCAACGTTTGCTTTTGATTCTGACTGGTCTTGTTCTGCTGCAAATGAATGTTCCGGTGCAAACCCGCAGCGACATGGTTCTTTCTGCTGATTTTTCATATTTTCAGTATTCAGGGCCCAGTGCATACCAGTTCGGCTCGACATTTGTTTCGGCAGCGGCCGCTGAATTCACACGGGCTGCCGCTGTCGGCAAAGAAATGATCGCTGCACTCTCAGAAGAACTTACCAGACCCGAAAAAATAAAATCTTTCAAAATTGTCAAAATAGCCAGTGTCCGCACTGTCGAACCACGTTCCTGGCCAGTCAAAGGGCTTATTTCTTCCGGTTTTGGAATGCGCCGACACCCGGTTACCAAACGCAATTCATTTCATAACGGCATAGACATAAAGGCCAGACAAGGCACCAGCATACTGAGTCCCGCCGACGGCGTAGTTGTAAGCGCCGGCCGGGCAGGTCTTATGGGCCGCACCGTAAAAGTAAGAACCCGGGCCGGCAAAACTCTGTATTTTGGCCACATGCATAAGATCAAGTGCCGCAAGGGCGATGTTATCAGCAAAGGGCAGCTTCTCGGCACTGTAGGCTCGTCCGGACGGGCGACCGGCCCTCATCTGCATTTTTCCGTAGTCTCTGAGGGGAAATATATCAATCCCATCAAGTATCTTTCCGGGAATTGAATCAATTCTCAGAGCTGCCAGCAGTTTTGCCGATAAGTTTGATGGTCGAGCTTTTCATCAGACGGAGATTTGTCGCATGCAGACAATTTCAAGAATGCGCAGGGCTGCCGCATTGTTTTTGCTTCTGGCGATTTCAGCAGCACCGGCGCCGGCACCGGCAGCCGGGCGCGCCAACCCCGTTGCCGGGTATCTTTTAGACCCGGCTGCACCGCCTGACGCAGCCATAAACGCCTACGAAAGCGGCTACAGAAGTTACCGTCAGGGTCTTTTCGACAAGGCTGAAGATCTGTTCGTCGAAGCGCTTCGGCACGAACCGAACCTTATCAAAGCTCATTACTGGCTGGGCAAACTGTATCATGAACAGGGGCGACTTGAAGACGCCATCTTCCACTGGGAAGAAGTCAATCGACTCAACCTGCTGATCAAAAACCGTAGAATAGCCCTGTCGATTCAAAACAATGAATACCCGGCACAATCGCAGATTCTGCGCGTTTCACAAAAAGCAAAAGAAGCCCGAGATGCTTTTGAACGCGGCATCAACCTTCTCGACCAGGGTCACTGGGATGGAGCAGAAGTCGAAATTCGCGAGGCGGTAGAACTTTACCCGGGTAATCATCGTTATCTTCTGCAACTGGCACGCATCTTATGGGACAAAGGCGAATACCAGGCCAGCGTCAAATTTTATCGTGACCTTTTGAGCAAGCGCGATGTAAGCTTCGAAAATTTTCGTGAAGGTATCGATCGCATGCTGCAGAAGGGCATGCATTATGTCGCCGCCCCACTGGTCAACGACAACAAACAACGCTTCGCCTCAGAACCTGGAATGATTGAAATAACCAGCAGATTCGTCACCGAGAAAAAACACGACGTGGCAGCGGCGGGCAAGATAATCAAGAAACTTAACGGTCAGGTAATCATCGATCTTGGCATGGATGAAGGCCTGGAATTGTCTGACGAATACAGCCTCGCCATGCGGGCATTCAGAGCTGGCGAGCCATTAGAAGACCCTGATACCGGAAAACGGATCGGCAGAGCCCCCGACAAGCTCTCTGCAGATCTCCTCATAACAAAGATCTATAAAAACACCAGCTGGGCGCTCATCAGAAGAGAATACGGCACGGGTGTGAAAGCAGGTGACCTGATTGAATTCAAAAAAACATTCCGCTGACGGAATAAAGGTGATCGCGGCCAACCGCAAAGCCCATCATGATTATTTCATAGTCGAAAAGCTCGAAGCCGGAATCGCTCTGGTCGGTTCAGAGCTTCGCCCGTGTCGTGAAGGCAGAGTCAACCTCAAAGACTCATACGCTGAAGAAATTAATGGGCAGCTCTGGCTGCACGATATGCACATAGGTTCCAACAAATTTTCAAACCGTCTCGATCATGAACCAGAGCGCAAGAGACGCCTTCTCGCCCATAGAAAAGAAATTCTCAAATGGGGACTAAAGGTGAGAACTTCCGGTATGACGATAGTGCCTTTGTTAATCTACTTCAAAAACGGCAAAGTTAAAGTTGAACTCGCTCTGGTTAAAGGCAAAGCCAAATACGACAAACGTGACAGCATTGCCAAAAAAGATGCGCAACGCGACATGGAAAGAGAACTGGGGGGGCGTTACTGATGTTGATATTCACTGGTTTCAGAATTAGCCGACTACCGGCATACATGTTTCTGACACTGTTCACCTTTATTACGGCCTTCGCTCACGGGCAGGATGGCTATGTCAGTGCCAGAAGCTTTGCCGAATCGCAAAATATCGCACACCAATGGTTTCCGATACAACAGATCCTCGTAATGCGCAAAGGTCTCAAATCAGTTAAATTCAAGCTCGGCGACCAGACAGCGATAGTCGATGACAAAGAATTACGCCTTCCTGCTCCGCCCAGAATACAGGATGGACAACTGATGGTACCGGCTGCGACTTTGAATAGAATTTTCAATAACGCTGCAGCTCCGATTCAGGCACCACAGCCGGAACAACCGCCGGCAGGAATGGTTCCCATTGCACAGACACCAGCTCCACAGCCGCCAGTAAAGGTGCTGCAGAGCACACCGCCTCAGATTTCTGTCGAAGATTCATCTGAAGCAGTTCTGGTTGCCCTGCGCCACAGTTCGAGAGAAGATCACACCCGCGTCGTTCTCGAATTCAGCGCCCCGGTAACATACCGTTCCGATTTCAAAGACGGCACTTACAGACTTACCATTGCAGGCTGCCGCAATCTCGTTCCTACTAAAAGGACCAACCCTGCAGGTCGCGACGTCAACAGGCTCGACATTAACAGCGGACCAGACCGTAAAGGCCTGATACTCAATTTCATTCTGCCGCAAAAAGACAAGACGCCAACTATCGAAACTGTTACCGAACCTTTCCGCATGATCGTAAGCCTGCCATCACCTGAGGAACAGCCAGCCAGCGCAACCGCCCTGATCGCTTCCCAGACAGTTCAGCCACAGACAGCCGCAGTAACAAAAACAGAAACGGTAAAAGTTGAAACTGCTCCCGAAATAAATATCGAAGTCGAGGCCGCAAGACTTAACAACAGCGCTTTTTCAGGGCGGACGGTGGTTATCGACCCCGGTCACGGCGGCAACGACCGCGGCTACATTTTTGCCGGGCGGCCAGACGAAAAGGCGATCAACCTTTCAGTAGCTCAGCATCTCAAAAACAGACTCGAACAGATAGGCTTCAAAGCAGTATTAACCCGAACTGCAGACGAAGAAATGAGTCATCCGCAACGCATCAGCTTTGCCAATCGCAACGGCGGGGATCTTTATATCTCAATTCACACCGGCGGCTCCGATGATTCGAGCAAAGCGGGCGTTTCCTGCTACTACTTCACAACAGAAGGCGCTTCGATTTTGTCTGAAGCCCAGGGTGCAGCTCATGATGCCGCTTTTTTTGAATGGACACGCAACACAAGATTCGATCTGGCAATGTTTCTGGCCAAAAAAGTCAACGAACGGCTTGTCGACCATTTGAAGACCGAAAGTCGAGGCGTAAGACCAATGCCCATTCTGCCGGTAAAATTCATCATGAACCCGGCGGTGACCGTTGAAGTTGGCATGCTTTCAGACCAAACAGAGGGCAAGAATCTGATCAGCGACAAATACCGCCAGGCAGTCGCAAATTCTATCGCCAACGCCGTCGTCGACTTTTTTAACGGCATCGTAATCAAGCAATAAGAGCAGACTGGAGAAAGAACAATGGCAGCAAAGAAGCCTTCACGTCATAATCAGGAAAAGATTCTTTTCGCTTTGATGGGTTTTATTATCATCGGTCTGATAGTTTCAGGCTATTTTCTGTTTATCAGAAAAATTTTGCCAGAACTTACGACAGGCAAAGAGACAAAAATTGCCGGCCAGGAATCTGGCACCAGCACGACTCTCAGCGAAGACATGGCCGCAGCCAATGAATTCATCCCCCAGGAAGAAGCCCAGGACCTGCGTATCTACTTCGGACTTAAGGGCAAAGATATGCTGACCTCAGAAATACGCAGAGTCAGAAAGAGAAGTATGCTCACGGCTCAAGCGAGGTTAATCGTAGAAACTCTGCTCGAAGGACCCGTAACCGGCACTATGTATCAGCTTTTGCCCAAAGGAACAAGTCTGCGTGGCCTGTTTTTCGATTCCGGCACCTTTATCGTCGATCTGAGCAAAGAAATAGAAGAGCTTGCCAGCAAGGGAGTTTCAGAACAGATGCTGGGCATTTATTCAATTGTGAATTCTCTGACGGAGCTCGACCCAAAAGCAAAAGTCAAGTTTCTGATCAATGGTACAGAGCCTTTGGGCGAAAATGGGCACCTGGATCTATCAATGAACCTTACCAGAATGGAAAGCCTGATACAAAAACAGTAAAAACCGCAATAAAAAAACGACCGGACAGAACCGGTCGTTTTTTTATTGCGGTTTATTACAGGACGTCAGCCACCCCAGGTTGCATCAGAACAGCCATGCACAGTGCACAAAACCTTCTTGCCATTCGGCAAACCTTCTTCGGTGCCCTTCACCCATTCATATTTGCCCTTTGACGGGCAAAGAGGCAGTTTGGAGCCGCTCAGAAAAGGGGCGAGATCTTCGACATTATCGGGGTATTGTTTTTTCTCGATGTTGTACAATTCGGCAGTTCTGCTGAGCAGAGACGAAAATTCGAAGCATTTGTTCTCGCGAGCCCGGTCGCGAACGCGGCTGAAATGGGGCAACGCGATGGCAGCAAGAATACCGATGATAGCGATAACTATCATCAACTCGATTAGAGTGAAACCTGTTCTTGTATTTTTCATAAAGCTTCCTCTATGATTATACCATCGGAGAAATATTTTGCAAATCATTTATTTTTAGATTATCATGTGGGCTAACCTAAAAAAACAGGATATTTTGGGGTCATTATGTTCAAAAAAACGGTCTTAATGTTGTGCATCATGTCTGTAATCTTCGTTACAGGCTGTGTACCCAATAAATTTCAGTTCGAAAGGGAATTCGGCAGGTCCGGCTCCAATCGCGGCGAATTTTTGAGCGCCACCGACCTTGAGATCAACCGTGACGGGAATCTGGTAATAGCCGATTCTGGCAATACCAGAGTACAGGTTCTGAGCAGCGACGGAAATTCGCTTCTCATAGCGGGCGAATCTGGCCGCGAAGGCTACAAACTGCAAAGCCTTGCAGGCATTGGCGTCAATCCTCTCACAAACGATATATGGGTTTGTGACCAGCGTGGCAACAAAGTGGTCCGTTTCACTCCCCAGGGCGTTCCAGATCTGCGCATCGCCAGCAAAATGAAATACCCGATGGATGTCGCTATCAGCCGGGCAGGTGATGCCTTCGTCATCATGTCGAAAATCCCTGAAATTTACAAATATGACGCTAACGGCAATTATCTTGCGACCATCGGCGGCTCAGGCAAAGCGGCTCTGGTTTTTCCCACCGCAATACTCATTCACGAAGAATATATTTACGTTTCAGACTTTGGTGGCAAGCGCATCGTAAAAATGAACATGGAAGGTCATTTCGTCGCGGAGTTCAAAGACAAGGGCCAATACGAAGAAATGAAGGGTCCCTCAGGGATGCACATCGACAAAGACGGCAACATTTATGTTCTCGATCTTGGCGAAAACCCTGTAGTAATACTTTCATCAACCGGAAAATTTATCTCCAAAGTCGGTGATTTCGGCAACCAGGAAGGCAGCTTTCTTTACCCTACCGGTGTAGTCGCGAAATCTTTCGACGACATCTACGTTCTCGACAACAGTCGCAATACAATTTTAAATTTCAAGAAAAAACCTGAATAACAACTGTTTCAAGGAGCAGCGTGAAAGTCCTGAAGCTATTGGTTCTTGCGGCATTTTTTGCCCTGCTTGGCCTCGCCGGATTTATTTACGGCTCGATCACCTGGGTAAAAGATATGTCTCGACCCGTTGTTTCGGGGCAGAAAAACGACCTGATAATTGAACCAGGGACAAACACCAGGCAGATAGCCGCTGCTTTGAAGCAAAAAAACATGATCCGCAGCAGTCTTCTGTTCAGACTTTACATCAGATTTCTAGCTGTAGATCAAAGATTAAAACCCGGGCACTACGTTTTTTCGGGCAACGAATCGTTGAACGAAGTCATTTTTCAGCTACTGCGCGGAAGCATGCAAAGCGTTTTCGTGACAATTCCCGAGGGGCTGACCATAAAACAGGTGGCTGCCATACTTGAAGAATCAGGTATCTGCGGTGCCGCGCAATTTATGGAATCAGTCTCCGACCCAGGCCTTCTCGGTAGAATTTTCTCTGACTGGGAGCTCATTCCAGCGGCTGAAGGTCTTGTGTTCCCTGACACATACCAGTTCAACCGCCCAACTCAGGCTGCCAGAGTGGCCGAAAGAATGCTTCGCCTCATGAAACACCAGATAGATAAATACTTTATCACTCCCCTCCCGGTTGGCCTCAGCCATTACGAAGGCTGTATTCTTGCGTCCATCATCGAAGAAGAGGCTGCTCTTCCTCACGACAGAGATAAGATCGCCTCAGTTTTTTACAACCGCCTGGCCAAAAAAATGAAACTTGAGTCATGCGCCACCGTTTTGTATGCGATCGGGTCGCACAAGAACCGGCTCCTTTTTGAAGATCTGAAGGTAGACTCGCCGTTCAACACCTATATGTATGCTGGCCTGCCGCCCACTCCGATCGCCAATTTTGGCACCTCTGCTCTTAAAGCCGTTGCCAGCCCTGCCCAGACAGACTATCTGTTCTTCGTTTCCGACGGCAACCGCGGGCACAGATTTTCAAAAACTCTCAACGAACACAACCGTTTCAGACACCAGTTTTTTCAAAAAAGAAAAACAACCAGAACTCGATGAAAAGCAGCTATTTTGCGGCCTGAAATAAGCATCGCCTCTATATCTGTTTATTCAAGCTTCAACAACCTTACAAAAAATATAGAATGAATACAAAATCTCTCATCACCAGAATTTTACTGACAGTATGCTTTCTCAGCAGCCTGTCGGCCTGTTTTGCCGCCAACCGGATAATCTCGCTGGTTCCTTCTCAAACAGAACTTTTGTGCGCCATGGGGTTTATTCATGAACTTGTGGGGGTATCCGACTACTGCAACTATCCTGAAGAAGTCAGAAATGTGTCTCGAATAGGTGGTCTGGAACTCAGTATCGAGAAAATTCTCAGTCTCAGACCATCCATCGTTATAGATGCCAACAATATGCACCGCAAATACGAACCATTGTTCAGACAGCTTGGCCTGAACTACGTAAACTTTACAGCCACCCGCCTGAATCACACGCCGGATATCGCAATGACCCTTGCCGGCCTGTTGAATGCCCCCGACAAGGGCAGCGATTTCGCAGAAAAGTGGAACGCGCAGCTGGACGAGCTGAAAATCGAACCTTCTCCGTCAAGGGTGAAAATCTACTTCGAAATATGGGACACCCCTGTTCAGGGTGCTGGCGGGCAAAGTTTCATCGGCGAGCTCATCGACTATGCCGGAGGAACCAATATTCTCGCAACTAATGGCGATTACCCGGTTGTTAACCACGAAATGATCATCGCGGCCGACCCCGACGTAATAGTGCTTTCTTACCCCACCCCCAGTATTGACAGAGTCAAAGCCAGGCCCGGCTGGCTGACTGTAAAAGCTATAAAACAAAATCACATCTACGCCGTCGACCAGGACATTTTCGTGCGTCCGGGGCCGCGTAACCTTGAAGCAATCGCATTGCTGAAGAAAATTTTTCAGGGGGTCATCGACCATGAACATTAAACCGTGCCTCAGAGTTTGTGTTCTTTGCGGCGCGCTGCTGACACTGCTGCTTTTTCCCTGCAGCTCTTACGGGGAAAGCGGCGAACGCATGTGGGTAAAGCTCAGCATGGCTTCAGACACTGCCGAGTTTAAATTCAATCTGCCGACAGACGGCTGTGTAAGCATAAATGCGACAGTCCCCGGCAAACGCCAGATAGACAGGCTATGGGGCCCCGGCACCATGAAAAAAGGCACATACAAAATTTCTCTGCCGGCAGGCCGTATTTCAGGTCGTTCAGGCTTTATTGAACTTTTCAACATCGAGCTGCTTCCCAAGGGTGAAATCGGCAGTCGTGGCAATGGCGAGCGTCAGTTCAACACTCCTATGGGTATCGACTTCGACCACACCCGCAAAGAAATTCTAGTGGCCGACACGGGTAACGACCGCATCATCAGGCTGTCTGCTGACGGGCGGCAGATCGCTGTGCACGGCGGCTTCGGCCTGTCATTCGGAGATCGAAGCGAAGAACGCGAAGACAGCCTTGATGACCCTTACGACGTGGCAGCCGGAGGCTATTCTAATTTTTATGTATCAGACCAGAACAATAAAAGAGTCTGCATTTTCGACGCTTACCGCAGCTATCGGGGCACTCTCTTTCCGCGTGACAACGATCGCCGCAACCGCCTGGACCGGCCACGCGGCCTGAAGGTCGACTTTGAAAACTGCGCCTGGCTTGTAGATGGTCGAGCAGACCGCGTAATAAAAATTTCTGCCAATGGCGATCGTCTTTTTGAAATCGGCGGGTTTGGCTTCAGCACTCTTCAACTTAAAGATCCAACCCAGGTCGACATCAACGCTGCCGGCGAGATTTTTGTTGCAGACCGTGGCAAGGGCAGAATAGCCATTTTTGACCGTCTCGGTTCATTTGTCGGCGAAATGCGCGACCATCTGAAAACACCGACAGGAGTCGCCGTAGATCCTGACGGCCTGATACTTGTCTGCGACGACTCGACAGACGAACTGGGTCTCTACACGCCGAAAGGACTGCGGATTTTGTGCCTGTCTCAGGCCTCGGAAGGCAGTCGCCTGCGGCGCCCTTCAGATATTGCAGTGACCGAAGACAACGTTTATCTTCTCGACTCAGGGAACCACAGAATAATTCATATTCTCAGAAAAAAACAGTCGAATACCGTGCCTTGGCAAGCAACAGACACTGTGTTAGAATGATCGGGCAACGGCACAATTCGAATCAGGAGCACAAACATTGAAGAATCGCAAATTCAGACTGTTTGTCTGTATTCTGCTTGCTTTAACAGTAATCAGCTTTCAGACAGGCTGTAAAAAAAGAAGAGAACGCTCAAACAGTCAGACAGTGAAGCTTTCAGAATCGACAAAAACCATACCGGTTGCCGAACTTCTGCCCAAAGCCAAGGTCGTGACCGGCAAGTTCAAAAACGGTGTCTCTGAAAAAGTTCTTGACGAGTATATGTATGGTACTCTCGCCGGCCAGTATGGCAAAATTGAAACGGCTGAAAAACACCTTCTCAAAGCCATAAGAATGGAACCCCTTTTCGTCGACGCTCACCACAACATCGGTCTGGCCTACTATAAAACCGGCCGGGTCGATGCCGCTATCAAATCATGGCGTCGAGCTCTCGAACTGGCGCCGAACTACGCCGAGACCTATTACAATCTGGCGATTTTCATGCTCGATATGCACCGCGAAGACGATGCCATAGAGCTTTTGAATGTCTGCACCCGCTACGAACCATTTCACCTCAAGGCTAGATACGCCCTTGGCCGTATTGCCCAGAGAAAAGGGCAAAACAAAGATGCCATCAGACATTTTCGAGCTTACCAAAGCAAAGACAAAGGCGACGTCAGGGTTCTGATTGCCCTTGGCGAGCTCTATCTGCTCGAAGGACAGCATGACGCTTCGTTGAAAGAATTCGAAGCCGCGGCCCGTATCGACGACAAAAACCCGAAAGTTCATTATCAGCTTGGCGTCGCCTATCATCGGCGCGGCCTTCTCGACCACGCCATTCTCAACTACCGGCGTGCCACCGAGCTTATGCCAAACTACGTAGATGCCTTCATCAACCTGGGCGACATCTATTCTTCACGCAATGAGTTCGCCTCGGCTCTCGCGTCTTACAATGCCGCCCTCGCAATTGCCCCAACCAACACCTACGCATCGAGAAAAGCCAAACAGGCCGAAGAGCGGCTTCTGGAAAAATAATTTGAGACTTAAAAACCCATCGCAGGACAACAAAAAACTTTCGCCGGTCGAAAAAGTTCGTCTGGCTATTCTTGGCAATAGACTCAACATGACTCGCGACGAGGCCGGCAGGCTTCTCGATGACCTTCAGGGGAAAATAGCCGGCATACTTGGAGTGACTCCCGTAGCTGTCGAGCCCGAAACAGAGTTTGCCGGGCGAGACCTCGACCTGGTATTCACAATCAACAAACAAAATCTTCCAGGCAGGAAAAAATGAAAAACGTAATCGAAGCTCTCTCCCACTGGGAACTCCTTGAAATAGAAAAGCCGGCACGCTATCTGGGCGGCGAAGTCAACCAGGCACCCGTCAAAGAAAACCCAGAGCTGCGGGTATGCCTTGTTTTTCCTGATCTTTACGAACTTGGCATGTCGAATCTGGCAATCAAGATTTTCTATGAATCGCTCAACGCACGCCCCAACATTCAGGCCGAAAGAGCCTTTGCACCCTGGCCTGACTTCGAGAATATTCTGCGGCGCAAAAACCTGCCTCTTTATGGCCTTGAATCAGGGATGCCCCTCAAGGATTTTGACGCAATATTTGTGACCCTCCCTTACGAAATGACATTTACCAATGTCCTGAACATCCTCGATCTTGCCGGCATCCCCCTGACCTGGAAAGACCGCACAGCCGGCCCTCTCGTCATTGCCGGCGGCCCTTCGGCTTCAAATCCCCTGCCGGTAGCACGCTTTATGGATGCAGTCATGATTGGCGACGGCGAAGAAGCGATACTCGAATTGTGCGACCGACTGCTCGAGGCAAAACGAGCAAAAGCGAGCATTTCTGAGACTCGAAAAAGCCTTTTGAATGTAGAAGGCGTCTGGGTTCCACAGTTCCCGGCGGCGGTGCGTCGCCGCGTCTACAAAGGCTTCGCCGACAGCGAACCGCCTCTCAAGCCTGTAATACCCAATGTTCAGGCAATTCACAATCGTGCACCATTAGAAATTTTTCGCGGTTGCATGAAGGGCTGTCGTTTTTGTAACGCCGGGTATTACTACCGCCCCAAACGCGAAAGACCAGTCCAGGATCTGGTGAGCTATGCCACCAGACTGCTTCAGAATACCGGTGAAGAATCGCTCGGGCTTCTTTCGCTCTCAACTTCTGATTACTGCCGTCTCGACGAGTTGATCCGCGGTCTCGACAAGGAAAAGCTCTACCCGGAGCAAAGCGTCTCGATACCTTCAATGCGCATGAACGAGAATACCATAGCTCTTCTCGACTCAACGCCGCATATCCGTAAGGGCGGCCTGACTTTCGCCCCGGAAGCCGGCACACAAAGGCTGCGCAACGTTATCAATAAAAATGTCACCGAAGACGACATCATCAGCGTTATGAAGGCCACTGGCGGATCCGACTACCGGACCGTCAAGCTTTATTTCATGATGGGACTGCCCTTTGAAACCGATACAGACCTCGAAGGCATCGTCGATCTGGTTTATCGCCTCGAAGACATAGGTCGGCAGACAAAGCCTCGCAAACAGATTTCCATAAGTCTGTCCGGTTTCGTTCCGAAGCCATTCACACCGTTTCAATGGGCTGAGCAGGCCGATATTGCCGAGTTGCGCCGCAAACGCATTATCGTCTGCCGTGGCCTGGACTCAAGCAAAAGCCGTGTCTCATGGCGTGAAGAATACCTGTGCCTGCTTGAATCTGTGTTATCACGCGGCGACGAACGAATTGGCGAATTAATCGAAGCAGCCTTCAAAAATGGCTGCAAATTCGATGGCTGGCATGAGCACTTCTCGCGCGAAAAATGGGAAGCAGCATTTGTGCAGACGGGCATTCAACCGGCCGATTATCTGAAAAGCCGGCCGGTTTCGGCTCCCCTCCCCTGGGACTTCATCGACTTTCAGGTTCCACGTGCCTTTCTCGAGAAGGAATACCAGCTCGCCGCCCAGGCAGCCGAAGGAGACCAGTCATGACGGCGAACGACAAAAACTGCAGCAACGAAGAAATCAAAGTCAGAGTTACCTACAGCAAAACCTGCCAGGCCAGATATATTGCCCACCTCGACACTATCGACGTTATCTGCAAGGCCTTAAGACGCCTTCAACTGCCGTATTCCGTAACCCAGGGCTGCCACGTCAGACCTAAGATCAGCTTTGGCGCGCCTCTGCCTCTGGGACATGCAAGCTATTGCGAGTATTTTGTTCTGAGCTTGAACAAACCTGTTGATGCCAGCTGGCTGCAAGAATCCCTGAATCATGAATTCCCTCACGGAATGACAGTTCTACAAGTGGAAATACCCTTCTCTGACAAAAAAACCGCTAATATCGGCGAACAGCTGAGCTACCGCTTCATTTTTTCCGAGTCTTCGACGGCCGATGATTCGATGCAGTATCTGCTTGATGAAAACACCATGTTCAGCGTCGAACGCAAGGGGCAAACCCGTGATTATCAGATTAAACATGCCGTCATTGCAGTGAGAAAAATCGAGCATGCCGGAAACCCGGCACTTGAAGCCGAATTTATTCAGGGGCAGGCCGATGTTCCGTCGGTTTCTAAAATTGTGACCGCTCTGGCCGCCCACCTTGGCGACCGTAAAGATCATCTCAGACTGATCGAGAGGATATCACTCTGCGAATTAACGCAAAAAACAGGAGACAGCTGCTAATTGTCCAGAAAAATATTAGTGAACATTGGCCCATACGAGTCGAGGGCCGCCATCATCGAAAACGGAAAGCTCGTTGAGCTGCTATACGAAATACAGGACAGCGAAAAAATAGTCGGTTGCATATACAAGGGCCGGGTAGCCAACATTGTTTCAGGCACCCAGAGCGCCTTTGTCGATATCGGCATTCATAAAGACGCTTATCTTACTCTCACAGGTGTCGAGAGCAACGACGACGAAGATTTGAAAGATATTTTTCGCAGCCCGATCCAGGACACCCTGAAGCTGGGGCAGGAAGTCGTTTTACAGATCCTCAAAGAACCGACTCCGACCAAAGGCCCCCGCTCGACGATGACCATTTCGTTTCCCGGCAGGTATCTTGTCTACATGCCGAAGGTAGACCATATCGGAGTCTCGCGCCGCATAAACCAGGATCGGGAACGAGACAGACTGCGCAGTATCGGCAGGCGTATCGTTCCCAAAGGTGGCGGCGTGGTTTTTCGCACCGCCTCTGAAGGATTGGAAGAAAATATACTCAAAGCCGATCTCGACCTTCTGGTGAAAATGTGGAAAAAAGTAGAGAGCAAGATCGCCCGCACGCCGCCGCGCACGATGCTGCACCGCGATATCCCTCTTCCAATGAAGGTCGCCAGGGACTTTTTCACAGACGATGTCGAAGAAATGATTCTTGACTCAGAAGAAGCCTACAAAACCATAATCGAGGATTGTGAGTTTTTAACACCCCTGCAGCGAGCTTCTCTAGAACTTTATAAAGACAAAATCCCTATATTTGAAAAGTTCGGGATTGAAAAAGAAATTGAACGCGCCCTGTCGCGCAAAATCTGGCTTGATTCGGGCAGTTATATCTTTATCGACAAAACAGAAGCAATGTATTGCATCGACGTCAACAGCGGCAGATTTTCGGGTGGCTCAGACCTCGAAGAAACCGTCTTCAGAGTCAATCTCGAAGCTGCAAAAGAAATTGCCCGGCAGATACGTCTTCGCAACCTTTCCGGGATGATTATCATCGACTTTATCGACATGGAAGCCCCTTCACATCGCGCCCAGGTGCTTAAAACCTTGCGAGAAGGCTTTAAGGGTGACCGAAACAAGCCAAATGTTCTTGATTTTTCTGAGCTTGGCCTGGTACAGATGACCCGACGCAGAACATCCGCAAGCCTTGACGAGATAAGAAAAGCGCCATGCCCATGCTGCAATGGGGCCGGCAAAACCCTCTCAACGGGAACCATAGCCAATCAGCTACGAAACAGTCTTATTGAAGAAGCCAAAAGATATCAGACCGAAAAATTTATTGTCAATGCTCACCGCACAGTGATAGACAGTTTGCGGGGTCGAGATAACAGCGGCATCAGAGAGCTCGAAAATCTGATCAAGCGCAAACTGATACTTAAACCAGCAAACAGCCTCGATCTTGAAAGTTATAAAATCGAACCCGTTCTTGAAAGGCCGAGAAAAAACGAAAACCGCAGGCAGATCAGCCCGAAAGCCCCCGAAATCGCCACAGCAGAGCAGTCTGAACAACAACCAGAAACTGCTCTTGAGATCGACGTGGCACCTGATACCGCTGAAGATTCAGGAGCAAAGGATGAAAACCTTTCTTAGATGCACCGTGCTGCTGGCGTTATTGGCCATGGCTGTTCCAGGTAGTGCGGTTGAAATAAAATATGCCTTCAAAAGAGGCTATTCTTATAATTACACCTACAAACAACAGAGCAGTGCCAGGGCGACCGCTTTCACCACTGCGGCCAACCGCTCTCACACTGTCCCGGCAACGAACTTCAGCATCAAAACCATCGACTTTCAAGATGGTGCATTCATTCTTGATATCGGCAACAAGGACGCTACCTTTCGCCGATATGTCAAGGCAAATGGCGATATCAAAGGGGCCCCGGCCGAAACCTGGCAGAACAACCCCTTTTTTCTTGTTTTTCCGGATGGTGACTGGAAAATTTCGGGGACGCACCAGACTCAGAAAAATCTCGTCTTCGGTGGACGCTCGATACCAGCAGCCTGGAACCTCTTGCTGAAATCGGTGGACACCGAGAAGGGAACCGCTGAAATACTTTTTTCAGCAAATCTTAAACTTCCTGATGACCGCTTGCGCCAAAAAACATTCAGTTTAAAAGGCCGGGTAATCTTCAATCTTCTTGAAGGTGTTATTCATCAGGCTGACTGGCAGACCATCTATACCTTCAATTTTGCCAACAAAGAGTTTGCCGTAACCAGAAATTTATGGGGGTTCACCCGCCAGATCGACCATTCTCTGATCATGACCGGAATAGAGGAGCAGTCACAGTGAAAAGAATAATTCTGCCTTTGTTTCTGCTGCTTGCTGGTTGCGCTTCGGCTCAGGAACGAGTTAACGACATTACCTCGGCATTCAAACTCTGGCTTTTAAACAATGAAGCGCGAGCCTTTTCATCACTCAGCTCTGATGAAATGCTGATAAGCAAAGTTTCAGCTCCTTTTGCCATTTTGCCTCCGGGGCAATCTACGGGCGTAAAAGCAGAAGAAAGACTCTGGCAGATTCATCGTAAAGTTTACGTCTTTCTCGATGAAATTCAGAACATTTACACCATAGCCCGGCAGTTTGGCAATGGCAGGCTGGCCATAGTGTTCAAACAGGCACGCCCCGAAATATGGGCGGCACTGCCTCTGCTGAGTTTTAAACCGGCTTTGCTGCCAACGTTGTCCCCGGCTATGCGGCGGGTCTTTCATCTCACTCTGCTCAACAGTCTCAATTTAAAGCCTGAGCGTGACATAGACCTGTCGAATCGTCTTAACAGAGCAATCGGACGCCTTTCAGACGAAGAATTCAGGCTTTTGAATGATTATTTTGCCACCTTTGCCGCCCTTTACCCATCAGACGGCAGTTTAAAAGTATTGCGTGGGTTTATCGAAACTGGCAGCCGCAAGCCCTTTGCCACTGGCCTTACAGAATTGCTGAAGCCAGCCACGACAACAGACGCGGCAGCGGCTCCCCCCCCTGACCTGGAAGACCCACTTGCCGAGCTCGAAAGACTGGCGCAGTTCGATTCCGGCAAAATTTCTTCGCTTAAACCTGAGCCAGCCAGCGGTTCAGACATAATGCCTTCGGGTGAAGTCGGACAATCGGCACCTGCCGCTCTTGAGCCGCCACCTGAAGGAGTGAGCGACCTTTTCAACATCTGGGAATAAACGAAAGCCGCCTCGAAACCCGAAGCGGCTTTTTGCAAAAATCAGCGGTTGTAGTATTCCTGCAGACGTGGCGTCGAGTTGGCACGCAGTTTTTTGAGGGCCTTCTCTTCCACCTGACGCACTCTCTCTCGCGTCACGCCGAGAATGCGGCCGATTTCTTCGAGCGATCTTGGCGTACCATCGTCGAGACCAAAACGCAGTTTGATGACGATCTGCTCACGGTCGGTAAGCATTTCAAGAACCTTGCAGATCTGATCTCGCAGAAGTGAGTCGATTACAGCTTCTTCAGGGCTGACTGCGTCTTCGTTGGTAATATAATTTTCGAGAGATGTATCTTCTTTGTTGCCAACCGAAATTTCGAGTGACACGGGCTCCTGAGTCAGGCGTACAACCTCTTCAATACGATCTACCGGCAAATCGACCCTGAGCGAAAGTTCTTCCATCGAGGGCTCACGGCCCTTTTCCTGGACAAACATGCGGATCTGTTTACGCACTTTGTTAACGATTTCCATGATGTGTACAGGAATTCTTATAACGCGTGACTGTTCTGCCAAAGCCCGGGTTATGGCCTGGCGGATCCACCAGGTTGAATAGGTCGAAAACTTGTAACCCATGGTGTAGTCGAATTTTTCGATCGAACGCAGCAGGCCTAGATTGCCTTCCTGGATCAGATCAAGAAAGAGCAGGCCACGATTGGTGTATTTTTTGGCGATGCTGACTACCAGGCGCAGGTTCGCGGTAATCAACGCTTCTCTGGCATCCGGGTCGCCCTCGAGAATGCGTTTGGCAAAGTCCTTTTCCTGGTCGTGAGTTGCCAGGCTGAGTTTAGTCAGCTGCTGCAGATAAAGCTTCACCGAATCATCGAAAATAGACTCTTCTTTTCGCTTTTCGCGCTCATCCTGGTGATCGACAACATCTTCGTCATTGCGTTTACGATAAGGCGAAGCTACCTTGATGTCTTCATAAACAGGCTGTTTCTTGCTTTCGGCGGTTTTTTCAACCTTTCCAGATCCAGATATTTCGCCTGTTTTAGGCTTGCTCTTGGGCATGCTCCAGCTCCTCTTCGCGGGTGAATTTTCCCATGCCGCGAAACTTTTTGTAGCGTTCGTCTAATAATTTATCGGCTTTAAGGGCAATTAATGTAGGCAGATGTTTATCAATCTGCTTTTTAATTTCGTCGGCAGCCATCTGATGGTTACGGTGAGCGCCGCCAATAGGTTCGGGAAGTATGTCATCGATGATACCGGCATCGAGAAGGTTGGTGGCCCTGAGCCTGAGAGCGGTTGCCGCTTCTTTTGTCTTTGCCGGGTCATTCCAGAGAATGGCTGCACAGCCTTCTGCCGAAATTACTGAATACACCGAAAATTCAAACATAAAAACGCGGTCTCCGACCCCGATCGCCAATGCACCACCACTGCCGCCCTCACCAGTCACGAAGCACAGAATCGGAACTCTGATACCAGACATTTCGGCAAGGTTTCTGGCAATAGCATCGCTTTGCCCGCGTTCTTCAGCCCCGATGCCAGGGAAAGCCCCGGGGGTATCGATAAATGTGACGATCGGCAGGCCGAAACGCTCGGCGGTTTTCATCATGCGCAAAGCTTTGCGGTAGCCTTCGGGGTGTGGCATACCGAAGTTGCGATAAATATTCTCTTCGGTGTCGTGCCCTTTTTGATGGCCAATGATCATTACCCGGTGGTCACCGATACGGCCGATGCCGGAAACAATCGCCGGATCATCGCCGAACAGACGGTCACCATGCAGTTCGACAAATTCTTCACCGCACAGGCATTTAACGAGGTCAAGGGTCGAAGGGCGATTGATATGGCGGGCAACCTGTGTAATCTGCCATGGTTCAAGATTGCCGTAAACTTCATTTTTAAGAGCGTCAACCTTTTCGCTGATTGCTTTTATCTCGCGGGAAAGGTCTACCTTGCCCGACTCAGAAATAGCCTGAAGCTCTCTGATTCTATCTTCAAGCTCTATTATCGATTTTTCAAATTCAAAATCTTTAGGCATTTTGCCCCCCGTCAGGCGACCAGCAGTCGCAGAATTCTCGCGACAGTATTCTTGAGAACGCGGCGATGAACGACACAATCAAGCATACCATGTTCAAGCAGAAATTTGGAGCGCTGAAAGCCCTCTGGCAGTTTCTGGCGAATCGTCTGTTCAATGACCCTGGGGCCAGCAAAACCGACCAGAGCGCCGGGTTCAGCAATATTCACATCGCCAAGACTGGCGAAACTTGCAGAAACACCGCCGGTAGTCGGGTCGGTCATGACCGAGATAAAGGGCACGGCAGCTTCATTCAGTCGCTTAACGGCGGCTGAGGTTTTGGCCATCTGCATCAGCGAAAATATGCCCTCCTGCATGCGGGCACCACCGCTGGCAGAAACGACCAGCACCGGCACCTTTTCCCTGGCACCGGCTTCGATAAGTTCAGTGAGCTTTTCACCTACGACTGAGCCCATGCTGCCGCCCATGAATTCAAAGTTCATAACTCCCAGAAAAATTTTTCGACCATTCAACGAAGCTCTGCCTGTGGCCACCGCCTCGTTGACATCGGTCTTCTTTATCGCCTCTGCCAGGCGTTCTGGGTAAGGTTTTGAATCAACAAAATTCAACGGGTCGATAGAACGCATGTCCTGGTTGATCTCGACAAAAGAGTTGTCGTCAGTGAGAAGAGCGATTCTATCCCAGAGGGGCATGCGCAGATGGTTGTCACACTTGCTGCAAAGATAGAGGTTTTTAGCCAGATCTTTTATCAGCAAAGTTTCGTTACACGCCGGACACTTTTTCCAGAGGTCGGAAGGGGCTTCCCGTCTGGGGCGGGTAAGTTTATCAAACCATCCCATTGGTTACCGCCAGTAGTAAAAATGAATTATTTGTCATAAATTCTGGTTATACCAGATTTAAAAACCAGTTTCAAGAAGAACATGGGGCAAAAGCAAACCTTTTTTCTGTTTTTCATGGCAAACGAGCAACTTGCCATGCCCCTGGCGGAACAGTACAGATCTGTCGCTGTGGCCCATGCGCCTATTCTGACCAAAACGCTCTGCGATCTTCACCGGCCAAAAAGAAAAAGCCTCTCCACACGGAGAGGCGGTAAGGTCAAGATCTACCAGGATTCAGGCGTTAATATCAGAATGCCTCAGTCGTAAAGTCATATTTTCCGGTCTGATATTCTTCACCAGTATCCGATACGACAGCTTCGATCCAGGCCGAGTAAGTTTTCGAAGGCTGGAACGAACCGATAATACCGCTGTAGCTGGAGTTTACAACGCCAACATCGACGTCATCAGCGAGTGTATTGGTTTCTTTGTCGACAAAGTAAATGATGCAGCGGGCCGGCTTCAGCACTCCAAAGCTGACTTTAGATTTGAAAGCACCGCTTTCTTCGATTTTGATGCTGCTGAAGAACTGCACGGGGTTTGTATCCGGCGGAACTTCTCCAGATCCATCATCCCCTGAAGTTGAAAGAGCTGGCGTCTTGTCCAGCGTAGTGAAAGAGAGCACTCCGAAGGTCTGGGTGGTTGTTCGGTTGCCGCTCTTGTCGGTGCAGATCAGCTCAAAATTGTAGGTTGTTTTTTCGACCAGACCATTGATTTCGTATTTATGACTGGTCTTGTAGGTGGTGCTCACGGGAAATTCGAGACGATCGCCGCCAAGAGTCTTGAGAACAAGACGACTGATGCATTCTTCGTCACTTTTCCAGTTGATGGTCACCGAATTGGCGAGGGGCGCAGTCACTACACCCGAAATAACCGGCGGAATGTTGTCACCGAAGCCCGGAAGCCCGTTGGTGCCATGACAGAGATAACAAAGTTTGTCATCAGTGTAGTTGTGATCAGGGTTACGGGTAGTATCGTTGTGACAGCTTAAACAGGAAGCCTGCTGCCAGCCAGGATGCATGTTATCAAGAAGAGGAGCATTGTCATGCCCATCGATTCCGCCGGGCTGTGTCGGAACCGAAACGATCGGCGACGAAATCTGGCCGGGGTTCTGAACCGTACCATCGGTAATCAGACCGGTCGAATTGCCGGTACCTTGATAAGCTCCGAGAGGGTTGACGTTGCCACCGGAACTGGAAGAACTCGAAGAACACCCTGCCGTAAAGACCGTTATTGCTGTAAGCACGATCAGAAACAGCCATGAATGTTCATGCAGGCGACGGTAAGACTTCATAAAAGATCTGTGACCTCCAGATTCAATGTCTTATACTGATACCTTTGGTTTATCGGCAAAGCGAAGCCCGGTCATTAGTTTTTAATATTTCTCATTTTTTCGTTCAAAAATATGTGGAACCTGCCGAATAGGTTGAAGATTTGAATCGTTATCTTATTTTCAGGGAAACTATGAAACTTATCAGCAACGCACTGGTCTGGACAGCAACCTACCTGTTTACGGGGCTATATACACTGGCGGTTTATCCATTGTTTGTAATCAGAAATCTGGGTTACCACCTGCGCTCACCTTCCGTCCTGCTGTATGCCTTTTTGTTTTTCGTCGTCGATCGTCTCAGCAAAATGATAGTGGTCAACAATTCGCACATTCTGCCAGTGAACGTCTTAGACGATTTCTTCACTCTCACCTTCGTCAAAAACCCGGGTGTAGCCTTCGGCTGGTTTCCAGACTGGCGTCTGCCGCCCATTTTAATGGCTGTGACCATGATTGTCATAATAGCTTATTACAGCCTCAAGCTCCCTGAAGAAGAGCGTTTGACCCGCTGGGCACTTGCTCTTCTGGTTGGTGGAGCTATCGGCAATCTTTATGACCGTGTCTGTTACGGCTTTGTCATCGACTTCTTTCTGTTTCATTTTGGTTCATTCGACTTTCCGGTATTCAATGTGGCTGACATTGCCATCGATCTGGGCGTCTTCATGCTGTTCGTCGACATCTTTTTCCTCAGTCCTGAAGAAGAAGCAGATGAAGAGCCTGACACCGAAGGTCTCACGGCATCAGCGGCCTGAGTCGGGCCATGTATCCCATACTGTTTTCAACTCCCTGGTTCAACGTCTACACATATGGGTTGCTGATCGCGGCCGGTTACAGTCTCGGCACCATTCTTATCCTGCGCGAAGCACGCAAAAGCGGCCTCAACCACGAAGCTATTTTCGACATGCTGATAATTCAGCTGATTGTTGGCGTTCTGGGTTCAAGGCTGCTTTTTCTTCTCGAGTATAATCCGGAAAAGCTGACTTTCTCAGACTTTTTCGCCTTTGAACAGGGCGGCTTAACCTTTTACGGTTCGGTAATAAGCAGCTTTATTTTTGATCTGCTCTATCTCAAGGCTCGCAAAATACCCTTCTGGCAAACGATGGACTGCATCGGTTTCGGCCTGCCGGCTGGAATAATGCTGGCCCGCCTTGGCTGCTTTTTCAACGGTTGCTGCTACGGCATCGCCTGCAGCTACCCGTGGGGATTTCATTTTGAACATGCCGGCCCGGGCATACAGCACCCCACACAGCTTTATGAATCTCTGGCAGCCCTGATAATCTGGGGAGCGCTGCATTATTTGCGACGATTCAGACGCAATTACGGCGAGGTTTTTCTTGCCTGCATGGCTTTGTATGGCTTTTTCAGATTTTTCATCGAATTTCTGCGGGCCGAAAACCCCGAAGTTTTTCTTGGCCTGAAGCTTTCACAGCTCATCGGAATAGGGGCGATCTGTGCCGCAATAATCACCTGGAAACTGATCGATCGCAGCTGCAAATTGCGCATATTGCCCGACCAGTCGGCGATCAGTCTCGATCAGGCTTCCTGAAGATGCGATTTTCAGCAGCTCTACAGCTTCCATACTATACATACGGCATTCTCATGCTGCTGGCCCTTCTTCTCGGCATATGGCTATTCAAGATCAACTGCCGGAAAACCGGCATTACCTGCCCAGATCTGGTTGACCTCATGCTGATTCTATCGATCTGCGGGATCGCCGGAGCCAGAATACTTTATATAGTACTTTTTCCGCACCAGTTTTCTTCATTTGCAGACTACGCAGCACTGCACGAAGGCGGCCTGGTATTTTTCGGCGGTTTTGCGGCAGCTGCAGTTGGGCTGCTGATTTATCTGCGCCGCAAAAAGTTACCCGTGGCCGCGACTTTCGACTGCCTAATCCCGCCGCTGGCCTTTGGCCACGCTATCGGCCGACTTGGCTGCCTGTTGAACAATTGTTGCTACGGCGCTGCAACTGATATGATCAGCATATACCGCCTGCCCGAAGACCCGCCAGGCTGTTATCGTCACCCGACCCAGCTGTATGAGAGTATTTTTCTTGTCGCTGCCGGTGCTGTGAGCAATCTTCTGTTGCATAAAAAAATCACCGGACAGAGGCTCAGACCCGGGATACTGTCAGGTCTCTATCTTGCCGCTTACTCTCTCTGGCGTTTTCTGATAGAATTCTGGCGCGACGACGACCGAGGTGGTTTTTACACAGCCATGCATCTTTCGCCGTCACAGCTTGGCGCAACTGTTCTTATGGCCATAGCCTGTCTGGTAGTGGTATACTGTTACAATTACAATGCTGGCAGCGGAGACAAAAACAAATGAGCAAACATGAAACCTGGTCAGTAGAGCCAGAATATGCCGGATTGCGCGTTGACCTGGCGATCAACAGAAAATTCGGTTCAGTATCTCGAACCCTTGCCCAGGAAATGCTGAAAAACGGCGAAATTAAAGTCGACAACCAGCTGGTAAAACCCGGCCTTAAAATTAAAGGTGGCGAGAAAATAGAGATAGTTTTTCGCCCCGACGAAGTTGATTCCGAAATAAAGGCCACTTCACTTGATTTTCCGATTCTGTATGAAGACTGTTACCTTATAGCGATCAACAAACCTGCCGGGCTGGTCGTTCACCCCGGTGCCGGCAAAGAAACGACTACCGTCGTCTCCGCTCTGCTCGGTCACACCAAACTCAGTCCAGTCGGAGCCCCGACCCGCCCCGGTGTCGTGCATCGCCTCGACAAAGACACCTCCGGGGTCATGATTCTCGCAAAATCGCGTGAAGTGCATAAAAAGCTTGCCGAAGCTTTTGCCGGCCACGAACTCGAAAAAGAGTACATCGCAATAATTCAGGGGCATATAGTCAACCGCAAAGGGCGCATCGAAGTAGCCATCGAACGGGATAAAATTCATCGCAAAAGAATGAAAGCCACCTCTGCTGAAAAAGGCAGAATGGCGATCAGCAACTTTGAGGTCATGGAATACCTCAAGGGCGCAACTCTTGTAAAAGTGAAAATTCTCACCGGCAGAACCCACCAGATTCGTGTGCACATGGCGTTCACCAAACACCCACTGCTTGGCGATGTCACTTACGGGGGCAAACGGCAGGGCAAAAAAGCCGAACACTTTCTTCACAGCTACCGACTGGTATTGAAGCACCCGGTTACCGGCAAGACACTTGAACTGGAAGCACCTCTGCCGCCAAGATTCGAGCAGATGCTCGACAAGCTGCGCAACGAAGCCCCGGCAGATTCAGACTGATCTGTTACAATAAATCTGCCGATTATAAAACCACAGACTTTGTAAAACAGGAATATTCCGATGCAGGAAAACTTGAACAAAAACATTTTACATGGCCAAAACAGAGGCGGCAGTATTGCCTTATATGCCATAGTATTCATTCTATTCGGGCTGCTGGTGTCGATCTTCATCTTTTTCCCGCAGTTTCTCAACATGCAGTCCGGCATTTACAGTATTTCATGCCGTGAAATACGTCAAAAAATCCAGGCAGCGGTAGAAGAATACGATGTTAACAACACCCGCAGCATAATCGAACGCGGCAAAAAAGTAGACCTCGACACTCTCAAAGAAAAAGGCTTTTTAATCGAAATCAGACTTTGCCCCGACAGAGGCGAATACAAATTTGACGAACGCGGCAGGGTTATCTGCACCGTTCACACCAGCGGAGAATAACATGAACAAGCATCGAAGGCGAACTTACCTGATCAAAACCGGTCTACAACTCAGATACATGGGCATCATCATCTCAACCATGCTTCTGGTAGCTTTTGGCGTCGGCTGGATCATCTACCACACTTCATGGAGTCGAATCGCCAACACTCCCGACCTGACCCTCGACAAGCTTTCAGACATATTCGACACGGTCAACAGCATTCTGATGCGATGGATAGTCGTTTTCATTCTGGCCATAGCCATTTTATCGATATTTGTCTCACACAAGATTGCGGGGCCCGTCTTTCGACTTGAAGAGACAACGAAGATGATAGCTTCTGGCGACCTTACCCAGCAGATTCAACTGCGACACGGCGATGAACTCAAAGATCTCCAGGAAGCGTTCAACCAGATGTCGGAATCATTATGCAAAATGGTCGCCAAAGACCGCGAAGTGATCGAAAAACTGGTAGCGACAAATAATCGCCTGCGCGAAAAAATTGATAAAAAGAGTCTGAACCCCGAATCTTTCGAAGAAATTGCCCGCGACCTTCATGCCGTCACAGAAGAGCTGAGACTCGTCACCAGTGGCTTCAAAATCGATGACGGGCATACTGACAACCAGGCCGAAAATGACCGGGTCTCGGCCTGACAACTATCTTTTATAAGTCTTTGTGTCGCACAAAATACGGCGAATAAGGCAATAACACTAACTCCTGGCATTTGTCCGGTGATTTTGAGCAAAACTGTTTTAAGAGATTGTATCTTCTGATACAATCTCTTTTATATTCAAACAAACCGGCTTGAAAATGGCCGCCGTCTGGAGTTGTGAGATTCTCAACGGGCTAAGTTTCAAGACATGCAAGGAGCAGGATATGGTTCATCACCCGATACTGGTCAACGGGGAGTGGCGTGAGGCCAGCTTTCCAGTCTCATCCTTCAAAGCCATCAACCCGATTTCAGGCAAACAGTTGCCAGACAGCTTCCCCGTATCGAGTTTTCTTGATATCGATGAAATGCTGCAGGCTGAAAAGGCTGGTCGCGAAAGTCTTCAACAAGTCTCATTTACGCAAAGATCTGACTTTCTACAAGCTCTGTGCGACGCTTTAAAGCAAAATGCCGAAGAGCTCTGCCAAACCGCTCACATAGAAACAGGGCTGAATTACAGCCCCTTCCTGGTAGAGCAGGAATTTTCGATCATGCTGCAACAGCTCGACGAAGCAGCAAAATTTTGCCTTAACCGCACCTGGCGCGATGCCACAATCGATACGCGCAGCAACGTCAGGTCGATCCGCGGCCCCCTTCCCGGCCCCGTCGTCATCTTCGGGCCGGCCTGCAACCCGTTCAGTCTGAATTCATGCGGAGGCAATGACTTTGCGTGTGCGATCGTATCAGGCAACTCAATCATTGCCAAAGCAAACCCGGCTTTGCCTCTGACCAGCTACAAGCTGGCAAAAATTATCAGCCAGATTGTCAGTCAGCTTGAACTGCCTGGCTTTATGTTTCAGTTTTTCTTTGACACCACCAGTGATCTTGGTCTTCGCCTGGCCGCCCACCCGATGATCGGAGCCATAGCATTTACGGGCAGCAAAAAAGCAGGCATGCTTCTCAAAGAGAGCGCAGACCATGCCGGCAATCTTTCTTTCATCGGTATGAGCGGTCCTAACCCGGTAGTTCTGCTTCCGGGAGCGGTCAACGAACAAAAAAATCAGATAGCCAGGCAATTGAGCGACAGCGTCAGATTAAACGAGGGCCAGACATGCCATAAACCCGGCATAGTCTTTCTCGTCGAAAACAAGGAATCTTCAACACTCATCCGGGCGATGGTCGATGAGTTCAATGCTGCCAGCAGCAAACCCCTGCTGTCTGACGTGACGGCGCGAAATCTCGATTCGCAGCTTTCTCACTTCATCAGGCTGGGAGCGCGCAAAATTACCCGTAAAGAATTTTACCAGCCGACACCTTTTCTGCACCCTTACACGATTCTGCATCTTGACATCAAAACATGGCTGCAAAAGGCGGCACAGCTTCAGGATGAGGCTTTCGGCCCCGCGATCCTTTTTGTAACCCTCGAAAACGACACACAGTTTGCTGCAGCGGTAAACCAACTTGATAATCTCAACAGTCTGAGCCTGTATTCTGACATTTCCGGTGCCGACGACCATATTTACAGGCAGATAGCCCCACTCTGCCGCCAGAAATGCGCCAGACTACTCGACGACCGCCTGCCATCACCCTTCGGGCCGACCACTGCACAGGCCTCTGGCGGTTGCTTTCCCGCTTCCAATCAGCCCGGATTCGGTTTTTTCGGCATGCCGGCAGCTATAAAGCGCTTTACTGCCATTCATTGTTATGATAACGTCAGACAGACGAGGCTGCCTGAAGACCTGCAGATACCTGGCAGCAACCCACACACGATCAGATCGATCGACGGCAAATATTCAGACCAATAGTCACATCAGGAGACAAAACATGCTTAAAGATGGAGAACTTGGCGTTATCATTCAGAGAGACAAGCAGACTTACGCGGTTGCGCCGCATATTCCGTGCGGGGTTGTGAGCCCCGATACTCTGCGCAAAATTGCAGCTGCCGCAGAAAAATTCAAAGCAGCGGCAATCAAAATCACCAGCGCGCAGCGCATTGCCATCGTCGGCCTCGATTCTGCCGACATTGAAAGCGTATGGGCTGATCTCGGCATGGAAAAAGGCGCCGCTGTGGGTTTATGCGTGCGCAGTATCAAAGCCTGCCCAGGCACGACCTTTTGCAAACGTGGCATCAAAGACAGCCTCGGCATGGGAATGCAGCTCGACAAATTATATCACGGCCTGGAACTGCCCGGAAAAATGAAAATGGGCGTCAGTGGCTGCCCGAATCAGTGCGCTGAGACCTGCATAAAAGACATCGGCCTGGTTGGTATGCCAAAGGGCTGGAAACTATTCGTCGGCGGCAATGGCGGTGCTATGCCAAGACTGGCTGTTGAATTCGCCGCCGAACTTGACGACAGTCAGGCTCTTGGTCTGATTGACAAGCTGGTGAATTTTTATCGCCAGAATGCGAAGCCTCACCAGCGGTTCGGCCTGATGATAGATCGCATGGGCGGAATAGAGGCATTCAAACAGGCTTTCGCAGATTTCAGCAAAGCCTGACAGCGGAGGTCTGATCCGATTCTGCAGCAGTAATAATGGCTGCCAGAAAAAGTTGCAAAGCAGAATTGAAGCATGTTCTTTTATATATAAGTAAAAACTTCATTTTTGCCGATTTTCAGGGTGTATGCGAAAAAGAATTCTTTATGCCCTCACAGGCTTTGTTTGCCTCACCCTTCTGGCAGTGCTGCTCAACGGCGCTGCGGTGCGTCGCACCGTCGAAAGATCTGCCAAAGATCCGATCCCTAAGGGGCAGCCCAACTATGATGCCATGTTTGCCGACGGAAAACTGCGAATAGCAGTATTCTGGGGCTGGGATCACCCACGCGACACCATCATGGGTTCTTTTCCGGCATTCGAAACGCTCAACGGCAAACGCCTGTATTATCGGGGCAAGCCGGTTCTCATCGAGATCGGTATGATCACGCAGATAAACCAGAACCCGAAATCGATCTTCAAAAAAGCTCTTGAAGACCCGAGCATAGATGTGGTCATTTATTCCGGGCATGCCCGCTACGGCGGTGGCATGGCTTTTGCGGCGATGGATGACATTTTCAAATGCGGCAACGGCGATCTGATCGAGGATCGCCACGTCACGCCCTATCGGGTGATACGTGCCACTTCAGAAGACCTTGATGCAACAGAGTTTCCCGAGCATGCCTATAAAATCATCATGCTCAACTGCTGTGACTCACAGGGGCATTTTCGGCAAAGCTGGGGTAGGCGTTTCACAGAATGTTCGGCTCCCATCGACCTTCTCACCGTAGAGTTCCCGGTTTTCAATCTTTACGACCATCGTCGTGTTCTGAATTTTTTGCGCGACATGCTCGCTTTTTCTGACTGGAAAACCATTAAAAAACATTATGACTCAGAAATCCACAAACGCAGAAACCGTCTGATCATCGATCCGGTCTATATTCCAGCCGAAAACGACATGGTTTTTGACAAAAAATACTGACCCGAGGTTTTTATTGAAGCCCCCGATTTTTTGCTGTACACTGAACGCTGACGATTCAGCCGAACGGCCTATTGGGGGGAAACATGAAACCGAGATCGCTGCTTCTCTATTTTGTTCTGACTTTTTTTCTGTGTCTGCCGGCTTTTGCACAGCATGATTTTCAGCAGACTCATCAGACCAACAACGTGCCTGACCAGCAGATCGTGGTCATGCCTGCTGCAGATTCGCTGCAGATAATAAATTCGTCTGAAAACCCTGATTTCAGCAAGCCGCGCCGTTCAGAAACCATTCCGGCAATAAATGTCATCAAATCGCTGGTGCCTTACGAAGATCTTTACAAAGTTCTTCAGAAAGATGCCGGCAAATACTTCATCCTACCCATCGAAGAATTTGAAGCACTGAAAAAAGCCAAAGAAACCTGGCTCGCCTCATCTTCAACACCGGTAGCAGACCCGCCTCCCCTCCTCTATCAGGTAAATTCGGCCAGGCTGTCGGGGCATCTCGAAGACAACTTCGCTTTCATCGACGCCTCGTTCAAAATCGAAACATACACCGATTCCTGGCACGAAATACCGCTTTTCTGGGGCAGCCTTGCCGTAGAAGCTGTCACTCTCAACGGCCGCCAGACAACTCTCAAAACCAGCGGGTTTGCCGGTCAGACACGCCAGGTTCAGTTCGGTAAACTGAGTCAGCAGAATATACTGCAGAACACCTACGGAACTTTCGGCTCGGCCAACGACACGCTCAGCCAGAACAACTGGAAAGACACCATGTTTTCGCTGCCGGTATCCGGCAAAGGTGCCCATGAATGCAAAGTATCGTTTGTGGTACCGGTACAAAACATCGACGACCTGTTCACCATGCAGTTCAACATGACCAGAATCCCACTTGCATTCATGCAGCTGAAAACGACAGGTTTCATTCTCTCGATCGACAGCACAACCTTTAAAGACTTCAGCATCCTGGAGAACCAGACGGACAGCGGCTGCGAATTCATCGGCTGGTTAGGTGCCAACAGTGACGTCAGCATAAAATGGCGGCGCAAATTCGCCAAGCTGCAGCCCAAAGAAACGCTGCCGCCAGAAGCAGCAGCCATGACGGCGGTCACCGCTTCCGAAACTCCCGCCTCTATAACCGTTGCCATACCTGAAGAACAACCAAAACCTGTCGTGCAGCCCTTGCTCTATGTTCGCTCGCATACCCTCGCCAGCCTCGCTGAAACTTCGATTTATGTAAGCAAAACCTTCGATTACACCATCAGCAAGGCCCCGGTAACCGGCTTTTCTTTCAGAGTGCCTGATGAGGTCGAAATCGTTGCTGTCACCGCCGATCGCCCCCAGACACACAGAATGGTCCGCGAAGGCAACCAGAAGAGGTTGCGCGTCGAATTTTCACCCGGCCGTGAAGATGTCTGCCAGATAGAAATCTCTTACGAAGCACCGGTCGACCTTTCCAGCACTCTCGTAGACCTGCCCGAGGTCTCACCCGTCGGCATCGAAAGAGAACTCGGCACTATCGCCATCGAAGCTCTGACTTCCGTAGAAATTCAGCCAGGAAACAACAAAGATAATCCGCTGAACAAAGGCGTCTACCCCCTCGACCAGCTTGAAGTTCCCCAGCCGCTGAAAGACCGGGCAACCCGCCCATTGCTGCTTGCCTGGCGGCAAAACGCTGGTCCGGCCGGGATCAAACTCAGCATTAAACGTTATCAGGATGTTACTCAACAAACCGTCGTTGCTGACAGCATGGATGTGAAAACCACCTTCACCACTAATCGATCCAGCAATACCCTGCTGACCATGAACATCCGCAACAACAACAAGCAGTATCTGCAGCTGCAGCTGGCCTCAGGAGCCGAAGTACTTTCCACCTTCTGCAACGGCACACCGGTCAGGCCTGGCAACAGCAGACTTCCGGGAGTCATTCAGATTCCGCTCGAAATGAGTCAGACAATCGGTGAACCGGTCGACATGAATCTGCAGATAATGATCAAAGAACCGGTAGACGAAATAAAGTGGCGTGGCAAACTGAGTTTTGCGCCACCGCTGGTAGACATTCCGGTTTCGCGATTTTCGTGGTATCTCTACGCTCCCGAAGATTACCATCTCTATGATTTTGTCGGAACCGTTAAAGACCCGCTCAGCCGTAAAGATCCGTTCTTTTTCCGAGGCTTTATGCACCTGCTGCGTGCAGCCTGGTCGATTTTGCGGCACCCTGATACCATTGCCTTCTTTGTATTTGCAGCCATAATCGTATTGGCAATATTTTCGCGTCAGTTGCTGCTGACAATTTTGCGTTATCTATGGTCTTTCATCTGCAGCGTTTTCGGTTTCATTTTCGGTGGCAAAGGCTTTCGCCTCGTAGAACTGATGATTGTCGTCGTCATCATAGCAGTTCTAGCGGCCATGGCAATACCCAATTTTCGCAAAGCCCGCGAGCAGGCCAGAGACAAAGCCTGTTTCGTCAACCAGCGGGTATTGACCGGGTCAGTTGAAATGTACAATATGGATAACCCCGAAAACCCGATGGTATCTCTGAACATAGATCAGCTTCTCGACGGTAAATACATGAAAAGCAGGCCCACTTATCCAGAAAGAGGCTGTCAATATCTCAACAACGGAAACCTTGCTGCGGGCGGCTACATTTACTGTCGTCTGCACGGTTCACCAGACGCGGGTCGTGCAGGCTACGAGGCGAAGAACGAAGTTTCAGCGGCTCTCGAAGTCAGACGCGAAAAATCCTTACGAAAGGATTCATTTGACGCCATGATGCCACAGACAGCAGGCAAACCCATGGCTTTATCTGAAGCAGACAAAGCCGCACCATCACAGGCTGCCGGCGGGTTTGGCGCAGCCAGACCAAAAGGCATGCTTCCGATAAAAATGAAGTTCACCATGACAAAAAACTTCTATACATTCGAACGCGACCTGGTTATGGCTGAAATAGCCTCGGATGGTGCCCTGCTGGCTAACAGCACCTGCCCTTCGATAAACCTGAAGTATGTCTGGTCATCGGTGTTGAGTTCTGCAGAGATCATTGCCTTTGTTCTGGCTTTGTTCAGCGCCATGTATTTCGTTGCCGGCGCCTTTCTTCGCATGCCTGCCAAAATATCTTTCGCGGCACTGCTGATCGTTCTTCTTTCAGTATTCGACCTCAAGCTGAAAAGCATCGGAGACGCCGCCAACGCCGGTTTCTGGTTGGCCATTGCCGGAGCTTTCGTCTGGAAAACAATCTGGCTGTTCAGCTTCATAAAACTGCCTGAATCAGACGCTTCGCCGCCTTCTATCAATATCGATTCAAACACGCCGCCGAACTCCGGGCGAATAGGCGTCTGCCTGACCATGCTGCTGGCGGCAATAATCTTCTCTGCCTGTTCAGTCGCGGCCTTTGCCTCCACACCTCGCGAAATCAGGGTAATGGCACCGTTCCAGGATCTGAACAAGGTTTTGCCAAGTGCCGATCGAGCTGTAATAGTGCCCGAAAGCGACTACAACTACCTCAAAGACATCACTCCAGAAAAAGTGCCGGAAATTGTTTCTCCCAACGAATACAGATTTGAGTCGGTAAAATATCACGGGGTCGTTGAAGAAAAAGGTGTCAGATTCAGCGCCAGCTTCAAGCTCGACCTGTTTAACGCCGGCTGGAAAAAGGTTGGCCTGCTTTCGACAGATGCCATACCCTCTTCGGCATCTATCGACGATAAACCGCTGTCGATGACACTCATAGATAACCGTGGCGAGACCGCCTACGGGTTCATGACCAACGCTTCCGGGCCGGTAATGATAAACGTCGAATTTTTCATTCCCATGTCTTCCAGTGAATACCGTCATTCCAGCCGCTTTACGCTCAACATGATTCCGGTTTGTATTTCTTCGCTGCAGATCACCGTTAACGAGAAAGACTGCGAAGCCTGGATCGACCCCGGAGTATTGAGAAACAGCGAAAAAACAGCCGATAAAACCGTATTCAAAGCGATTCTACCACCGACCCAGTCGGTCAATTTCGAACTGTATCGCAATACCGCTGCAGCAAAGCCAGCAGAAACCCTGCCGATTGAAGAACAGGCAACAGATAACACACAAGAGCCTGTGGTCATTGAAGAAAAGACCAGGGTGACAGTCAGACAGCACAACCTGCTGCATTTCAAGGAAGGCTTTGTCAGCGGCATCAACACCTTCGAGCTTAAAATAATGGGCGGAGCCGGGATTGCTGATTGCAGCTTCCAGATCCCTGAAAGAATTCGAATTCTCAAAATCGAGAACAAACTGATAGAAGACTGGAAACTGGTCGAAGAAAACGACAAAAGACGTCTCGATATCATTTTCAAGTCTAAAATCCGTGGCAACACCGAGCTGACAGTTGAATTCGAAGAAGATATCCAGAATCTGAAAGATGGAAATTATCTGGTTCCAGAGATAATTCCTCTCAACGTAGAACAGTCGTGGGGCCTGCTCGGCATCGGCTGCATAAATGCCCTGGAAATATCTGTAACAGGTATTACAGACGGCTACTCATCGATCGTGGCCGGCGAATTTCTCAAAGGCTGGAACAGGGAACGCCCTGAAAAGACACCCTACGCATTCAAGTTTCTCAGACATCCCAACAATCTTGAACTGGTCATTGCCCGCCCTGAGGACATCGAGCAGCAGACCGCTGTCATCGACCGCGCCGAAGCCATGACTCTGTTGAACGAAGATGGCTACCTGCTCACCCGCGTTGTTTATGAAGTAAGGAACAATTCAGAGCAATTTCTCAAGGTCAAATTGCCGCAGATCGGCAGTCATCCGACCGAGCTCTGGAGTACACAGGTTGCGGGATTATCTGTCAGATCAGGCTTCGACCAGGAGCTTGGCGTTTACAATCTGCCGATCGTCCGATCGACGATAGAACGCGGCGAATCCAGACCGTTTCCGGTAGAAATCGTTTACGCCTTCAAATTCGGGAATCCCCTGGCCGCTTTCAATCAAACCTATGTTGAATTACCATCAGCGCACCTGCCAATCAGCGAACTGAGCTGGATAGTCTACCTGCCGGAAGGTTACGAGCTCATGCGCGAAAAGGGCAATGTCGACCGCCTGCAGAAAACTGCCGAAACAAGGTTTCTCAACAACACGGCCTACTTTTCTTCTCTGAACACTTACTCGAATATTCAGAAGCGCCAGCAAAGCCAGCTGCAAATTCAGACGCGACAAAGCGAAAAAGTTTTCGGGCAGACTGGTCTACTGCCGGTCAAATTCAAAATTCCCACAACCAACTGGCCAATATCGTTCTCGATGCTGCAGATTGACCCGACTGGTCGTGCTCCTTTCATCGAAGGCATGCTGGTCAACCCGAGAAAAGGCAAAGGTTTCTGGTTTCAGCTGGTCATGATTCTGGTGGGAATTCTTGCCGCCATCGGCGTGATAAAAATGTTCACTTCGAAAAACCACTACAAATGGTTTTTGGTTACTGCCCTGCAGGGCATAATACTTGCGATTGCAGTTTATCTGAAGCTTTATCAGGCAGACCACTTCGTACAGCTCGGTTTTTCTGCGGCAATGGCAATGTATCTGCTCTATCGTTTCTTCAAATTCAAACCAGCAGCGGCTGAATCTTCTGGAGAAACCTCTTGAACAACGACGCGCTACTGTCTTCTTCGAGCAGAACGACGGGCAATGCCAAAGGAATGGCGTTGCCCATGGTTCTGTTTTTGATCTCACTATACTTCTGGGATTCAGCCCTTGTCCTGCCGATCAAATATCTCACGGTATTTTTTCACGAGCTTTCTCACGGGCTGGCCGCCGTTATTACAGGTGGCAGCATCGTCAGAATCGAAGTGAACGCGAATCTGGGTGGCGTATGCTGGACAGCCGGAGGTATTCGCTTTATCGTAATCAGCGCCGGCTATCTCGGCAGTCTTTTCTGGGGGTGTCTTATTCTTCTTGGCGCCGTAAAAACGAGATATGACCAGCAGATCACCGCCGGACTCGGGTTTCTGTTGCTTACCGTCACGGCAATCTGGGTGCGTAACCTTGAAGGGGTAATCATTTGTTCGGTTACTGGCTTTGGGCTGCTCGCCCTGGCGAGTTACGCCAATGAAAAAATCTGCGACCAGTTTTTGAAGTTTCTTGGTTTGACTTCGTGCTTTTACGTTCTGATCGATATAAAAGAAGACCTTATTGATCGGTCAATAAGGGGGTCAGACGCATACAAAATTGCTGAAATGCTCTATCTCCCTGACTGGCTGGTTGGCATTGCCTGGATGATACTCGCAGGTTTCATAACCTGGAAAGTACTGGCCCACAGTTTTAAAGAATAATTCAGTTATTGCGAGGTATAAAATGGCCTTCAATCTGTGTGAATTACAAAAACTCCGCGACCTGCACATGGGGCTCGACAGTCTTGTCGAGAATCTGCAAACAACTCATCGCGACCTCGGAGGCTCACTCGAGTGCGTCTTCCTTTTTCTGCAGGAGCACATCGAGGTCAGCGCCCTGTTTGTTGAAACTCAGGATGAAAACCTCAATCATCGCACCTTTTGTTATGGCCACTGTGAAACAGGCATAAAGAAACAGGCACCGCAGCTACATAAAGTCAGTGAGGTCATAAGCTTCGCTCTCGGTCAGAACAGGTGGTTCGCCCAACCCATAGAAATGGCCGGAACAATAACCGGCAGCATTGCCATTGCCTTTCCGAACGACTCTGCGCCGGAACAGAAAATGGGCGAAGCCATGCTGGATTGCGTCAGCGAACTCCTCGACAACTTTTTCTACAGCATACACAGCAGTAGTCTGAAGCACAGCCTGATAATGGGTCTGCAGTCAGCTCTAAAGAACCATTCTATCGCCGATTCGATAGACGGTGCCGTATATGTTCTTAAAAAGGCGGTGCCTTTCGAACGTCTCGTCATACTTTACTCAGACCACGAGCTGACCGGCCAGGAAAACATCAACTACCTCGTTTATGAAGGTTCGCAAAGGGTCAACGACTCAACTGACTCCCCGCTGGCTGAACTCGACGAGTTCATAAAAAATTGCGGTAACTCTCTGGTTTCCGATTCTGAAGCCCTGACTGGCGTAATCGGTGCCGAAAACCTTACTATCACATATCTTCTCGACGGTTTGATCGAAGAAGACCTGATCGGCAAGGTCATTTTCGTGCCAGAAAAAGGTCATAATTTTTCGATTTTTGCCCGTGAGATTGTTCAGGTTTTTGCCGAAACCCTCAGACAACGCCTGGTTGACTTCAACCGTGAACGCAATATGCTCAGAAAGTTCTTTTCCGACAAGGTCATCACCAGGCTGATCAGTGAACCCGGCTATGAAAAGCGTTATCTGACGCCGCGAGAAGAGCAGATAGGGGTAATTTTCGCAGATATTTCCGGCTTTACCAAAATGAGCGAACAGATACTCAAAAGCCCGGAGCGCATTACCAATTTTGTCGATAAATGGTCGAACGGCATCATCGCAAGAGTGTTCCCGTTTGAAGCCTGCCTCGACAAAGTTGTCGGCGACTGCCTGATTCTGCTGTTCGGACCTCCGTTTTACCAGCAGACTCCTGATGAAATAGTAAATAAGCTGTTAAAATCAGCCGAAATCATCGTCGACTTTACCAGTGAATTTTTAAATCTTCCTGAAAACAGAGATATTCAGGAACACCCCGATTTTTCCAGGTTTGGCGTCGCAATCGGTGTAAACTTCTGCCCGGCCGTAGTTGGCCTGATTGGCCCAAATGACGATCTGACCGCTTTCAGTTCGGGCATGAACATAACCGCCAGACTGCAGGGTCTGGCAAAAGCCAATCAGATTCTCATAACCGAACAAGTCAGAGAAATAATCGGCGATTCTTCTGAATGGCAATTTCAGGGTCCCGAATCAGCACCGGTCAAAAACGTAGCCAGGCCTCTGGTTTATTACCAGCTTCTCAACCAGAAATGAGCACTTTAACGAAAAGCGGCGACTGGTGCGTATATATAGTCGAGTGCCGCGACAAAAGTCTTTATACAGGCATTACCAACGACCTGAAAAACCGTATTCATGCACATAACGAAGGTACTGGCGCCCGCTTCACCCGAGGTCGAAGACCGGTAGTTCTCAAATATGTCGAAATTCTTGCCGACCGTTCAACCGCCTCCAAACGAGAACTGCAGATAAAATCTCTGACCCGGGAAGAGAAACTCAAACTTATCAGTGGATAGTAGATAGAAAGCAGGCCAGAGAGCGAGAATTCTCGCTGCGAGTGCAACGAAAGCCTATTATCAGGCAAATCTTTCGTCTATGACGGGCTTGAGCTTGCCGGTACGCTCATTGCGTTTGATGCCGCCCGGCTTGAACCATTCGATGAAGACGTTCATCCAGCCGTCGTTGAGCGATTCAGCAATTTTATACGAGCCTTTTTTGAGGGCCTCGACAACCTCATGTTCTGATAACGGTTTTTCAGCCTCGAGTCTGAGACAAAGGCGATCTTTGCCGGCAAAAGTCTGGGCAGCAATCTGAAATGACTGACTGACCGGCAAGGAAGCCAGCCCGGCTGCCACATCTACCGGTAACAGGTTGATACCACCGATTACCAGCAAATCATCGCAACGACCCAGCAGTTCAAAAGAAAGCCCCTTGAAGCCACACCGACAGAGACCAGCATCGACCCAGCGCCCCATGTCTCCGGTGCGATACCTGACTACCGGCATGAGAGTGCGATTGAGATTGGTTACGATAATTTCGCCCACTTCACCGGCAGCAACCGGCCGATGGGTAACAGGGTCGAGAATCTCTGCATGACAGTATTCGTCGAGAACGTGATGTATCGAGCCATCGAGATGCAGGCACTGCCAGCCAACAGGCCCGGTATCGACGCAGGCATAACCGGCTGAACGAATGGTAACCGCACCGACCGTGTCACGTAAAAAATCGCAGGTTTGCGGCCGGAGATGCTCGCCACCGTAAAGAATCTTCTCGATTTTTATACCCAGCTTTCGCCGCGAAATTTCTTCGGCAAGATTGATTATGATCGACGGCAACCCCACAACAGCATTTACCTCAAAAATCTGCATATATTTGAGAATATTTTCGAGGTCAGAGGCGCCACCCACCGGCAGATTGAGGCAGCCAAGATTTTCGAGAGCCCGACCGGCGACGTTGAAGCTGGTCCAGAGGTTACCGGCAATGAACAGATTTGCCACTCTGTCACCGGCACAAAGACCGGCGTTGCGATAGATGTCGGTAAGAACGTCTGTCACATAGCGGTATTCTGCATTCGAATAAAAGGTGAACTTCGGGCTGCCGGTCGTGCCGCCCGAAGCGTAAACGTAAGCATCGGCCATTGGCCCGGTCAGAATGGCCTCTGATTCAGGCGGTGAATTGCGGTAAAAAGTCTCACGATCGAGCAACGGCAGCTTGTGAAAATTTTCGAAGCCGCAACCACCAGCTTTAGCAATAATCTGACGGTAATAAGGCGCCGAATCGATCTGCCGCAGCAAACTTTCGACCCTGCCGGCGGCATCGTTGCGGTATTCAACATCGACCCACTCGACAAGGCGACGCAGTAAAAAGTCGCCTTCGTGCGGCGCGCCATCGTGGCCTTCGCTCATTCCGCCAATCTCGGTTATTCTTTTTGCTCCGATGGCAAACAACCCGTCTGTCAGCACACGATGCAGTTCTGTTTCACAATACAACCCTGCGGTCTGCAGGTAAGCAGCCAGAGGGCGAATTTGCTCGAACAGTCTGTCGATATCGGGCACTACTTTGATAAAAAGCGTACGATTCAGACAGGAAACTTTGAATGCTGCATCATACTCGAGTATCAGCGTAAAACTGAAGTCTTCAGGGCAGACCAGTCGGCCTTCACCGCGAGCTTGCGCCATTCTTGCCAATTCACGCACCTTGCGGATCTCTACCTTTTCATCAAAACTGAGATTGCCGAGGGGAAGTTCTTCGCGCAGCTGAATCAGCTCGTCATAAAGAGCTTCAATCAGCTGATGTGCCGATTTTACGTCTGAATCAACGACATAGACCACATGAGGCGAAGAGCAGGCTTGTTGGTCCCAGCGGCAGAGGTCGAGAGCCAGACCTTTGATCATTGCCGGCGAAATCGCATTTCTGATCCGCCGGCCTTCGACAACGGCGAAAGAATAGCGCGGACCGTTCTCGATCAATCTGGTATTCATACCGACCCTGGCTTTGAGCGATTGTAAAGCATCGTGCCCACCCCAGAAAACGATAGTGAGCGGCGCGTTGAACAGAGCATTTTCGATTGCGGCATCGCCGCCTTTCCAGAGAAGGGCAGCCTGGTTGGGCCAGATGATGCCGGCGGGATCGTGCTCCTTGATGCTCTCAAGAAACAGCAGTGGGAAAACCGGGTCGACACGCGACATCTTTAAAATATTGGCGTTTTTGGTGATAATCCCGGAGATAAGACTGTCGACGGCGCCGACAAAAACATTGCCCGCAGTCAGGTGCAGAAGCACACCGCGGGGTCTGGCCAGCAGGCGATAGCCATGATGCGGCCTTTCGACACCCTCGTTCAAAACCTGAATATCGCCAAGTTCGCCCTGCAGACGCAATTCGACATTTTTTCGTCTGCAGATACTGCTGATAACCGCAAAACCTTCTTCGATCATCTGTGGGCTGAACATCGTCAACCCCGGCAGAATGGCCGCAGCTTTTTTACGCAGGTGGTAAGCGGGGTTTGCCCAGGCATCTGCAACCTGGTCGAGAATATCGATTATACAGGCTATGTCTGGCTCTGCTGCCAGAGAAGCTTTTTCCCGGGCAATTTCGAGGACTTCAGTGACGGTTTCTGAATCAAGCCAGTCGGCATCGTATTCTTGCCCAAAAACAAGACATTTTTGTTCTTTCATGGTGTTTCTCTTATTTGAGCAGGTCGAGAGCAGTAATGGCGCAACCTTTATGTTTTGCCAGGCCGGCTCGACCAGTTATTCTGAATGTTTTCCCGGGGCGGCCGCAGGGGCAGTCGCCCTCGATAACCGCCTTGTCAGTTGTCAGAAGGGCAATCGACGGGTAACTCGACAGATAAGGAGTCATCAAATACAGCAATCCCTCTTCGCCATCGCTTACCGGCTGCAGCGTTTCAGGGTCAACAGCCATGGCTCTGGCATGAATCGGCACATGCAGGCGCCCCGCTTCGCAGTCAACATAGGGAATGCCATGCTCGACCATGCCGAAAAGATCGCGCAGGTTCTCGCGAGGCATGCCCAGCACTTTTTCGATGCGGTCTTTAAAGATATCCTTGGTGACTTCGAGGTCTTTGTGCATCTTCCAGCCGCCACCCGTTATGATATACGAATCTTTGCCGAGATTCAGCCTCTGCCCTTTTTCTTCGAGGCGGTTACAGACCTGCCAGAGATAAGCGGGGAAACCCAGAATTCTTACAGGCTCGGGGCGACGACTGAACTCGATGAGCTTTTTGACGGTGGCGTCGAGATCGAACTCAAAATCGTTTACGGCTTTGTTCCAGCGAATAGCATAAAAAACCGAGCGTCGGCCTGTCAGGCCGGTCAGCATTTTGTCAGAAAAGGCAGTGCCAACGCTGCCGGCAACCTTGGGGTCGTAAGTGAAACACAGATAATTAACCTTCTGCGAGCGATCGACCAGACCCAGAGAAGCAAAAATAGCATCGACAATCTTGAGAATGCGGCGGTATGAACGATGATCGAGAACGATGGCGCTCTTGCGCCCACCGGTTCCTGATGAAGTCAGCTCGATCTTCACCTGTTTTTCGGGCACCGAAATAAGCTTGAATTCTTTAAAAACGGTGACCAGCAACGGCGGTATATTTTCGGGCGAGATCTCCTGGCGCAAATCAGAGATGCCGTTCAAAGCAAGAAAGGCCTTGAATTCTGGGCATCTGGAAGCATGCCAGCGCAGCGCCTCGTTCATCGCCGCGTCAAAAAGTTGCCGAGTCTCGGTGTTGTGCGAAAAAGCATCGGGGCAATCGAACAGTCGCCCGCAGTTTTCAAAAGGTTTTCCTTCAGCCAATTCTCCACTCCTCGTCAAAATCTGGCTGGCAACGCACGAGCAGGTCATACCAGCATTTCATGAAAGCATCGAGAAAGCGACGATTGTTGTCTACCAGGTGCATATCCATAAAATCGAGACTTTCGAACGATCTTGAAAACACGAGAAAGTCTTCGCGCAGACCATCGTCATTCATTTTCATTGCAGGAAAATAAGCGCAGGGCAAAAATTTAGCATCGAGGGCAAGCCGTTGCTTATGAGGCAAATACGCGCTCACCAGCATCTCGATATAACGCATACCAGACTTGGAAGCTTCTTCGCAAAACCACATCAAAGTGTTGCGCAAATCACTCCCGGAATGGCGATAACCGACAATGACGCCGTTTCCGTCGAGAGGATTGAAGTTTACAAATATGTCGGACGTGCCGTCTTTGGCCGAGAACAACATATTCGGATCGGTAAAAGGAAAAAAAGCCTTGGTCATCAGGTCTTTATCCTGGAAGGTGTAGAACTTTTCGCTGATGGTTTCGTAATCGTTCTGCACTTCAAAGCTGATTGCCGGCCCCATTTTTCGCGGATCCTGCTCTTCGATAATTACCGTTTCAGCTTCTTCGAGACAGAGGTCTTTCTTCACTATGCTGTAAAAATCGAGAATTTCAGGAATGAGTTTCGGGTTTGTGCGTCTGTATTCGAGACAATGCGGACCGAGATAAACCTCGAGCCCGTGGGTTTCGAAAGATTCGACTTTGCGCACATTCGGAAAAATACCGGTTGAAATGAAGCCAAGATGCTCAAGTACCACCTGGGGAGCGAAACTCACAGTTCGAGTCGTAGCATAAATAACGTCGCAGGTTCGTGTTTTTTGGGTCAGAAGCTGCAAGCCGTGTTTAACCATGGTGCGCATGACATCCTGGCCGCGAAACTCACCAAGAACGGCAGCAGCGTATGATTTGCCCATTTTGTTAACCGGGTCGATAGCAAAAATTACCGAACCAATCAGGCGATCGCCGATTTTGGCTACTGTCCAGAAGTAGCCAGGGTCTTCAACTTTTTTGGCGATAATAGAAGAATCAGCGACTTCGGGCAGAGTGTATTTGCCTTTATACACTTTAATATAAAGGTCGATTATTGCCTCAATATCATCTTTAGAAGCGGGCTGAAATACGACAACACGCTTATCCTGCAGAACAAGCTGCATCAATGATACCCTTTCAAATACGATCTCGCTGCCTCACCCTGTGGCCAAGTATAACCGCCCGATCAACCATTAGTCAATAAAGCAACAGGCAAAGAGCGACAATCACACTAAAAATCACGGGGTTGCAATTTGTCGCCTGAGGAGCAAAGCCTTGAGTTCCAACAATCAGTCTCATAGACTGCTGCCCTGCCATTTACCCACCCCGGAGCATAAGCACGCTAACGAACTGACAGAGGGGCTAACAAACACATATTGTCTTGAAAGTTAAGAGTGAAAATGATATTATTTTGAAACACCCCCGATCTATTCCGTTCCAGGGCTTTTGCAGCCTTAGCAAAGGCAGCAACTGAACACAGTTTTGCATTTCAGGTCAGCAAACACAGCATTTTGTTTATCCTGTTTTTTACATCTGATCTGTTTGATGCTTAGAAAGAGACCGTTATGAAGCTCAAATCACTGCAAAAACCTCTTTTTTTCGCGCTGGCCGCTGCCAGTCTCATTCCGGGGGTCAGCCCCGGCACTGCCCTGGTAGCCGGAATTTCTTTCGGCTTGCTGCTGAAGTCTCCCTTTCCCGAAGCAAGCTCATCCTGGAGCCGCAACCTGCTGCAAACCGCTGTCATAATGCTCGGTTTTGGCCTGTCGCTGTCAGAAGTTCTCAGCCAGGCCTGGAGTTCTCTCCCGATCACAGTAACCGGAATTTCGCTCACAATCTTTCTAGGCTACCTTCTGGGGACATGGCTGAAAATAGAACCCGGTTTGGCAAAACTTATCTCATTTGGCACCGCTATCTGCGGCGGCAGCGCAATTGCAGCAATGGCTCCCGCTATCAAGGCGCGAGACGAAGAAACTTCCGTTGCCCTCGCCACGGTCTTTTCGCTCAACTCGGTGGCGCTGCTTATTTTCCCGGCAATCGGGAAATGGCTGAACATGTCTCAGCATGATTTCGGCGTCTGGGCGGGCCTCGCAATTCACGACACCAGCAGCGTCGTAGGAGCCGCGAGCCATTATGGTGTCACGGCGCTGGCGGTTGCAACCACAGTTAAGCTGGCCAGAGCATTGTGGATAACGCCATTTGTCGTTGCAAGCAGCTATTTTAGTGGTTGCAAAAGAGCAAATGCGTTTCCATGGTTTATTCTCGGGTTTATCGCCGCTGCACTGATAAGAACAGTCATTCCATCACAAGAAAGTCTGTGGCTGAACCTGGTGTCAATTGGCCGACAGTTGCTTATTTTATCTATGTTTCTCATCGGAACCAGATTATCGCTGGAAACGCTCAAAAAGGCCGGCCCGGCGCCAATGCTGCTCGGCCTTCTTCTCTGGTTCTCTGCAAGCATTTTTTCATACCTGGCAATCGGAAAAATCTGAAATCAGCCTGCTCAGGCGTCGAGTCGATACCGGCTCATGAACAGCGGCAGACAACAATGCAATGATCACCATGCAGACCACTAAAGCATTGTTTGCCTGCCACCCATCATTGTCTGACAATTGATTGCATTATGCCCGGCCCGGTAATAGACTGGAATTATACTAAAAAAAGATCACTGAAAGGTAGGCCTGTTTATGTTCAATATGACAAAAACCAGATTGAGTCTGCTATTGACAGTTTCATTGCTGCTTTTTCCTTTCATAACAGTTCAGGCCGGGCCAGTGCCCCCCGGTGAAGGCTGGCGTGTCGATGGCACCTATGGCTTCAGCATCGGCATTCTACCGTCGGTTACTGCTACTGATACAGCCAAACCCGTCGAAGTCGTCGAGCCATTAAGCTTTGTGGCCACTTATGCCGCTGATATCACCAATATTGCTTACAATAGCTTCAAAAATATGGGATTCAGCATTCCAGAGGTCGCAGACCCGGCCAGCAAGAACTATTTCATCAAACTCTACCGGTTTCCCAAAAAAATCAGGCACCTGCCGATCGTTGCGCCGCTACCAGCCGATTTTGGTATCAATAAAATTATTGGCGGCTCGGAGATTTCGACGTTCATGGCTGACCGGCGCAATCTCGTTGTAAAAATGGGTCTGATCGAGCCTTCTACCCGCAAGTTCACTGAACAGGCACCATTTCCGCCGTTGCTGGTTAAAAACGCCGGCCCCGCAGAACAAAAAAGCTTTCTCGCTTCAGTTGTATTTTATTCAATTTATCTCAGACCGCAACCTATACCTGGCGTCGCTGCGAAAGCCAGTCCTGGCAGTGTCGAACACAGCATGCTTGGCGTAACCGCTTTTCATCGTGCCTTGCTGCAGGCCTGCGAAAAGAACTTTCAGACCCTGGAAAGCAACGACGAAAACTACCGCTGTTTTCTGCGCCATTACACTTCTGGCCGGGCACAGGTTCTTAGAGTCATGAAAAGCCCGCTGCAGTTCAAAGACAACTGGGAAACACTGCCGATGCCGCACGGCCCGACAAAATTTCTGAGCAGCCTGCTGCTGCTCATCAGCGACGAATACACTTCAAAGACCGCGAAAAATGCCCCTGAAGAACTTACCTCTCCATTCTTCAAAACCCACTGGCAACCAGTCCGTCGAAGCATTTTCGAAATCGGATCGATCTTCGATACCGCCACCCAGGCCGAAAAACATTGATCCGAGCGATGACAGCCCTACCAGGTCGGAAGACACTGGCAAAGACGCTATAGATGCCGTTGTCTCTGGCAAAAACTCTTTTGCCAGAGAATTCTGCGGTTTAGTTCTTTTTCAGAAAATAGACTTTGAACAGTTCGTTCTCGACCTGATTTATCCAATGCTGAAAGCCCAGGCTGGCAGCTTTGTCAATAAGCGGTGCCGGTATGAATGGTGCGAGAACCTCATAAATACTGCCGGCTTCAATACTATTCTGACATAACAAACCAGCACTCAAAGTTTATGATACCGTAATTTTCGCTATGTCTCATGGTCTTTTTCAATGAGAGCCTGCTGAGTGTGGTATCATCCGACAATGAGACAAAAAGAACAGTTTGGCGATTTTAATACGGTGGTTGTCGGGGCCGGCCCGGCGGGAATGGCGGCGGCGATTGCTGCAGCCGGCGACGGAGCGTCTGTGCTGTTGCTCGAAAAAATGCCGCAACCGGCGATCAAGCTTAAAGCAACTGGCGGCGGGCGTTGCAACCTTGCCAGCAACCTCTCTAACGACGAAATAATCAAGCGTTTCGGCAGAGAAGGGCGTTTCATGATTCCGGCGCTGCGCGGGCTCGACTGCAGCAGACTGCTCGCTTTCTTCGAATCCATTGGCGTAAACTGCCATATTCCCGATGGCATGCGTGTTTTTCCGACGAGCCACAACTCTGATACTGTTGTAAAAGCTCTTTTACAAGAGCTCGAAAGACAAAAAATCACGCTGCGCTGCTCTCAAAAAGTTACCGAACTTCTGGTCGACAACTCGCGCATCATCGGTCTGACAAGCAACGATGAAAAAATCAGCTGTAGAAAACTGATTCTGGCAACAGGTGGAAAAGCATCGCCGGCCATGGGTTCGAGTGGCGAGGGGCTGGCGATGGCCGCCGCGGTCGGGCATACAATAACCGACCTTTTTCCGGCGATGCTGCCATTGCAGACGAAAGAGACCTGGGTAAAAAACTGCCGAGCCGACACCGTCGGCAAAGCCGAAATAAAAATAAACATGCCCGGCGAAAAAAAGCTTCAAGCCAAAGGTGATCTGATTTTTACCGCCAATGGCATTCGCGGCCCGGTTGTTCTCGATTTTGCCCGCGAAATAACCCCGCTGCTGCAAAAATATGGCGAAGTAGCGATTCTGGTAAACCTCACCCGCGGCCTGAACGAAGAAGAGATCAGAGCCAGAATTGCCGGGGAATCGGCGGCTCGACCAGCTGCAGCGGCCCGCGAAACGTTGGCACCCCTCGTTTCCCTGCCACTGGCTGACCAATTATGCCTTCTCGCAGGCATCGAGCCACAGAAACCATTGAAGCAACAGTCGGCTGCGGCTCGCGATCAGCTGTTGAAACTTCTCGCCTGGACACCCCTGACAGTGATCGGGCATGAAGGATGGAAAGCGGCAATGGTCACCAGAGGCGGTATTTCGCTCAAAGAGATCCACCCGGAAACGCTTGAAAGCCGTCTGATCAAAGGCCTTTATTTTTGCGGCGAAATTGTCAACCTCGACGGGCCATGCGGAGGCTTCAACCTGCATTGGTGCTTTGCCAGCGGCATACTTGCCGGCACAAGCTCCTGCCGCTGCTCTGAAAAGGCCTGTTAACTTTTGCTTATTTTTGGTGTAGAATGGCTTCAAGATTTTTAAATTCTACGGAGGTCATCATGCAGAAGGCACGTAAAGCGAAAGTTATCGAAGTACTCAATAAAGCAAGATCAATGGAATTATATGCGATTCATCAGTATATGAATCAGCACTACGGGCTCGACAATTCTGATCTGGGCGAACTGGCCGCCAACGTCAAGCTTATCGCCATCGACGAAATGCGTCATGCAGAAGCTTTTGCCGAACGAATTAAAGAACTCGGCGGCGAACCCACCTCTGACCTGGCCGACAAAATTGCCAAAGGTCAGCAGGTAAAACAGGTTTTTCCGTTCAACGCAAAGGTTGAAGACAGCACTATCGATGATTACAACCAGTTTCTGCTCATCTGCCGCGAAAACGGCGACAGCATTTCGGTAAAACTTTTTGAAACTATCATCGAAGAAGAACAGGCTCATTTCAATTACTTCGACAATGTCAGCGGCCATATCGAAAATCTCGGCGACGCTTACCTGGCCCGCATCGCAGGCACTCCGGCCAGCACCGGCCCGGCTTCGAAGGGTTTCGCAAACCCCACCGCCGCCTGAGCAATCAGCTCTTTCAAACAGCGGGCGTGTCTGCCAAAACCCGGCAACACGCCCGTTTTTATGATATCGAAGCATGAAAAAAAATCGGCCTGAAAAATCGCCACTGAGAGAAATCTTTGCATATATACGCGGGCTCATACGCCCCGATTTTTCGCAACCCACCCAACCTGTAAGCCCAAAATCAGAGACTTTTGACGCGCCTGACGAAAGCAAAAAAGCAGACAGGCAGCAACTTTACGTCATCTGGGATGCCCTTGGCGACGGCAGAGCGGTAGGAATCTTCGACAATGAAGAACTAGTAAAAAAAATTCTGGCTCTGAACCCTCACTACTACCGCAGTTATGCCTGCATCAAAGGCGAATTGACACATACAGCCATCGAATGGATGCACCCAGAGCTGCGCCAGACTTTGCAAGATTTGGTTAAATCCGACTGTTCCTGATTCACGCCACATGCGCGGGTGACTGCAGTTTTTTTTGCATTTGCCCGAAATAACGATGGCTGATAGTATTTTACAAGATGGGTGCAAACCTTTTTTATGCCCAGCAAAACACACCTGGAGAGAAAAAGAGTGAAAAAATCTAAAATTCTAGCCTGTGTCGCGACCTGCCTGATCTTCGCCATTCCGTGCATGGCTGATAACGCAAAATCTCTATCAGAAGCACTTGGCGGCGAGTTACAGAAATCTGAAAAAATCGCGAATGAACTAAGGGGACTCGAAGATGTTTCCGGCACGAATCTGAGCCACCAGGAGGCAGAACCGGGCAAAAGCGAAATTTTAAATACCGACTCTGCCGATGAACCTGGCCTGTTGTCGAAATATGCCATGCAGATAAAAAATGTGCAGTTGCCCGGTGACAACTACCATTCTTTTGCGTTCGACATGAAAATGACTCCTGCTCCCGTTCAGCTTTTTATTCAGATACGCTATCGAGCACCGAACGATTATGCAATGAATGTATTCGACGGTGCCGATATGACGCCGCTTCTGATTGTGCGCGACCAGAAGGCTATAATCAACGACCCGCTTCAAGAAAAAGTCTCTTTGATCGCTTCGGCAGGCGTGGCCTTCGACTTGAGCCAACAGGGCGAGCAGTTCAATGCTAATTTTGCCGTCAATCTTCCGGGAGAAGGTCAGGTCAGCAACCGCATTTCAATGGATTTCAACGCCCTTTTCGCCAAAGTAACGAGAGAACTCAAGAAAAAATCAGACGCGCCAGGAACTCTGGAATTGAGTGGGAAAACCACCAGAAAAAACAGCTGCCACGCCATTTTTCGGCCAGCAGACGATTTTCCTCTGCAACAGCTGCAGATCTCTGTAGAAAACGCGACCGAGCCGATCCTGGTTTTTTCGAACATTGCCGCCAACGGAAAAATACCGGCAGATGTCTTCAGTTTTCCGTTGCAGCAAATGAAAGAAGCCGGCGTAGATTTTATCGAAGTTCCTGCGAACAGCATGTTTGACAGCATGATGATCGTATCTTCTGTAATGAAGGCGCTGTTCACTAGAGCAGCATTACGCAGCCCCGATCTTCGCCATGAAATAGAAACAAACTTTAAGCTAAAACCTGATTGGTCGGCCATCGAACACCTAGACGACAATCGCACTCCAAAATTGCAAAGAGTTTTCAGGCCATACTGACAATAAAGTCAGCATTTTTTATTTTTCGGGGCTTGTACCAGGTTCGCGGTTGTGATATTCTTTGCCCAACCTGACCCATCTAAATAAAATGGAGCCCCACTCTTGTCAATTGCAGAGCTGATTTTGCTGTATCTTGAAGCTCTCGAAAAAGAGCGGAATCTTTCTCAGAACACCGTGCGCGGCTATCGCAACGACCTTGGCTTTTTTGCCGAGTGGCTGAAAAAGCAAAAAATCACTCAGAGCTCTGAACTCGAAGAACTTTCACACGCCACGATCAGAGCTTTCTGGGCAGAGAGACGTGCAAACGGGCTTTCGGCGCAGAGCATGCGCCGCGGGCAGTCCGCCCTGCGTGGCCTGATGAAATTTGCCATGCGCCGCCATGAAATCTGCGCCAATCCAGCCGCCTCGATGGATTCACCCAGGCGGCAGCGGCCGCTTCCCAAGGCTCTCAGCCAGGAAGACGTGAATCTTCTGTTAAACTCGCCCGACCAGACCACACTTTTAGGAATGCGTGACCGGGCTATTCTCGAGACATTGTATGGCTCAGGACTTCGTGTTTCTGAGCTGGCCAGCCTGTGGCATTCGTGTATAGACTTCGACAACCGCATCGTCAGGGTCACCGGCAAGGGCGAAAAAGAGCGCCTGATACCTCTGACGCCGGCTTCATGTGAAGCCATAAAAATTTATCTCTCTGCCAGAAATGCTCAACACCCCGAAAGCAAAAGCGAACCGGCAGTTTTTCTCAACCATCTCGGCACTCCACTTTCGACGAGAAGCATAGCCAGACTGATCGAAAAGTATGCGCGACAGCTGGCAATGATGATGAACATCACACCGCATCAGTTCAGACACAGTTTTGCGACCCACATGCTCAATAACGGCGCAGACATCAGAGCCGTTCAAGAGATGCTCGGGCACAGCAACCTCGCGACAACCCAGATTTATACACGTATCAGCAAAGAGAGACTTATGCAGACCTACCGCCTGAGTCACCCGAGATCAGGAGACAAACAATGAGTTTCAGAGGCACAACGATTCTTGCAGTCATCCGTAATGGCATTCTGGCTTTTGGCGGCGACGGCCAGGTAACTCTTGGCGAGCAGATCATCAAAGCCAGGGCCCAGAAAATCAGACGCCTTAGCGGTTACCCGATAATAGGAGGCTTTGCCGGAGCCACAGCCGACGCTTTTACGCTTTTTGAAAGATTCGAAACAAAGCTCGATTCAGCATCGGGCAACATGACCAGAGCAGCAGTTGAACTGGCGAGAGAGTGGCGAATGGATAAAGCTTTGCGCCAGCTCCAGGCTATGCTGCTGGTTGGCAGCACTGATAAGATACTGATTTTGTCAGGGCAAGGAGATGTACTCGAGCCTGACGAACCGGTCGCAGCAATTGGCTCAGGGGCGCCGGCAGCTCTGGCAGCAGCGAAGTCTCTTCTTCGCCACACCGGTATGAGCGCCGCAGATGTCGTTAAGAACGCCCTTCAGATAGCTTCAGAACAATGTGTTTATACGAACGACCAGATCATAGTGGAGGTTCTACCATCTTGAGCAGCGAGGTAATAATTTTGCCGGCCAACGAACTGACGCCACAGCAGACAGTTGCCGAGTTAGACAAATATGTAGTGGGTCAGCACAAAGCGAAGCGTGCGGTAGCGATTGCCCTGCGCAACAGATACCGCAGACGCCAGCTGCAACAATCTATACGCGAAGATATCAGACCTAAGAACCTGCTTCTGATCGGGCCGACCGGCGTCGGAAAAACTGAAATAGCCAGAAGAATAGCTGGGATCGCCGGCATACCTTTTGTCAAAGTTGAGGCTACCAAATTTACTGAAGTTGGTTATGTGGGTCGAGACGTCGACTCGATGGTCAGAGATCTCGTCGAAGTCAGCATGAATCTGCTGCGAGCCAGAAAAATGACTGAACTCGAGCCAAAAGCAAAAGAAAAAGCCGACGAAAGACTTCTCGACATCCTGCTTCCCGAGAGCAAAAAATTTCATCCGCTGAGTGGCTTCGAAAATATCTCAGAAAAACACAGCAACCTGTCGATAGGTATTGAAGAGACTGATTCTATAGCGTCGCAACGCCATAAATTATCTCAGGAACTAAAATCCGGCAAACTGGACGAAAAGGAGGTAGAAATCGACGTGAACGAACAACAAACGCCTGTAGTCGAAGTTTTCTCCTCTCAGGGTGGCTTTGAAGAAATGGGAATCAACATCCAGAGTATTCAGAGCATGATCGGCAATCTGATGCCGAGCCGCAGTCGTCGAAGGCGCGTCAGCGTGGCTCAGGCCCGCGAAACTTTCTTTGCCGAAGAAATGCACCAGTTGATGGAACACGAAGATCTGCAGAAAGAAGCATTGGTTCTCGCCCAGGAAAGCGGAGTCATCTTTATTGACGAAATCGACAAAGTAGCTTCTTCTTTTGTCAGCAAAAGCGGCCCCGATGTTTCCAGGGAAGGCGTGCAACGCGACCTGTTGCCCCTCGTTGAAGGCACAAGCGTCATGACCAAGTATGGCATGGTAAAAACCGACCACATTCTGTTTTTTGCAGCAGGTGCCTTTAACGTCAGCAAGCCTTCAGATCTCATACCTGAGTTGCAGGGGCGTTTTCCGGTGCGGGTCGAATTCGACAAACTTGGTGTTGAAGATTTCAAACGCATTCTCACTGAACCCAAAAACTCTCTCGTTCGTCAGTATCAGGCGATGCTTGCCATCGACAATCTTGAAGTAGAATTCAGCGAAGCTGCTATCGAGCGCATAGCCCGCTATGCCTGCGAAGCTAACGATATGCACGAGAATATCGGGGCCAGAAGACTACACACCATAATGGAGCAGCTGATGGATGAAGCTTCATTTTCAGCTCCACAGCTGATTTCCGGGCGCTATGAAATATCGGACGAGACTGTTGACAAGATTATCGGCCCGCTGATGCACAATCGCGATCTCGCCAGATTCATTCTCTGAAACGGTAAAACCAGGGGGAACAAAGACATGTTCGAACGACTTACAGGCACCGCAACCTTCAATCTTCTTTATAAAGGGCTTGAAGTTTCGGCAACCCGCCACAAAGTTATTTCCAACAACATAGCCAATGTCAACACTCCCATGTTCAAAAGACAGATCGTTACTTTCGAAGACGAGATGGCAAAAGTCTTCGATGGCAAGACCGACATCGTTGGCCGCCGCGAAGATGATCGTCATATTCCCATTGGCGAAATCGACTACCGCCAGGTCGGGCCGACAACAATAAAAGATCGTATTCACGTAATGCGCAACGACAAAAACAACGTCGACATCGATGTTGAAATGAGCGATCTGGCCAAGAACACCATGACCTATCAGATTCACGCCAGCCGTCTGGCCGCGATGTTTTCTGGTCTCAATGACGTAATCACCAGAGGAGGTAGAGCCTAATGTCCATGTTCAAAGGAATTGATATTTCTGCATCCGGATTGACCGCCGAACGTCTTCGCATGGACGTTATTTCGAACAATATCGCCAACGTCAATACAACACGCACTGAAGATGGCGACCCTTTTCGCCGCAAAATGGTGATTTTTCAGGCCAGGAACGCCCATGGCCAGCGCCCTTACCAGGATCGCATCAACCCACAGGAGCCTGGAAAGGGAGTGCGGGTCAACGCCATCATCGAAGACATGACACCTTTCAAGCTCGAGTATGAACCGAATCACCCTGATGCAGACTCGGAAGGCTATGTAAGGCGTCCGAACATCAACATAGTGCACGAAATGGTAGACATGATCACCGCAACCCGCGCTTATGAAGCTAACGTTACATGTATCAATTCAGCAAAAGACATCAACAGCGCCGCTCTCAACATTGGAAGCAGAGGCTGATAAATGAAAATTGACTACACACATCCGTTGCACGGCGTCAGATCAAAACCAGAAAAACCACAGACGAATGCCAAAGAACAGTGGAATTCGTTTTTGGGGCAATTACAGACAGCTATTACCGAAGTTGATCAGCTCGGCAAAGAATCGAACAAACTGACCCAGGATGCGGTTCTAGGTCGGGTCGACAATCTGCACGATGTCATGATAGCTGCAGAAAAAGCCAAAACGGCTATGAATCTTACAATAGAAGTACGCAACAAAGCTCTCGAGGCATACAAAGAAATAATGCGTATGAATTTTTAATTTTTAGTCTTTACAGAACGGCTTTGAAGTACTATAAATAATCTATCGAATCCGCCCTCAAAAAAAACACATACACAGGGCACCACGGAGCAGGGAGTAGCAGGCAATGACAGATTTTCTTCGGCAGTTATGGGAACCGGTCTCAAAACTGCCCCGGGCTCAGCAGTTCGGGCTCGCAGCTTTTGTTATTCTGGTAGTTATTGGCATTATCAGCGTCTCGATGTGGGGCACGCAAAAAGAGTTCACCCCTCTTTTTGAAGAAGCTCTAAAAATCGAAGATGCCGGCAAAGTGACGGCCAAACTCACTGAACTCGGAGTAGAATACAAGCTTGGCAAAGATTCTACAGACGTTCTGGTGCCTCTGTCCGACAAATCGTATATTCTACTGCAACTGGCCCAGGAAAAAACTCTGCCTCAGGCTAAACCAGGCTGGCAAAAGCTCATCGACGAAAGATCGATTTTTGCGGGCACCACCCAGCAGGAATTCGATCTGAACTATGTGCGCGGCCTGCAACAGGAACTGGAAGCCACGCTCAAGCGCATGGGGCCGATCGAAGAGGCCAGTGTCAGCATTGTTAAGCCCAAAAAAGAAGTCTTCAAAGAAGACCAGAAAGAACCTTCTGCGAGCATTCTTCTGCAGATGAAGGCCGGAGCTGAAATAAATCAGGATCAGATCAGAGCGATCAGAGACTGGGTCTGCTCAGCAGTTGAAGGTCTGCAGCCCGACAAAATCAGAATTGTCGACAACGAAGCGCGTGACCTGACAAGGGTTATCGAGGACGATGAGATGATGACCCTCGACAAAGCCCAGACCACTCAGCTTAAAGTTACGCGAAATCGCGAAAAACATCTTCGCGGCGAGCTTACCCAGATGCTTGAGAGCATGTTTGGTCACGGCAAAGCTCTGGTGAGCGTAAGACTCGAAATGGACTTCGACCAGAAAGAGGCTGTCAGTGACATAGTCATTCCGCCGATTGAAGGTTCGAATACAGGTCTGATACTTTCAGAAAAACTCGAGAATGAAAAATATGAAGGTCGCGATCTCGTAGAAGATGGCGAACCCGGTGTTAACTCGAATCTCCCCCCCGGGGCACCGGCTTACCCCGGCACCGAAAATTCGACAGTGAACAAATATGAACGTGACGGCACAATCCGCAACTACGACGTCTCGAGATCGAAAGAAAAGTTCATCAAAGAACAGGGAACCATCAGGCGACTCACTGTTTCTGTAGTATTGAACGACGACCCTGAAAAACTGAACACTCTGACCGACCAGATCACCGAAATTGCCAAAGATACGGTTGGTTTCAACAAATTTCGCGGCGACAAAATTTCTCTGATGGTCATGCCCTTCAAAAACGACGACGCTGATCGCCTTAAACAAGCTATTGCCCTGAAAAGAGAGCAGGAGAAGCAAATGTTCATGATCGTAGTTGGTCTTCTCATGTCATTCCCGGTTTTCCTGGGCGTGATCTATATTTTCGTCCGCGTTTCACGAGCCAGAGCTCTGACCCGCGAACAGCACAAACTCCAGGAAGCCGCCAACGAGGCTGAAGCTCTGCGCAGAAGAAGAGAAGAACAGCTGATGCAGCAAACTGAACAACAATGGAAAGAAAGAGAACGTCGCTTCAAAGACATCAAAAATTTCTTCCCGGAAATCACCGATCTCGAAGAAAAGAAGCGCAAAGTACAAGACCTTCGCTTCAACGCTTATCAGTATGTTAATGACAACGAAACTCTGCCACCTGATTTCGACGAAATGACACCTGAAGAACAGTATATTTTCCGCGAGGCTCTGCAGAAAAAAGCCGATGGTTCTCTGGTTGAAGGCCTCGAACGTCTGGGATCAATTATTGCAGACCGCGATCGTGGCCGTGAAGATGAGCTTGAAAGGCTCAGCGCTCAAGCTCAGGCTCGCGAAAGTCTCGAAGAAAACGTCAGAAATCTTATCGCCACGAAACCAGAAGATGCAGTACAGGTTGTTCGCCTGTGGTTAACCAAATAACAAAGGAGAACGGCAGCCTTGGCATCTGATAAACCATCCCCAGCTCTCAAACCAGAAGACATCCCGATTCTGAACATACCGGGGAAAGCTAAAGCAGCGATTCTGCTGATTTTTCTCGGCCCGGAAACGAGCGGTCATATTCTGCAGTCTTTGACCGATGCCGAAATAGAACTTCTGACCATTGAAATCGCCAAAGCCCGCAAAATTTCAACTGACGAAAAGCTTTCGGTGCTCTTCGAATTCGAGCAGATGATGATGGCCAGAAAATTCGTTTCAGAGGGCGGCCTGGAATATGCCAAAACCCTTCTCGAAAAAACGATTGGCCCGGGTAAAGCCCTGGAAGTTCTTGCCAAAATGGGCACTTCTCTGCAGGTACAGCCATTTGAAGCAGCCAGAACAGCAGATCCGACCCAGCTCGCGACCCTCATTCAGAACGAGCATCCTCAGACAGTCGCTCTCATTCTTGCATACCTGCAACCCGAAAAGTCAGCGGTAATTCTGCAGTCGATGACTGCAGACACTCAGGTCGAGATAGCCAAACGCCTTGCCCTGATGGATAGAACCAGCCCTGAAATCACCCGCGAGGTTGAAAATTACCTTGAAGAGCGCCTGTCGTCGATCATCGGCCAGGATTTCACCAGTGTCGGCGGTATCGGTTCACTTATTGGGGTGTTGAACGCAGTGGAACGCGCCACCGAAAAGAATATTATCGAAACCATGGAAGTTCAGGAACCAAGCCTGGCAGAAGAAGTCAAAAAACGCCTGTTCGTTTTCGAAGATGTTGTGCTCATTGACGACAAGAGCCTGCAGCATTTGTTCAAAGAAATTGATATGAAAGACCTCTCTGTGGCTCTTAAGGGCGTTACAGACGAAGTCAAAGAAAAGTTCTACAAGAATATGTCGAAACGTGCCGCCGAAATGCTCAAAGAAGAAATGGCCTACATGGGCCCAGTGCGCATGCGCGACGTAGACCAGGCACAGCAGAGAATCGTGGCGGTAGTCAAGAAACTCGAAGGCCGAGGCGAAATTGTTATTTCCCGACCGGGAGAGGAGGAGCTGATTGGCTAAAACTCAACTTGGTAACAGTACAGGTCTTGAAATTCTGGCTAACATCATGAAACACTGCGATGTTAAGACTACCCGTCACATCATGAACGGTCTACAAAGAGATGTGCCACATGTGGTGCAGGAGCTGCGCAAAAAGATTCTGATGTTCGAAGATCTCGCCTTTGCAGATGCCCGTGGCGTGCAAAAACTTCTCAAACTTATCAGAGTCCGCGATCTGGCGGTCTCTCTCAAAGGCGCGGCACCAGCCGTTCTGAAGAATCTGGCGAACAACATGTCACAGCGTGGTATCAGTGACCTGAAGGAAGAGATCACCATGATCGGCACTGCCCGCGAATCTGATGTAAATGCTGCCCGCGAGCGTATCATGCTGATCGTCAACGAACTGGTCGACAGCAAGGAAATGTTCATAAACAGGTCAGACAGCGATCTCGTTTATTAAGGAAAAGTTCTGATGTCCAAAATTTTCAAGGCTAACCAGATCAAAATAGATCAGAACAAGCCTGTGTTCGTCAATCACAATCAAAAAATCGAAAAGCCTGAACCCTTGATAGACCCTGCAGAAGACGCTTTTGCCGAAGAGGCTTTTCGCGCCCTTTCTCCGGAACACCTTGCCGGAAACGGGGAAAAAATAATCACGAAAACACCGGAAAGCGGTGGCGATGAAGACGCCGAGGAAGCGAACGAAGCCGATGAAAAGTCGACGGCGAAGCCACGCCCGGAACCGGTTCTTTCGCAGGCTGCCAGAAAATCACGTCATGCAGCGGCTCTTGAAGCTATCAAAGTAAAAGAACTCGAGCTCGAAGCCCTGGAAGAAGAGCTTCGCGACTGGGAAACCACTCTGCAACAGAAAGAGCGCGATCTTTCGGCAAGAGAGCTTGAACTAAGTCAGGCTATGCTCAAGCGGCGCCAGGACGTTGAGGCTGAGGCCGCAAAAACTCTGCAGATGGCCAAAGAAGCATCTGGTTCCATCGCCGAAGCCGCCCGTGCCGAAGCTGAAGCAATCAAAAAAGCGGCCAGACTTGAAGTTGATTCTCTACGGGAAAATGCCTACAAAGAAGGTTACACCGCCGGTGAAGAAAAGGGACGGGCCGCCGGTGAAGCTGAAGGTCTGCACGAAATCGAACTTGACTGGAAAAACCTGATGCTCGAGTCAGAATCACTCATCAACGAGCTGCAGACAAGCCGAATGGGCATTCTCAAGGCTTCTGAAGAAGAAATGTTGAAGCTGATCATCGCCTTTGCCCGAACCGTTATCAAGGTCGAACCAGTTGCCCAGCCCGAGATTATTCTTAAAAACATCGATCAGGCCATCAACCGTGTTGCGGAAGTCGATAAAATCGTCATGCGCATCAATCTTCGCGATAAAAACATGTGCCAGGCACACAAAGAGCAGTTTCTGGCCCGTCTCGGCTCTGTTACCGAACTGCGCATCGTTGAAGACCCAAGCCTGTTACCGGGTGGAATAAAAATAGAAACCGGGGTTGGTACTATCGACGCAACTATTGAAAGCCAGACCCGCGAACTCGAAAAAGCTCTGCTTGAAAAATTCAGAAAGTCACAGGCAGGAAACTGATGAATTTCCCATTTTCTGAATATGAATCGGTTTTATCAAATACCGACCCAATAAGGGTAAACGGTAGAGTGACCCAGGTCGTCGGTCTGCTGATCGAAGCCACAGGACCACAAAACCCGGTAGGCGACGTCTGTCATATCATGACTCCACAGGGGCCACTGCCCTGCGAAATCGTCGGATTCAGGCGTGGCAGCGTTCTTCTTATGCCGCTCATCCACACCGAGGGTATTCGTCAAGGTGCCGAAGTCATTCCGACCGGTATGCCTCTCACGGCGCCAGCCGGCGATGAGCTGCTTGGCCGCATGCTCGACGGCCTCGGCAACCCCATTGACGAAAAAGCCGAGCTGCCGGCAGGCATTACCAGGGTTCCGATCAATCGCGATCCGCCTAACCCGTTAACGAGAAAGCGCATTTTAAAACCATTGCCCACTGGCGTGAAAGTTCTTGACGGCCTGCTGACCATCGGCGGCGGGCAGCGCATGGGTATTTTCGCTGGTTCAGGTGTTGGCAAAAGTACTTTGATGGGCATGATCTGCCGTTCTTCGCAGGCCGATATCAATGTTGTAGCCCTGGTCGGCGAACGAGGCCGCGAAGTCAGAGAATTTCTCGAAAAAGACCTTGGCCCTGAAGGAATGCGGCGCTCGGTAGTGGTTGTCGCCACTTCTGATCAACCTGCCCTGGTCAGAGTCAAAGCGGCCTTTACCGCGACAGCCATAGCCGAATATTTCAGGGATCGCGACAAAAACGTCATGCTGATGATGGATTCGGTAACACGCTTTGCTCTTGCCCAGCGCGAGATAGGTCTTGCTGTGGGCGAGCCACCAACCACCCGAGGTTATACGCCGTCGGTATTCTCGTTGCTGCCCAAGCTGCTCGAAAGAGCGGGTACCTCTCGACGCGGCTCGATTACCGGCATTTATACAGTTCTCGTCGAAGGCGGCGACATGGATGAACCTGTCGCCGACGCGGTCAGAGGTATTCTTGACGGCCACCTGCTGTTGAGCCGCGAACTGGCACACCAGAACGTCTACCCGGCAGTCGACATTCTCGGCAGTATTTCGCGACTTATGCCAGAAATTACCGACAAAAGCCATTTCGATACCGCCGGCAAACTGCGCAACATTTATTCAACCTATGTCAAAAACGCCGACGCAATCAGTCTTGGGGCTTACAAAGCCGGTTCTGACCCCAAAATAGATGAAGCGATCAAAAAACATACTTTGATCGAGAACTACATAAAGCAAGGCATAAATGAGGCCATCAGTTTTTCTGACAGTCTGGCCGAACTGAGTAAAATAGTCGGGCAGAGTGGTTGATTATGGCTTTTATTTTCAGATTTCAGCAAATTCTGCAGATCTGTCTTCATGAAGAAAATGAAGTCAAGATGCGGCTGGCCAAAAAAGACGGGCAGATCGCCGAGGTCAATCTGAGAATAAAAAAGTTCAAAGATGACTATAACGCCGCCCTTGAGCAGCAGACCATCGACCTGCAGGCCGGTGATATAATGAAAGTTCAGATGTATCCGGCCTATCTGAACACACTGCAAAGATCGTGGGAATTCGAGGAAGAAGAGGTCGAGCGCCTCGAAAAACAACGAGAGAAAATTCTCGAAGAGCTTCTCGAAAAACAGCGTAATCGTAAAACTTACGAAAAAATGCGAGAAAACGATGAAATGCAGTATAAAAAAGAGATGCTGAAACGCGAACAGAAAAAGCTCGACGAGTATGGAAACCGTCCTAAAAAGGCGACGGAGGAAATAGAAAATGCTTGAAAACATGCACAGATTACTTGAAAAAATCGACACTCTCGGCAAAAGCTTCAGCGGCCTGTCACCCAAAAAGAACCATCGGCAGCAGCAGCAGACTTTTGCCGGCGCTCTTTCAGAAGCGACCGGGCAGACTGCCCCTGCTGGCGCCCAAACAATAACCGGTGCTGACTCCGATATTTCAAAAAATATCAAAGCCGATCTCGAAAACCTGATTGGCAAATATTCAAAAGAACATGGCCTGCAGCCAGAAGTTGTCAGACAACTCATCCTGGTCGCCTCTGCCAACAACCCGCAGGCGGTCTCGCCACAGGGCAATCTTGGCCTGATGGCTATCGACCCGGCCATTTTCAAAGATTCTGGTCTGCAGAACCCTTTCGACCCAGAACAGAACATCAGCGCCGGAACAAGTCATCTTGCCAGAATGCTGCAGCGTAACGGCGGCAACCTGTCGCTCGCTCTCGCTGCCTACAACACAGACCCGGCTACCGTGAAACGGTTTGGCGGGGTTCCGCCCTTTGCCGACACGCAAAACTTCGTCGGCCAGATTTTGTCTGGACTGGGCAAATCTGATCAATAGCTGAAGGAAAAAGTGAATGCCTGAGCAAAACCCCGTATCTGAAGACAATATAAGAACCGCTCCAGAAACGCAGGAAAACGAACAGCCTGTCAAACCGCCTTCAAAACTGTTTAAAGTTCTGGGGCAGATTCTTTATCTGTTTCTTCTCGCTTCCCTTGGCGTAGCGACATTTCTCAGCATTCTGACGCTCGACTTTCTCGAAATTTACCCGTTCCGCAATAAAATCCCCGAAGAACTCAGAAAATACTGGCCTCTGGCACCATATTACGATTTTGTCCAGCTGCACCAGCTTCCTGAAGAAGAGCGATATCAACAGCTTATCCACCAGGAACAGGAACGTTACAACCGTATCATCACTCAGGGCAGCCGCGACCTCGAAACCAGAGCAAAAACCCTCGAAGAATCTTATCGAAATCTGATACGAACCCAGAAAGAACAACACCAGCGCGAGATGGAAGAACTTCGCAAACAGCGCGAAGCATTCGAAGTCGAAAAAAAGCAGCTCGCAGACGATCGCCAGGATTTGGAAAACCGCAAAGTTGCAGTTGACGAACTTTCACAGAGGCTTGCCTCAGAAACCCTCAATCTCGAATCCAGTCTGATAAGGTTCATGGAGAAAGAGAACCGTCTCGATCAGGTTCGCGGCATTGCCGCCCAGATGGACCCCAATGCACTCGGCCGCATTTTCAATGATGTTCCTGATGACAAGCTTATTTACGACATTCTCGCCGGTATGCAGCCTGTCCATTCTGGCCGCGTTCTCGGCAGTATGGAACCGGAAAAGGCTGGTCGCATTCTCAAACTCGGCAACCTGCCGCAGAGTCTGCCCGAGCCTGGCCCGGCCAGAAGTTACGTGCCACCAAGCCTGCAGAACCTGATCGACGATACTCAGAACAACCTGCGTTGATTTTGCTTGCTCATAAGTTTCGAACAAATTAGTATATGTTCGATGAGCAGAGCATACAACAATCCATTTTCACATGGTTTTTTCAGATGTGCGGCGGCCAGCCCGACGATCGCGCTTGGTCAGCCGGCAATCAATGCCTTACGCCAGCTCGAAATTGTTGCCGAATGTCACAAACAGCATGTCGGTGTGGTTGTTTTTCCGGAGCTGAGCCTCACCGGCTATTCTTTAAACGACCTCTTTCACCAGCAATGCATTGTTGATTCTGGCATAGAGGCTCTGCAGCAGATTATCGATGGCAGCACCGGGCTAACCCCTCTGATAATTACAGGTTTGCCTTTAATGCTTGATTCTCGCCTCTTCAACTGCGCTGCAGTAGTGCATCAAGGGCGACTGCTCGGTGTCATACCCAAAACCAGCCTGCCAAACCATCGTGAATTTTATGAAAAGCGCCAGTTCTGCAGCAGTATCGAGCTGCAGACAGACCGGGTGACAATTGGCCGGCACAGCGCGCCGATCGGCACCAACCTGCTTTTCTGCTGCAGGCAGCTGCCTCATGTGCAGATCGGCGTCGAGATATGCGAAGATCTCTGGGCACCGCTGCAACCTTCCACAATTGCCGCTCTCGCTGGAGCCACGCTGATCTGCAATCTTTCAGCGAGCAATATTGTCGTCGGCAAGGCCGATTTTCGCAGACTGCTGGTAAAATCGAATTCAGCCCGCAATATATGCGGTTATGTTTACAGTTCTTCCGGGCAGGGCGAATCTACAACCGACCTGGCATGGGACGGGCACCTCATGCTTGCCGAGAACGGCTGTATTCTAAGTGAATCCGAGCGTTTTCAGCTACAGGGGTCGTTGTGCACCGCCGATCTCGATCTCGAAAAAATGCACTTAGAAAGGCTGCGCAACAACTCTTTTCGCGATTGTGCAGGTTATTTTGTTGAACGGCTGAAAAGCTTCAGGTCTATAGAGTTCGACATGCCACAGCTGTGCGAAAAAGACCTGCCCCTTCTGCGCTCCATCCCGATGTTTCCATATATTCCAGACCACAAAGATGAAAGACAGAAACGCTGCCAGGAAATCTTCAGTATTCAGGCTCAGGGCTTGTTAACCAGGCTGCAGGCAGCGAAAATTTCCAGACTGGTACTTGGAATTTCCGGGGGCCTGGACTCGACACTTGCTCTTCTGGTCGCCTGCAGAGCTTTCGATCTAACCGGAACCAGCCGGAAAAACATTCTGGCTGTCACAATGCCTGGCTTCGCCACTTCAACAGAAACGCGCCAGAACGCCATAGATCTGATTACAGCACTGGGGGTCACCCTTCTTGAAATAGACATCAGGCCATCGTGTCTGCAGATGCTCAAAGACCTGCAACACCCCTTTGCCGATGGCAAAAAGCAATACGACATTACCTTCGAAAATGTGCAGGCCGGCGACCGCACTTCACATCTTTTCAGACTCGCCAACCAGTACAATGCACTGGTATTGGGCACCGGCGACCTGAGTGAACTGGCTCTGGGCTGGTGTACTTACGGAGTCGGTGATCACATGTCACATTACAACGTAAACGCTTCTGTACCTAAAACCATGATCAGGTATCTGATTGCTGACGCCGCTGAAGATTCGTCAGCCGGAAGCGACTTGCGCGAAGTGCTGCAGAAAATTCTGGCGACGACCATTTCACCTGAACTCATACCAGTTGAAGATGACAGCCAGGGTTCGCAAAAAAGCGAAAGTTCTGTGGGTCCATACGAATTACAGGATCTGCATCTCTATTACATCAGCCGCTTTGGGTTCAAGCCCTCAAAAGTTGCCTATCTCTGCTGGCAGGCATGGAAAGATTCAGGCAAATACAGTTTTGCCGAGATCAGGCACTGGCTGCGTATTTTTTTGCAAAGGTTTTTTGCGGCATCACAATTCAAAAGAAACTGCGTGCCCGATGCTCCCAAAGTTGGCTCAGGCGGTTCGCTTTCCCCAAGAGGTGATTGGCGTGCCCCCAGCGATGTCGCAGCGACAGTCTGGCTTGAAGAGCTGGAAAAAAACACCCCGGCAGACTTACTCTGAGGCCAGAGCCAGAATCAAAAGCAAAATTCGATTCAAATAGGCTGCAGCGCAGCTTTACTGAACTCTGGCGATCTGGCGGTTTATCTGTGAAGCCTGAAAACGAACGCTTCTTGTAGCCTGGCAGACTCTCTCGCGAAGTTTTTCATAGCGTTTGAGTCTGGAATCTGACTCAAGATGCAACTCATCATTTTTGTCGTCATTTCCAGCAATTTCTTCGACCTTATTTTCTGACATCTTTTCTGCCGACTCATTCGAGATTGCCGTAGAAACAACTGCCTCGGCGTCATGAAACAAAACGGTTACGGCGACGTCAGAGCGGTTTTCGAATTCTTCAACAAGCTTTTCACCTTTTATTTCGAATGAATCCAGAATCAACTCGGCAAATTCTGCCGGCTCTTCTTTACTGGCGGAGCGTTGAGCCTGAAAATCCATCAGTCTGGTTCTCAGAGCCTGAATTCTCTGATTGACATCTCTGCTGCCTGATGACTTCTGGGCAAGTGCCTGGTTAGAACCGCAGAAAACAGCCAAACAAATCAGAACAAGCCCAACAACGAACCTTCGCATCGCAAACCTCCAGAATGCTTTTCTCTGTAGAGATTATCGACAGTTTGCCCTCATAACCTGAGAAATTTCAGTTGGCTCTGCCGTATGCTCCGGGTTGAGTGTTATTATCAGCTGCGGTGAGCAAAGGAGATTCGGACTGCAGACGGTAATCGTAATTTTCCCATACCCCTCCGAAAAACATGGGGTTCAAGTTCAGAATCGGTGCGCCAAGCTGGTCACAACCCTGTGTTGCCTGGGCAAAGCCGTAGATATTATTATAAACGTAAGAACGTTCTGAGACGCCGCTCAAATCATCTATACCAGTACCAGAACCCTGACTTCTCAGATTTACGATGATGCAGTTTTTGAGCATCGGCAAATCGAGGCCGGTCACCGCGACGCCGTTAAGAGCATCGACAGTCAAATACTGAATATCAGCAGCTGAGGCCCCAAGCTGCAACCCGCTACTCAACGACTGCACCAAACCGTTGTGAGCCTTTAAACCAAGACGGTCGTTCGCCTGCAGACCAATTTCACGAATATTTCTGAGTTCAAAATTTTTGAGAGTGAGGTGACTGTTGCCAGCCAGGATTATGCCGTTGTTACAGCCCGATGCCTTAAAATTTTCAACAGAGCAATACCATGAATTCTCTATACTGAGAGCCGTGCCGCAGTCTTCGAATGTCATGCCGGTTAAAACGGTGCCGCTGGCACCCTGCACCGAAACGCCATTCAAACAGAACCTGGCAGAAAATTTTTCAAGGCTCAGAGCAACATCATAGATGGTCAAAGCCCGTTCGGCTCCGGCCACCTGCACAAACTCAAGCACACTTCCAGGCTGGCCATCGGTCTTGATGAATCGCAGGCCGTCCCAGTCAGACCTGGAGGGCACTGCCGAAGCCGATATCAACTTTATCGGTTCATCTTCACTACCCTTTGCCAGAAGAGCGCCTTCAATTATAAATTCACACACAAGAGGCCGATAACCGGTTCTGCCGGAGTCTTCCGCTGCAAAACGCACGATACAGCCCGGCTCGATGGTCAAAGTTTTTCCGGCAGAAATGATCAGATCGCCGTTAACGCTGATCGGGCTCCAGGCTTTTTTCCAGGTGAGGTTTTCATCGATGCGGCCAGCCGGCATAATGCTCACCGACTGACTCATAGAAGAAATATTGCCATCGAGATCGACTGCCTGAACGGCGTAACGATAGATTCTGCCAGCAACGGCAGTTTCGTCAGTAAAAACCCGCTGATCGGCAAAAATATTACTTTCGTTCTGCAACAAAGCCAAAGCAGTATCGTTTTCGGCTCTGAACACTCTGAAACCGCTCACCGGGTCAACACCGGAGTATTCCCAGCTCACGACCGGCCCCAGACTGCTCTGCGCCACTTTCAGCCCAGCTACAGCATCGGGAGCACCAGGCAGATCGCCTGTCGGCACAGAACGGAAACTGCCGGCAGAAGCTAGATAGCGCCGCCCGTCAGCAGTAGTGCCTTCAAGGTCATACAGATATTGCGAACCCGGAAACAACCCGGTAAGAACGAGTTGGTGGCTAACTGCAACTTCTGTGGGTGGCAATTGTATTCTGGTGCCGGTTTTCTCACGCCAGCCGATCAGAATCGACATAGGCTCACGGCATGCAACATCAATCACGACTCTGCTGCTTTCTCTTACCGCTACATAGTGAGTTATCATCTGTTCAAGCGGCTCGACAACGATGACGGCACCCTCAAGAACTTCACCATAGGCAATCTCGACAGTTTTAGACGCGAGATAATAGCCCTGGCGCTCTACAGTAAGACGGTGCGAACCGACATCGAGCGAAGTAAATTCAAAGCGGCCCTGCTCATCAGTTTCGGCCTTGAACAGTGAGCGATGTGAAGTTATTATCGCACCTGCGACGGGGCTTTCGAGGCTGTCTACGACTCTGCCGTTTATTGAGCCGCGTTTGGTATGCACTTTATTTTCGCAGCCGGAAGTTGACAGCAAAATTACTGCCAGAGCGAACAACGTCAACAGGCGCCCGACCGACATAACTCGTTTTTTATCTTCCTGGCAGTTAAAGTTCATAGGCGTGAGACCCCGTATCTTCCCAGTTCAGAGCCGTGAATATCTTGAAGTTTCAGAGTGGAATCAGGCATCAGACGATAATCGAACGGATTGCCAGCCACAAATTTAGGATCTATTGCAGTCGCACCTGAAGTGCCGCTGCAACCCTGATAGAGAGTGGAAAAGCCATAAACGTTATTGAACTGGTATTCTGGTTCCTGGCCGGTCTGGTTGCGTATGCCGACGATACCGTTCTGCAGCCTGTTCACGATAATGTTGTTCTGAACATTGACCGTTCCGGAAATTATTTCGATGCCACGGGCTGCATCGACGGTCACGTGGTCGATGTAATTGTCAAAAGCATGCAAAACATCCTGACAGACGATACCAGTGCCAGAACGACTTACGACAAGAGTGCCAATAATGCGGTTGCGACCCCAGACCCCGCTGATTCCTGTTTCTGAAGCGTAGATATCGCAGTTTTTGATTATTGTCTGGTCGTCAGCACTTTCAGTCATAGTGACAATCCCGGTGTGAACATCTGAGAAACTGCAGCCTTCGACGGTCACCCGACGGCAATTGTTCATCTCAAGAGCTATTGCAGCAATTTCTGAAAAACTGCAGGCGCCGATATTTAGAACATCACGAACACCGGTTACCCGCAGCCCGTTACGGGAATACGCCACCGCAAGTCCGTTAATTCTGACGTTCAAAGCCGAAACATCGAGAGCAAAATCTTCGCAACCAAACAAATGCAAAAAGCTGATATCAGAAATGCCTGTCTGAGAAGAAAGAATCTTTATACCTGCCCAATGATCGCGGCGACCTGAGCCGTTCAATGGTGCAAATGCCACTGGTTGTTCGCTGCTGCCACGTATTTCCAGGCGACCGTGTATGATCACTTCAATCTTATCTTCATTTTCTCCAGCCGCAAAGGCATCTGTTTCACTGACCTGCACTTCGGTGCCGGCCTCGACGACAAGAGTGGCGCCAGCAGCAACGATAATGTCAGAATACAGCCTGACTGGTGAATCTGTCAGTGCCAGAACGGTGTCTTCATTGATAACACCAGACAAGAATACCAGCTCGGTTTCGACCTGCTCTGATTCTGCACCAAAGCCATCAACGGCTCTGACCGCATAACGGCAGAAACGACCGCTGGCAGCTGTGGTGTCGGTGTAGGACAGGGTTTTTCCGTCAAGCGGGGTTTCGTTGAGTTTCAGCCATTCAGCGCCTTTATACTGTCGATAGACGTTAAAGCCTCTCGCTGGCAGTCCGTGCACAGCTGGAGCCCATTCCATGCCAACGGTCCCCAGACTCTCAAAGGGCAAAAGCCGTAGAGAAGCCGGGATTGCCGGGCGATCTGCCACGTCGGTTTTGAAAGAATAATCATACGAAAAATAGTTCTTGCCACTATCGTCAACATAAAAAACCCGAAAATGATAGAGAGTTTCTGGGTTCAGGCCGGTCAAAGTCATGCTGTGCTCAATTGCCGGCCGCTGTTCACGGGCATTCTGGCCATAAAAAATACTGGTGCCATACTCTACACTGCAAATTACGCTACGATAAGTCTGCCACGAAATCAAAACCGTGCTTGAAGCCACCTGAGCCACTTTAACGTTACTGATACGGTTGGGGGCATTGCTGCGATCGAGTCTGATAAAATCAACAACGGTCGCGTCTCCTGACTTGACCTCGATCTGGCGCTCTTCCAGCACAAAATCCGGGTGCAGAATAACGATATTATTTAGCCCGGCCGGCAACTCAGAAAGATAAAAACCGCCATCGAGCCCGGTCAAAACCTTTTCACGCTCGGCAAAAATCGAAAATACCTCGGCATTGACGACGGCATTACCGTCAGCATCAACCACTCTGCTGCTCAGGCTGCCGGTTTGCGACTGACGCAGGCCGCAACCCGTCGCCAGAAAAAGCAAAATTGCCAGCAGCAGCGCCGGCAATAAAAGCCTGGTTCTATTATTCGGGCACATCTTCTGCACCCACCGTTTCGTAGTCATAACCGGCACCTTTTAAAGGGCTGCCCGAGGAAGGTACGTAACTGAAATTCTGATCGAGCGGGTCTTCGAAGGGATCGCCACCCTGTAACCCTGGACCGGCCAAAAGACTGAAATTAACGTCACCAGAATAACCGGCCATACTGCTTCCGTCGGCATTCACATACTTACGGCCAGCACTTACATTCCAGATGCCGTTATATTGAACCAGAGAAGCAGTTGCCGGATCGTAGGCCGAGGAGCCTGAATACATGATTCCAACACCATTGCGGCTATTATCAGCCAGAATCAGATTGCTTCTTATCGAACCCTGAGCATTTTCCTTGATTTCGATACCAATGCTGGCATGCAAAGTGTTACGGCGCACTTCATCAAACTTGCGGCAGATGATACCCACGCCGCTCGAGCCGTGCCCGACCAGATTGAGTCTGATTTTTGAAGCCGTTTCAGTGTTACCGGCGTCTATACCGACTGCACCTGAAAATCTGATACGGTTGCTCTCGATTTCCACAAGCTTGTTGTCGCGGGCGATAATACCGTAAATACAGCGTGAAATAGCATTTTCAAGAACCTGCACCTTAACCGGATTATCGCGAAGATCCAGTCCAGAACCACAGGTTTCTACCGTCACTCCCCTGACAAGCAGGTCCCGGCGGGCATTACGGCTTTTAACGGCCGCAACTCGGCAACTGCTGATTTTTGCATCTCTGACTTCTGGCAAACCCGCCAGACCATCGATACCTGTTTCGGCAAAAGACAGGTTGAGACCTTTAATCAGGCTTGCTCCCAGATCAGAGACAGTATCGAATCTGATACCGTTCCAGTCACCGGGCTGAGGAGAAGCAGCCGCCGAAGTGAATGTTACCGGCTGAATGGAGCTGCCCTGAATCATGAGGGTGCCCTGAACGACAAGCTCGACCGTGGTATCGTCAAGATCGTCACTCCACTGATCTCCTCGCGATACAGCCACAGTGACGCCCTTGTCGATAATCAGGCTGGCGTTGGGCCCAACCGTAAGGTCGCCGCTAAGATGGTAGGGTGATTCCTGGCTTGTCCAGACAGCATTTTCGGTCATAACTCCAGGCACAAGGAATGCGGCAACTTGCGACGGCGCTGATTCATCGCCTGAACCAGAGATTCTGGTGAGACGATAATAGTATTTGACTCCAGGTTTGACACTGGCGTCGAGATAACTGTTCTGTAGATTCTGGCCGGATCCAAGTAGACTGAAAATGCCCTGGGCAGCTTCAGAGCGATAAACCCGGTAACCGGCAAAGTCTGCACCCGTATCAGCATTCCATGTCAGATTGACAGCGTTACTGCTCGCAGATTTGGTGATGCTGAGGCCGGTTGGCGGCAAACCTCTCGAGGTTGCTGGCGTATTGAACGTTCTGATTTCTGACTCAAGAGAGCGACCGGCTTTATCAATTACCAGGCATTTGAATCTGTATGTAGTTGCGGGCATCAGACCTGTCAGTTCATACTGATGCAAAAAACCCAGCTCGGCATCGACCGGTGTGTTCTTGTCTAAAAGGGCATCGGCACCATAATGCACACTGCCCTTGGCCTGAAACTTCGTATAAAATGTAATTCTGGCCATTCCAGAAGTGATTCCGGTCACCTGAATGTCATATATTTCGCTGTCGGCTGGCAGAGCAAAGTTTATATCATCAATAGTTTCACCACTGACGACTTCCACTGTCAGGCTTTGGGTCTGAAATTTTTCGCGGGCAGCTGTAACCTGCATCAGTTGAGGTTCAAGGCCTTCAATGAGCCATCTGCCGTAAACATCGGTGAAAGTGGCGTCAGTGCCGGTTGAAACCCTGACACCACTGAGGGGCAAGCCCGAGGAGTCGGTTACAAGGCCAGAAAGACCGCCCCGAGATGGGCTGGAACTGTTCATGCAGCCTACATGTGCAAGAACAGTGATAATTAACAATAAAGTGGCAATATGTCTGATTTTTTTCATTCAAGCATACTTTTCGGTAATTTTTGCAATAAACCTTAGAAACAAAAGATTGAAAGAAGTATGTGATTGGGGTTACATTCTCCAGACAGGCATGCTTGTTTTTCGAGCAAAATATAGAATTCCGGAAAGGAAACTGGTAATGAAGAAGATTTCTGTCAGAGCCCGCGATATGCAGGCGTCACCAATCCGCAAACTCATCCCACTCGCCGTAGCAGCACGCAAAAAAGGCGTCAATGTTTTCCCGCTCAACATTGGCCAGCCGGATATACCGACCCCCAAACCAATTCGCGATGCCATACGCAATTTCGACCAGGAAGTTCTGGCCTACAGCCCGTCACAGGGCGAAGATTTTCTGGTGGAAGCGTTCGCCGGTTACTATAAACAGAACAATATCGATCTGGCAGCCGAAGACATCATTGTCACCACTGGCGGCAGCGAAGCGATCTTCTTCGCGTTTCTGTCGATCTGCGACCCTGGCGACGAAGTCATTGTTTTTGAGCCTTTTTATACAAATTATAACGGGATTGCCTTCGAAACCGGTGTCAATCTCAAAGCTCTGACTACCTACGCTGAAGACGGTTTTCAACTGCCACCTGCGGCCACCATCGAGAAAGCCATAACTGAACGCACCAGGGCAATTCTCATTTGTAACCCGAACAACCCGACCGGCACAGTTTACTCACGCCAGACTCTCGAAGAACTCGCTGCCGTCGCCAAAAAACACAATGTTTACGTAATTTCAGATGAAGTATACAGAGAATTCACCTATGACGGGCTGCAGCACACCTCAATTCTGCAGATTCCCGGCATGAGCCAGCACGCCATTCTGATCGACAGTATTTCGAAGCGATACTCAGCCTGTGGTGCCCGCATCGGCCTTGTCGCCAGCAAAAATCGCGAAGTAATGGCCGCCTCTATGAAGTTTGCTCAGGCTCGCCTCAGCTCACCGACAATCGAACAGTGGGGTGCCCGCGCCGGCATTCTCATGGATCCATCATACTTTCAGCCAATTCTTGAAGAATATCAGCGCCGTCGTGACGCTGTAATGACTGGTCTGGCAAAAATTCCCGGGGTTGTCTGCAAAATTCCAACCGGTGCCTTTTATGTAATCGCAAAACTGCCGATAAAGAATGCAGAGCGCTTCGCCGCCTGGTTGCTTACAGACTTCGCCCATGAAGGAAGTTCGGTGCTTGTTGCCCCGGCCGCAGGTTTTTACGTAAACCCCGGCCTTGGTCTCGATGAGATCCGAATCAGCTATGTTCTCGAAGTCAACAAGCTGGAAATGGCGATGAATGCGCTTGCCGAAGCTGTAAAGCAGTATCGGCGCGTCGAAGAAAGTGAATCCAGCCAGGAGAAAACCGCTTCTGCCAATGCCTGATCTGTCGAACAAACCGGTAGTAGAAATTCAGATCGAAAACAGTCCCGGGGTAGCCATGCCAGTCATGGCCACCTCAGGTTCTGCCGGCTATGACCTTTGCGCCAGCAGGCATGCGGTTCTCGCTCCGGGCAGACACGCCATGGTTCCGACCGGGCTGCGCATTTCCATGCCACGGGGCCTTGAAGCGCAAATCAGACCAAGATCAGGGCTGGCCGCCAAACATGCGGTCACCGTGTTAAATACCCCGGGCACTATCGACAGCGATTATCGCGGTGAAATCTGTGTAATTCTGATAAACCACGGTGAAAGCGAGTTTGTGATCGAGCCGGGAATGCGCATCGCCCAGATGGTCTTTGCGAAAGTCACCGAGGTCGAGTTCAGGCCTGAGGTCAAACTGGCCGTCTCCGACAGAGGCGAAGGCGGCTTTGGTTCTACTGGCGTCAGATAGACAATCCACGAGGTGAAAATGAAGCGAAAAAAAATTGCGGTAATCGGCTGTGCAGGTAAAATGGGACAGGTTGTCTGCAGGTATCTGCTTTCTCACAACAACTATGAACTGGCTGCGGGCATAGACGTAAACAGAGCCGGCGATGATCTTGGCAGCGTTCTCGGCCTGGGCAGCACCGGCATCACCATTTCTCAGAATCTGCAATCGACTATTTCAGAGACTCGCATTGACGCGGCCATAGACTTTACCACACCCGACACGGTCGTCACCAACGCGGCGGTTTGTCTGCAGGCAAAAGTACCTGTATTAATCGGGACCACCGGCATCAGCCAGGAAGACCAGGTAAAACTCGGTCATCTCGCCCAGAAGATGGAAACAGCAGTTCTGCTCGTGCCCAATTTTGCTATCGGAGCTATTTTGATGATGGACTTCGCCAAGAGGGCTGCCCGATACATGAAGAATGTCGAAATTATCGAGCTGCACCACCCGCAGAAACTCGATAAACCCTCTGGCACAGCGATCAAAACGCGCCAGGGCATTCTCGAAGAACTTGGCATCAAAGATGAGTCGCTCGTCGAAGAAGTTCCAATTCATTCGGTACGTCTGCCCGGGCTCGTTGCGCACCAGCAGGTCATTTTTGGCGACATAGGGCAAACCCTTACCATCAGACATGATTCGTTGAATCGCGACTCGTTCATGCCCGGCATCGGGCTGGCGCTCGAGCAGATTCATTCATTTACCGGTCTGCGTGTGGGTCTTGAGATATAAAAATTTTGCCTGTTAAGGGGTCGTAGAATTTTGCCGATAGTTGCTGAGGAACGAAAAAGAAATTTCTCAGGAGGCTACCAGCATGATTCTTCCGAATACCCCGCTTTACCAGGCCAAAACCGACGCAGAATTCCGCATCAGAATGATCCAGCATATTAAAACCGCCTACAAAGACATTCTCGGGAAAGACGCCAACCTGCTCGATCTGCCAAACGGTCTCGACATTGTTCAGGCCAAGATTCAGCAGCGCCTCTTCGACATGAGTCAGGGTGAAATCAATCTGTTCAGAGAGAACGACAGGCGCGAGCAGCTCGCCGCCTGATTTTGCAGGAATAATTACCCCGTAGAAAGGATCCCGGAGTTTCGACTCCGGGATCCTCGTTTTATACGGAAACTTTCAGGTGTTTTCAAGAAAAGGGTTTTCGTCTTGTGGACCGCTGTTAACAGATTTACCAGCGGGAAACAACCGAAAGATCTCACCGGCCCAGAGCACCACAGAAGTGACGGCGACGATCACCAGCCAGGTAAAGGTATCGAGCGGTTCAGTACGGAACATTGTTCGCCCATACTGCACAATCAGATACTGCACTACCAGAATGGTCGGCAAAATTAAAATAAAACCGCGATTTTCGCCCAGACGACTGAAAGCCGATTTGTTAAGACCGAGAGCCCGTGCATTGAACATATTCCAGACCTGCAGCATGACAAAAACAGTGAAGAATATCGAAAGTTCTCGCACACTTACGACACCGTCGTGTTGAAAATACTTCAACAAAGCGATCAAAGCGACATAAAAAGCCGCTCCTACGCCAAAAATATGCAGATACATGGGCCGGGAAACAATAAAATCTTCGGCACGGCGCGGCGGGCGACTCATGACTTTCCAGTGGGGTGGCTCTGTCGCCAGCGCCAGAGCAGCGAAAGTATCCATGATCAGGTTTACCCAGAGCATCTGAACGACGGTCAGGGGCATCTTGACGCCGATAAACGGGCCAGTAAGAGCGACAGCGAGAGCAACCACGTTGATAGTCAGCTGAAACATGACAAAACGTTGAATATTGTCATATAAAGACCGCCCCCACATAATGCCTTTAACAACACTGGGAAACGAATCATCGAGCAGAATTATATCGCTGGCTTCCTTGGCGACAGAAGTGCCGGTTTTGCCCATGGCCAGGCCGACATTGGCGTGGTTCAGAGCCGGCGCGTCGTTGGTGCCATCGCCAGTGACGGCGACTACATGGCCACGCTGCTGCAGAAGTTTAACCATCTTCATCTTGTCAGCGGGCCGGGCTCGCGAGAGAATCTTGATACGCTCAGCCGCTGCATAGGCGTCAGCATCAGAAAGAGCCTGAAATTCAGAACCGGTCATGTGCACGCGGCTCTGGCTGTCGGTTTCATCGAGCAGACCGATCTGATTGGCGATTTCCCAGGCGGTGTTCGAGTTATCGCCGGTAATAACTTTTACCTGCACACCGGCGCTGCGGCAGACATTCAAGGCCATCGGCACATCTGGCCGAATCGGGTCGGCAATGGCAACGAAGCCCAACCACACCAGATCTTTCGCAATATTCATGATGTCACCATCGGGCACGACTTCCAGGTTACGCAGAAAGGCAAACCCGAGAGTGCGCATGCCTCTGGCCTGCTGCTGTTTCAGCTCTTCGGCGATTTTGCCGCTGAACAGACCAACTGCCTGAATGCCCTTGTCGGTGAGAATTTCGCTGCAGCGGCTCAACACCAGCTCAGGAGCACCTTTGATATAAATTATTTTTTCTTTTCCGGCACCAGAAACACCGTAAGAAGCCATCATCTTGCGCTCAGTCGAGAAGGTCCACTGTTTTTCGAGAGCAAAAGCCTCGCGCAAAGTCAGATAATCAACACCAGCTTCTTCAAGCCAGAGAAGAGTGGCAGCCTCAGTCGGGTTGCCAAGAGCACTGACCGCTTCGCCAGGGCGACGGGAAAGATTCGCCGTGCTGTTTGCGGCCATCGACTCAGCGATTATTTTTTCGGTATCTGTGGCTAGTTCACGGCTCAGACAGCCGCTTTTCAGCGCCGGAAAATGAACCGAACTCATCACCATGCGATTCTGCGTGAGAGTGCCCGTTTTATCTGAACAGATTACAGTTGCCGCTCCGATAGTCTCACAGGCGTGCATACGCCGAACCAGGTTATTGGCGGCAGTCATTTTGCGCATGCTGTAGGCAAGACTCAGGGTAACACTCATCGGCAGCCCCTCAGGCACTGCCACAACGATAATCGTCACCGCAATCATGAAAAATTTAAGAAATTCACTTATGGCTTCACTGGTAAGCCACAAAGATGGTTCTTCAGGCAAAAACCCACTCAAAATACCAGAAATAGAACACAAGCCACCAAAAATCACACCGGCGGATACCACTTTAACCCACGAGCGCAGGTCTGATTTTTCGATTATTTTCGGCAGAGGCAGCTCACGGCCCATAAATTCGAAACCATCAGCCAGAATCGGCAGCCAGACCTTCGCGAGCGAAATCATGGCACTTATAAGTATTATCAGAGCAAAGCCCCATTGCGAAGCGGTAAGATTCAACTCACCAGAAACAAAATCACGCATGATCAATGCTGCAAAAGTCAGAAAAGCTATGGAAAAGCCCACCACTCCTATCAACTTGCTCAACCGGTCGAGCTGACGATTGAGAGGCGTCGGTTCGTCGCTGTCTTCACCGGCGGCGCGAGCCGCCTTACCAATTTCGGTTGCATCACCAACGGCTGTAACTTCCATTTTTCCGTGGCCGTCGTTAACCATAGTGCTGCGCAGCAGAACGTCGGAGGGGTAAGCCGCTTCGTGCTCATCTTTGAAAGAAGCGGATGAGGCCGAGTGCTTGGCCACCGGCATCGACTCGCCCGTAAGCTTCGATTCATCTATCTGCAACGAGATAGACTCGATAACACGCCCATCTGCCGGCACTTCTTCGCCAGGCTCTAGCAGCACCAGATCCCCGACGACGATTTCTCTGATCGGCACCGTGGTAAAAGCGCCATCGCGAACAACATTTACCGGAGCCTCGTCTGAGACCTGATTCAGAATATCAAACTCTTTGCCAGCCTTGTATTCATTGATAAATGCCAGCGTGGTGGCCAGTAAAATAGCAATTATGATGCCGATCCCCTCAAAATATTCACCGTTGATAAAGCCAACACCGATGGCTATCAAAGCCGCGATCATCAAAATCCTGATGATCGGGTCATCGAACTTTTCGAGCAGCAGACGCCACCAGGGTTCGCGCTCGGGTGGCGTCAGAATATTTTCTCCGTGCAGGCGGCGACTTTCGAGAACCTGAACGGTAGTTAAACCTTTATGTGTGTCTGTATGCGTGTGATCGGCGTTTACCGCCATAAGCGTACTCCCTGGAATGAATAGGTGGTCAATTATACCCCGTCAGCCTGATAACTTCAAACATTTCAACTGCGGCAGCCTTGCCCTTCACCATGGTTTCAGCCAGCCTTTCGACTTCCACTTGATCGCGAACCAGCTGCAGAGTCGAGCCGCTGATTATGATGCAGGTGTGTTTGCCCTGCTTGCTCATGCCCTCCAGGCGAGAAGCCAGGTTTACAGCATCTCCGATTACGGTTCTGTCCATGCGCCCGGGAGAGCCGATGTTGCCGGCAATGACTTCGCCGGAGTTGATACCAACCCCTATTTTAATCGGAAAAAGCCCGGCCTGTTCTCTCTGCCGGTTGAATTCCGCGAGGGCCGCCATCATTTCGAGTGCGCATTTAACGGCATCGAGAGCCACTGCTGTTGCACTTCGCTCTTCCGAAGGTATAAACTGGGCCATGATGGCATCGCCAATGAACTTGTCTATATCACCGCCGTATTTTTCCACCACCTGATTCATCGCAGCAAAATAATCATTCAGCAGTCCGACAACATTTTCGGCGCTGTTCGACTCGGAAATCGTGGTAAAGTTGCGGATATCGGAAAACAGTATGGTCGCCGGAACTCTCTGCCCGCCCATAACACGATCTTCACCTCTGACAACGGCATCTACAGCCGAACGCGAAAGATATCTGGTCATCCGTTCACGCTCATCGAGGCCACGGTTCATTTTATTGAATGCCTGAGCCAGTTCCACGATTTCGTCCTGGCCCGGCAACACCACATCGGTCTGAAAATTCCCGGACTCGACGCGTTCGACTCCCTGTCTCAGCAGCACAACGGGCTCTATCAGCGAACGGGCCATAATTCTGGCAAGTATCAGAACAACGAGCAGCGAAACGAGCAGTGATACAAAAATGAACTGCTGCAGACGCCTCAATTCACGCGTAATTTCTTCATAGTTGAAGAGAGCGACCGCAGAATGCTTTAACAGACCGGCAGGCCTGAAACTGTAAAACAAACAATGCCGCTGCCCGGTTTCGAGTGTGACTTTATCCTTGACTGTGTTTCCCGTGAATCTTGTTGGCTCAGAGAGCCTCCCCAGCCTTAACGAATCGGTACCATTGAAAGTATACGGAAACCATGGATCCGCCAGAGGCGCGTCGTAAAAATAACCCGAACCGCTGGCGTCATTCTCGCCGAAATAGAGCTGAATACGATTCCTGTACACTGGGCGGGCGCAAAGTTTTTCGATCATCAGGCGCATGTACAACCGCTCAAAATGAGTGTCACGAATCAACATTACCAGACTGAACGTCTCACCCGGAAGCTTCGCCGTCGAGAACTGGCCAACGTAAAAGATACTGCGGCGGCCACTGAAGGCCGTTTCGAAAGCGCGGTTTTCACGATTGTTGAGTATTGCACTGATTTCATTGAGATTCGAGCCGCCGGTAGCTTCGACAACGAGATCCATGAGACTGACATCGAAAGCCCCTTCTCTGGTTCTCAGTTTGCCGGAAGAGCGCAATTTAAGCTTTGCCAGGGACTGCACCAGCGGCACAAGGCCAACTCCTTCCGAACGGTTTTCTTCGCCCGAGCTGCTCGAAAAAACGAGGTCTGCATAAGAATTAAAAAGATAGACGTGCAAAGCTCTGATTTTGTCGTCGAAATGCTGCAGAACTTCTTCGGCATTAGCCGGTTCGGCAAAACGACCTTTTGCGTCAAAATTGAGCTGCATCAGCTGTTGCCCCATTTTTTCGCTTATTTTTTCAAGTTGTCTGAAGGCATAACCAGAATTTTCGTCAAGATCTTTTTTTACTCTTTCGATCTCTTTGTAAGCATCGACCTCGAAAGATTTCTGCCGATCGAGCAGCAACTCGCTGCCCAGCTGAAAAATTACGGCAACCGGCAGAAGCATCGAGAATAGAAAAAGGCCGGCAATCTGAAATCTTATGCTTACCGCCATGCCACCATTGCTTCTTCTGCTGAAGACAAGCCACAGCGGCATCACAGCCAAAAAAACTATCAACAGCCCCAGAAGAAAAACTCTGCGCTCGAACTGCAGGGTTATAGAAGCTGTATCGGCAGCATTAAGAATAACCAGCCCATCAGAGTTTCTTCTGACCGAAATTATGACGCCGAAACGCTCGTATATACCATCTGGCTGGGCCAACAGCCATTCAACCCAGTCTTCTGCATTGAACCGCAAAAGCACCCCCGGCAGGCGTTTTTTTTCGGGTTCAGCCTCGACGATCCAGCCTGATGAGACACCGGATCTGCTCAACTCTTCATTTTTGCGCTTGAGAACGAGCTGCATGCCAAAAAACTTTTCCATGCCGCTCGCGTCTACTACTCCAAGAAACCCACCGGCGCTGCGACGGCGCAAAGAAAGACCATGAGTCCTCTCGCTCTCCCAGTACATCATCAACTTGTCACCGGCAGGGTTGCCGCACTCGAGAAGATCTCCGGGAAACTTGATAAAGTTCCCCAGCCCGTGCGCACCGGTAAAATAACGGTTCAGCATGGGCAGATACTCAAGGTATTCGGCACTCATACCTCGTTCTTTACCACCCGGGTTAACACTTCTAACGACCGATTCGGCGAGCTTCTGGTATGCCCAGCGCGGTGTCAACTGGTCGCTGTCAGGGCGCGGCATCATATCGAGACCCCATTTAACAAGCTGCAAACCCGGCAGCAAACGCCGCATTCCAGCTTCCAGATGCTGCAATCTTTTTTCTGTGGCTTTTTGCGCCAGAAACAGCCCATAATCTAACGTTGGCGGGATGACTACCCCGAAATCGCCACGAAGTTCTGCAAAATATGCCAGCGTTTTTAGATATTCACGTGTTGCCAGAAAATAATCGCGAAAAAGCTCTTTAACCTGAACGCTGTTTTTTGCCTCGAAAACAAGCTGTCCGGCAACTTTTTCGACCTGCTGTCTGATTTCATTTTCAGCTATGGCCGCCGTGGCACCAAAAGCCCCGACAGCCTGACGAACAAGAATAGCCACCGGAACGCTCAATAACAGAAAAATTGCCGCCAGAGATTTCCAGAGTGGCAAAGGCAGAAGCCTGAATGTTACTTTTTGTCCGTCTGTGGTAAACAGTCTGTCGCTTTTCAAAACAACCTCACAAAATCATTCGACGTCATTATAACACGTAGCAATGAAAGTGGCGGTTGTGATAGGATCTGGCATACACAAATGGAGAAAATCATGAAAAAAGAACGGCCGCGTCTACTCAAAAATATGAATACCTTACAGGTCGAAGCACTTCTGGCAGCTGAAACCCCGCTTTTTCTGCCAATCGGCACTATTGAGGCTCACGGCCGCCACCTGCCAGTCGGTACCGACAGCTTCTGTGCCGAAAAAATAGCCGAAGACCTCAGCATCGCTCTTGACGGAGCCGTTGCTCCCACTTTTGAATACGGTATCACCAGGGTTCTCGCACAAACTTCACCCGCAAGTTTTTTTCCCGAGGAACTTTTCGAAGCTTTTATCGAAAAAGTTATCGAAAATTTTCGCAGTCAGGGTTTTAAAACTATCATTATCGTCAACGGCCATGGCGGCAACCGGGAATCACTCAAAAGAGTCGTCAGAAAACTATCACGCGTCAGACCGACCGGCCTGGCCGTAATTAACTGGTGGCTCATTTCAGAGCAATACGTCGAACGAGTATATAATTGCAAACCCGGAGGACATGCGGCAGTAGAAGAAACAGCGCTGATGCTGAATTATTTTCCTGAGCTTGTTGAAAATGCCAATTACGCCTCTGAAACAGACGACTACGTTCCTGACGATGGAATCTGGCTGTTTCCGCCGCCGGGTGAAGTCTTGTTAAGCACCCATGGGCAGGGGCGCCCCGATTTTGACCCGCAAAAAGCCGAAAATTTTGCCGGTCTGGTTCTTGAAGATTTACAAAAACGCCTGCAAAGATGGTTGAATTCATTCAAAAGAATCAAGGGAGGGCTGCGACCTTGAACCAGGCAGAAGCCCCCCTTTGGGCAAGATATGCCGGCGATTTCATTTTCCTGCTGATTTTTCTGGTGGTCTTTTTTTTCATGAAACCAGGCGCCCCGGAAGAGCACGATGAAACTGACGATCAGGAAGCCCCCAACCCGCTCGAAGCGGTTCTATTAACAGAGCCAGATGAAGACGGTCAGAAAAATCCTGATTCTGAGCAGAACGACAGCACTGACGCCCAAAACCAGAAACAGGGCAAATAAAAAAAGAAACCCCGGGTAAACCCGGGGCCGCATTTTCAGCGCTTTTCCAACCTTCTGGGGCAGCCGGTTCAGCTTATGCACCTGCAACCATGCTGCTGCAATGCTTTACCTGAGTGCTCGGCACGTTAGAGAGACGCCTCGCCTGACAGCTCAAATAATATTTTCAGCAGCGCTGAACGCATTTTTTAATTGTTTTGATAAATATTAAGCAAGCTTTATGCCAGAAAGCGCACTGTTTTTGCGAACTGCCTGAATCGCAGCCTTACTGAACCTCATTGCAAAAAACAATATAAGGCGCGGTTGTTTTACCTCGACAAAATAAATATCAGCACCCGCAATCTGAGGCAAGAATGCCACACGCCTGAACCCAGGCTTAAAATCATTAAACTTTGACAGGAAGAGCAAAGGCGCTTAGAATAGCGGCTGATAAAAAAATGAAGAGTAGAACGAAAGGTATTGAAAAATATGACCCAAGAACCTGAAACCGAACAACTGCAGCACGATACCCCAGGAAGCTTTGTCGAGGTGCTGCCCCCTTCGGCGATCCAGGATTTCAGCGAACCGCTGCAAACAGCTATCTTCAAGCATGGCTGGAAAGAACTCATGCCGGTTCAGGCCGGAGTGGCGCCTTATCTTCTCGCCGGTCGCGACATAATAGTTCAATCAAGAACCGGCAGCGGCAAAACTGCCGCGTTTCTTCTGCCATTAATCGAGAGACTGATACCAGAACAAAAGGCGTGCCAGGCGCTCATTCTGGTGCCAACAAGAGAACTGGCCCAACAGGTCTACCATGAGTTTCAGCTTTTGACCGCCGAGATGGGTGCCAGCGCCGTTGCAGTCTATGGTGGCACTTCCTATCGCCCGCAGCTCGAGGCTTTTAAAAATGGCGTCAACCTGATCATAGGCACGCCCGGGCGCCTTCTCGATCACCTGATCCGCGGTTCTCTCAGCCTTAAAAATCTTAAATATCTGGTCTTCGACGAAGCTGATGAAATGCTGTCGATGGGCTTTTACCGCGACATGGTCAGAATTGGTGAATTTCTGCCGGCACGCCGCTGCTCCGCGATGTTCTCAGCCACAATGCCTGACAGTGTCAAGAGACTTGCAAGCCGTTTTCTTCGCAACCCTGAATTCTTAACGTTCAGCGGCGATGGAGTTCACGTCTCTGAAATGGATCACATCTACTACGTGGTTGACCCAATGCAGAAAGATCGTGCTCTCATGCGGGTCATCGAGCTTGAAGACCCTGACAACGCCATTATCTTCTGCAACACCCGTAACGAGGTTGAATATGTGGCGGCAATCCTGAAACGATTTGGCTATGATGCCGACCAGATAAGCGGCGATCTCAGCCAGAACGCCCGCGAAGCCGTCATGGCAAAGCTGAAACAGAAAAGTCTGCGCTTTCTCGTTGCCACCGACATTGCCGCCCGTGGCATAGATATCAGCAACCTCGAGTATGTATTCATCTATGACATGCACAAAGATACCGACCAGTATATTCACCGCGCCGGAAGAACTGCCAGGGCCGGCAATCGCGGCATCGCCATCAGTCTCGTCAACCAGCTCGAAGCTGTCGACCTCAAAAAATTTGCCCGACGAGCCGGTATTTCTCTGGAAGAAAGAGGTCTGCCCACCGAAGAACATGTTCAAAAGCGCCTCTCAGAAAAACTTGCCGCTCACCTCGAAGCCGGTCTGCGCGATGCTTCAACTGCGGTAAAAGAGAGAATGAAGCGTTATCACGGCCTGCTTCGCGAGCTGACCGAACACGAAAATGGCGAAGAAATGCTGCTGTTGCTGATCGACTCTTTTCACCAGAGTCTGATACGCCAGGGAAGAGGCATCGAGCACGAAGCCCCTCCTGCCGCCAGACCTGATTCAAGACCAGCTTCCTCGAATCGCAGACCAGACAACCGCCAGCGCCCGCGCCAGGGTTCCGGCGACAGAAACCGCCGCCGCAACTGAATTTCAGCAGGTATTGCACTTTTGCCAAAAAATTGTTTAAATATCTGCCGTAAAATCTTAAACCCGTATAGCGAAAGGAGTTAACAGACCATGACCAGTTCAACCACACACGAATTTAAAACTGAAGCACGACAACTGCTCGACCTCATGATTCATTCTGTTTATTCGCACAAGGAAATCTTTCTGCGCGAACTGATATCAAACGCCTCTGATGCGCTTGACAAACTCAGATTCGCTTCTCTCACCAACGAAAATCTTCGCAAACTCACCGAAGATCTTCATATCAGACTCACCCCCGACAGCAAAAACCGCACTCTTACAATTTCTGACAATGGTATCGGCATGAGCCACGATGAAATAATCAATTATATCGGTACTATCGCCAAATCGGGCACCGCCGAATTTTCTGAAATGCTTAAAAAAGCCAGTGAAAAAAAAGAGGGAGCCCCTGAATTGATCGGCCAGTTCGGTGTTGGCTTTTATTCAAGTTTCATGGTCGCCGACAAAGTAGAATTGACCAGCCGCAAAGCAGGCGAAGAAGCTGCCTGGATGTGGTCTTCTACTGGAGAAGGGACATATACGCTCACCGAAAGCAGCAAAGAAAGCTGCGGAACCAGCATAACCCTGCATCTGAAAGCCGAAGAAAAAGATGACGAAGATTTTCAGGATTTTACCCAGGAATGGGTGTTGCGCCAGACCGTGAAAAAATATTCTGATTTTGTCGGTTACCCGATCAAAATGCAGATCGAGCGCCACCAGATCGAACGCGATGAAAACGGCAAACCCATAGAAGGTGCCCAGGAGCAGACGGTCATCGAAGACGAAACCCTCAACTCGATGAAGGCAATCTGGCTGCGCTCTGAAAAAGACGTCAGCGAAGAAGAATACCGCGAATTTTACAAACATATCAGCCACGACTGGAACAGTCCCCTTAAATGGCTGACATTCAAGGCTGAAGGCACTTCAAGCGAATTTACCTCGTTGCTCTTCATCCCCGAAAAGCCCGGTTTTGACCTGTTCATGCCCAATTCAAAACGCGGCATCAATCTCTACGTTAAACGCGTGTTCATTATGAACGACTGCGAAGAGCTGATCCCTGACTACCTGCGCTTCATCAAGGGCGTCGTTGATTCAGAAGACCTTTCACTCAACATCTCGCGCGAAATTCTGCAACATGACCGTCAGATTCAGACCATACGCAAAACAGTCACCCGCAAGGTTCTCGACGGTTTAAAAAAACTTCTCGGTGAAGACCGCGAAAAATATATCGGTTTCTGGAAACAATTCGGCGCTGTCATCAAAGAAGGCCTCTTCAAAGAACCGGGCAACAGCGAAAAGCTCTTTGAATGCTGCCTGTTCCAGAGCACCGCGTCGAGCAGCGAATATTTTACGATGGCCGAATACCTCGAGCGCATGAAGTCTGAACAGGACAAAATCTTTTACCTGACCGGCGAATCGCGTGAAGTTATCGAAAACAGCCCCCACCTCGAAGCATTCAGAGACAAAGGCTATGAAGTGTTGCTGCTGACTGACCCGGTTGACGAGGTATGGGTGCAGTATTGCAGCGAGTACAAAGACAAAAAAATCAAATCGGCGGCACGTGGCAGCCTTGAACTTGGCTCTGAAGAAGAACGCAAGAAAACCACCGAAACTCTCAAAAAGAAAGAAGAAGAGTGGAAGTCACTTCTCGAGCTCATTCAGAACAAGCTCGACAGACACATCAAAGCGGTCAAACTTTCAGGGCGCATGAGCACTTCAGCCGCATGCCTTGTCAGCGAAGAAGGCGAAATGACTCCACACCTCGAAACTCTGCTGCGCGCTTCAGGCAAAGAAGTTCCCCAGGTCAAACGCACCCTCGAACTCAACCCCGGACACCCTCTTCTCGGCAAGATGCACGAGCTGTTCAGCAAAGACAGCAAAAACCCAAGACTCGAAGAATATGCAGAACTGCTTTACGGCCAGGCCCTGCTGGCAGAAGGCGGCCAGCTGCCTGACCCGGCCGGCTTCAACCGCAAGGTGGCCGAACTTATGGCAGGAGCTCTCTAACCATGACCGCCCGGTTAACCGGGCGGTTTTCAATTAAGGACTACAAAATGACAGCCACAGCACAACAAAAAGAATCCAGCATCAGCATCGATCTTCAGATCAGACTCAAAGAAGAACTTCCGCCAGGCGAAAGCCTCTACATCACTGGGAACTCCCCGACCCTCGGCAACTGGGAACCGGCCGGTAAAAAGCTCGAAAAAGATCATGACGACATCTACCGCGTCTCGTTAACAGCCGCCAAAGGCAGCATCATAGAATACAAACTGACGCGCGGCAGCTGGAAAACCCAGGGCATCTGCGATCCCAAAATCATTCCTCCCGAGAATATGGTCATCAAAGCCACCCGCAATACCAGTATCAAAGTCACTATTCTCGACTGGCTCGACAGACAGGTGCTCGAATCAGACCCGGTGCGCGGCAGACTGCTCGAATTTGACGGGTTTCCCTGTAGCGGCCTTAAACACAAGCGGCCAATACAGGTCTGGCTGCCAGACTCCTACTCTGAAGACGGGCCGGCGAACTCTGTCATTTACATGCACGACAGCCAGAATCTTTTCGAGCCAGCCAGCGCCTTTGCTGGAGTTGACTGGAAGGTGGACGAAAACATTTCCGATCTTCTCGAAAGTGGCGTGATCCGCCCCTGCATCGTGGTGGGAATACCCAATTCACCCGACCGCATGAAAGAACTCAACCTCTTTACCCGCGAAGGCAAAGCTTACGCAAAATTTATTGTCGACGAAGTCATTCCATTCGTCGAGAAGCGCTTCAACGTCATCAAGAGCCGTTCTGGCCGAGCACTGATGGGTTCTTCAATGGGCGGGCTGATGTCTTTACAGATGCTTCTCGACCACCCGCAAGTGTTTTCGCTGGCCGGCTGTCTTTCAAGTGCCTTCCAAAAAACCGATGGCAAAATTTTCGCCCAGATCGAACAGGCTGCCTCTCTGCCGCTCGACACCCGTATTTATCTCGATACCGGCGAATTCGAGCCCCCCATTGCCGCCAGCTACGTTCAGATGATGAATCTGCTGAAAATACGTGGTTTCTGTGAGGGAAAAAACCTTATGGGCTTTTTCGACGAAGCGGCAACTCACTGCGAAGCCGCCTGGGCAAGACGCCTCAAGCTGCCTCTTCAATTTCTTCTCGGCAAAAATTAGTTTGACATTAAACTAATTTTGTGTAATATCTGATTAGATGCTACTAATTTTCTATCATTAAGGAGACAAGTATGAAATTTAGATTTTTCCTTTTTTCTGTGCTCTTGATTGGTTCTTTTGCAGCGGCCTCATTTGCCGGCCCCGGTTGTGACAGCTGCGCAACTGAAGCTGCCCACGAAGAAAAAGAGCAGACAACGGAAGTTAAGGCATCAGAAGCCTGCCCCGATGGCGTATGTGCCACCGACGCTCATGAACACAAAGCCGACAAAGTCGATGCCGCAACAGATGTTCCGGCAACTATCAATACTCTTGGCCTCAAAACCCTTATCAACAGTGGCGCACCTCTGACAATTCTCGATGCCAGATCTGGCGAATTCGATGACGGCAGAAGAATTGCCGGCGCTATTGCCCTCAACGCCGAATCCAAAGCCGAAGAAATCGCCAAAGTCCTTCCCAACAAAGAAGCTTTGATCGTCACCTACTGCTCAAACGTCAAATGCCCCGCCAGCCACAAACTTTATACCCACCTCAAGTCGCTTGGCTACACCAACCTGATCGAATACCCTGAAGGAATTCAGGGCTGGGTTGAAGCTGGAAACCCTGTTACCAGCGCCAAATAAGCTCCCTGTAATCAAGCGGGCTTTGCCGATGGCAAGGCCCGTTTTTTTATCCGCTGACCTGCTCAAGTTTTTAATGCGTTTGCCCCGGTTTTTGTAGATTTTGCTTTTATTCCAGCGGTTTTGAAACTATAATTGCAGCATACAATTCTGTCGGAGGCGCACATTGAAAACGACTATCAAAACATCTCTGCTGTGTTTTCTATGTTTTCTGATACTTGTCAGTACAGGCAACACCGCGGTCATAACCCTTTCAGACGGCACCACAGTTGAGTCAGACAGCATAAAATATCTCGATGACAAAGCCTTCCTGCAGACGGGCACAGAAACGCTCGAACTGCAGCGTGGAGAGATCAAAAACATCAGTTTCAGCGCCAGACAGCAAAAAAAAGAAGCGATGGCCACCGACAGCGCCGACCTGGCAGCCCATATGCACAGGGCCATGGAACTGCTGAAAAAATACCCGGATGCGCAATCAATACTCGTCAGTGAAGAAAGTAACTACCAGCATCGGCTTGACGGTACCAATCTGTCAAGATACCGCTGCATCTCGTTCATCGCCAAAGAAGAAGCCCTCTGGGAAGCCCATGTGTCGATGAGCTTCGACCCGAATCGAGAACGCATCAGAGTGCTGCACGCCAGATCTTATCTGCCCGACGGCACAGTGCACAATTTGCAGCCCGAACAGATAAAGATTTCCAAAGGTACTTCCGGCAGCGTTTTTTTCGACCAGCATCAGGAACTCAGTTTTAACATCCCCGAAGTAGCTGTCGGCTGCCTCGTCGACTACTGCTACGAAACCGAAGAGTACAACCCCTTCGACCGCAACCTGTTTCAGGGTCGCAACTTTTTTCAATGGAGCGCCCCGGTTGGTGAATCAATACTTCGCGTCAGCATACCACACGAGAAAGAGCTGCATTACGTGGCCTACAACTGCCCCCCGGAACTCGGAACCCCGGAAAAAATAGACGCAGTCGGCTCGGTCATCTACACCTGGAAAATGACCGATCTGGCACCAGTTATTTCAGAGCCTTATATGCCGCCCTACCGTGATGTGGTGCCGGCAGTTCACTTCAGCCTGCACAAAGACTTCACCTATGTTCACAACAAACTCAGACCCATGTTCGAAAAGCGCTTTCAACTCACCGATTCAGTCAAGCAAAAGGTTGACGAGCTGATCGAAGGTGCCCGCGACCTCAACGAGAAAATTGCCAGACTTTACCTATTCTGCCAGAAAGAGATCAGATACGTCTCGATCAAGGGTAATCTCGCCAGCAATCAGGTCGGACACCCGGCAGAAGACACGCTCAAAAATCGTTACGGCGATTGCACAGACAAGGGCATGCTGCTCGCCACAATGCTGAAACACATCGGCGTAGAGGCATACCCGGTCGGAGTCCGCACCAATGACTCCGGAAAAGCGGTTCGCGATATAGCAATTTTTGACGACAACCACTGCATCACCGAAGTACACCTCGACGGGCGCATTTTTTATCTTGATTCAACCGCTACCGACTTCCGCTACCCCTACTTTCGTTCTGATGACCACGACACCATAGCAGACAATACCATGCTCGGCACGCGCAATCAGGTGCCGCTCCCCCCACCCGAAGACAATGCCATTCATGTAACCCGTAAGATTCAGCTTGCAGCCGACGGAACCACCAGAATCGACTTTGAAAGCACTCAAAATGGGCCATCCGAAGCCAGTTTCAGAGAATCCGCCCGCAACCTCAAGCCCGAAGAATACGAACGGCAGATCAGGCAGTCGGTCTCTGCTCTGACCGCTGACTATGCTCTCGAAATAGCCACTCACAGCGACCCGCTCGATTTCAGCTCACAGTTCAAATCGCGCTCGGCCTACACCCTGAACCGCTTTGCCACTAAATCAGGCCGTTACATGATTTTTTCCGTGCCTTATTTCGAATTGTCATTCGGCGAAGTCAGCCTCGAAAAACGCCGCTACGACATTCAATACGGCACCTCCAGACTGCGCACCGACAATGTCGAAATCAAACTGCCGGCCAGCTTCAACGTCAAATTTTTGCCGCCGGCTCTGCGCGTGCAAAGCCCTTATGTCGAATTCGAAATTATCTACGATCTGCAGGGCGACACCATCAAAATCACCAGAAAACTGGCATTCCCGCGCCGGGTCGTGCCGGCTGCAGACTACCAGGCGTTTAAAACCGATCTCGAAAAAATTGCCCATTCTTCGAAGCAAAAAATCTTTCTTGAAGAAACGACCGCCAGCCCCGAAGAAGACACAAGCATCACAGCTTCGGCGACCCCATCGATCGAAACAGCATCTCAGACCGAAGCTCTCGCCCCAGAAGGAGACAATAAATGAAAAAGCTGCTGACAACTCTCATTCTGAGCCTGATCACACTATTTGCCGCCAATGCTGACGTAATATATCTCAACGAAGGTGAAGAGATAGTCGGCCGCCTCAAAGCCATCGACAACGAACAGATCGCATTCGAAGAACTGAACCGCGGCGTGCGCGAATTCAAACACGATGAAGTAGCGCACATTCTGCTTTCAAAAATTCGGAAAGGCGATGAAATCGACAACGTCGCCAGCATAACCGAACCGATCGCGGCCGGCATTCTTAAAAATTTGCCTGACCCGACCCTGTTTACCAACGCCAATTATGTGACTCTATATCGCCTCAACGAAGTCGAATACCTCTCAGAGAACAAAATCGTCGTCAGAAACAGAGAAATAGTTCAGATTCTCAAAGAACCGGGCCTCGACGTAGCGAACCAGTCGTTCTACTATTACACCGAACGCGAAAACTGCAACCTCGAGTATGCCCATACTTACTCACCCGAAGGTCGGGTCTACCATATCACCGACGATGCAATTTCAGATGAATCGCTGCTCTCAGGAACCCCTGAATACGCCCGCCTCAAAAAATTCAAAATGGCCCTGAAAAAGGTCGATATCGGCAGCATCATCGACTTCTGCTTCGTGCGCGAACTCTCTGGAATCGACGAAATTCACCCCTTCACGCTCTCAAACACTTTCGGTGAGCGCGAACCGGTGTTGCACGAAGAACTTTCGGTCATTTTTCCCGAAAAAATGAAGTTGAACAAAGTGCAGATGCAGTGGCCCAGCGAAAACGCCCCCAGATTTCACGAAAAGACCCAGGGTGGCAAAACTTCCTGGAAGTGGATTTTCTCAGACCCGAAGGGCTATATTCCCGAACAGAACATGCTGGCACGCAGCCGCATCTTTCCCCGCGTCGTTCTTTACCAGCCCCACGACTGGGAAAAAACTGCGCAAAAGCTTGCTGCCGCCTATGAAGAAGCAAAGCCTTCCGAGGTGCTGCTCGACGAATTCATTGCCAGACTAAAATTAACCGACGACATGACCCCATTTCATAAGGTAAGCCGTATTTACGAAGCGATAAACCGTGATATTCGCGACGTTGGCATGGGCGTTCACGAGATGGGCAGCTTCAAGCCAGTATCTACCAATATCAGTCTCCAGAAAAAATACGGCAACAGCCAGGCCAACCTTGCTCTGCTGCATTTTGCTCTGCAAAAAATCGGTATCGAATCCCAACCCGGCTTCAGTTCCAGCAAACGCGAGCTGATCACCGTAAAAGACCATAACAATCTCGGACTCGCTGATTACAGCATTCTCAGAATAGTTATCGACAATCAGGCTTTCTTTACCGATGGCGGCTCGATTTATCTGCCTTTTTCTTATATTCCGACTTATCTGCAGGGCGCCGTTGGCATCTTTCATGATACCGGCAAGGGCGGTTTTTTCTTTGATACCATGCCCAGACAGACGTTTGAATGGAACAGATTCGACCGCACCGTCATCGTGAAGATTCTCGAAAACGGCTCGATGAACGTTCAGGAATCGCTCTCTTACAGAGGCCCTTACGAGGCCGGCATTCGTGAACTGAAGTCTATCAAAGAAAAAGAAAAACAGAATTACGCTGAGCGCCGCGTCAAAAGAGTGCATCCCCGTGCTGTATTGCAAAACTTCGGTTTTTCAGACATGAATGATCTCAACGGGCCAGCAGTGCTGACTCTCAGTTACAGCATACCTGAAGCGGCTCAGATGGCTTCTGACAAAATCATGACTTTCACCAACTTCTGGGTCAATTACAATTCGGGTTCGGCAAGTCTGGCAACCAGAACTTACCCGATGCAGTACTGGGCCACCGAAGAAAACCAGCAGACGATCGTCTTTGAACTGCCAGAAAACTTCAACTGGGTTACCTGGAGCAAACAGTATCAGCACACTTCTCCCGACCTGGTCTTTATGTCGAACATCAACCAGAACGGCAGGCAGTTGATTTATTCTGACCGCTTCATCGCCCGGGCCGACGAGTTTCTCAGCGATGCCGCCTATCAGAATTACCGCAGCTGCATTCTGACCATGAGCGAACTGGCAAACCAGTGGATTATTCTCGAAAAAATCGAACCGCCACAAAAAGAGAAAGAGCCTGAGCTTCCGGTCACCCAGACAGCTTCTCCCTCCGAAAAGCTTGAAGAGAGCCAGGATTGAAAACTGACCTGAGCGCGTCACCGCAGCTTGCTGCTTCTATAACGGCCTGGCTGACTCTGCTGGTGTTGCCTTTCGTTTATTTTGCAGGCGAGCAGCATGCGGTACTGCTTCTTGAGATATTTGCGGCAGCGGGCTTTTCGGCCTGCTGCGTGTTTTTTTATCGCGGCCGGATAAAGCTGACGCCGGCAGGTGCCGGCATTGTCACCCTGCTGAGCGTCTGGCTTTTTCTGGCGGGAAGAAGCGTTCTGATCTCGGTAGACCCGTCTTCTTCGCTGCCGGCATTCATAAAAGCGGCTGCTCTGGCAATGCTGTTCGCGGTAATCACAGCCACCCTCGCCGCAACACGTGACTTCACGGCGTTTTTCAGAGTTGCAACCTGGGTTGGCGGTCTTCACGGGCTGTTGGCAATTCAAGAATTCATCGAAGCTCCGCCGATTCCGGCCACCTGGCTTGATCCGGCTTCCAGAAGTTTTTTTCGCACGCGCTGCGCCGGCATCTTTACGGATCCGAACATTTTTGCCGCATTTCTGGCAGTTCTTTTCATTTTTACGCTTGGGGCACTGCTGAAGAGCAGCAACCGTTTTGAACGTTTGTCTGCGGGCCTGTCGCTGATTTTGTGCGGCACCGCAATTCTGACTACTCTGAGCCGGGGCGGCTGGATAGGGCTTTCAGTCGGGCTGCTGCTGCTGGCAATACTGTGTAACAGGAATCGAATCAGTGTCAGCCGATCGGTCAGACAGATCATGCTGGGTGCAACAATAGTTCTGCTGGCAATTTTTCTGCTCGGGCCTTTTAAAATGAGATTTTTCAGTATCGGCAACCCTGCCGACATGACCTTTGCCCAGCGAACCCTGATAAACAAAGGTATTTTCAGGTCTCTGAGCCGGTTTCCGGTTGTCGGGCACGGGTTGCACACTTTTAACCAGGTTTACCCCCGCTACCGCATTGTTGGCGGCGACTACCCGATGAATGCCCACAATGAATTCATTCACAGTCTTATGGAAACAGGTTTTCTTTCTGCCATTATTCTAATGGCTCTTTGTCTGAGGCTTTTATGGCTCGGCACCAGAAAAGACAAGATTTTTGCCTGTGAACGACCAGTTTTTGTGGCAGGCTTTGCAACACTCGTCATTCAGAATCTCAGCGGATTTTCGTCGAGAATTCTGCCGACTGCGGTATTGCTGGCAATCTGCGCCGGTGGCATAGCAGCTTTCTCGGTCATCATCGCAGAGCAGCCTTCTCACGCGAAAAACAGGTCGCGTTTTCTGGCGGTTCTGCTGACCTTTTTGACCGCTGTTTCGTTCTGGAACGGGTTTCAGACATTCTTTACACAAACCAATCTTATGAAGGCACAACAAGCCCTGCGAACCGGCCACCCAGAAGAGGCGACAGAACTGCTCGAAACGCTGCTGAAGAAAGAACCGGGCAACTCTCACATCTACGCTGCCCTGGCAACGGCATTTGCCATGACAGCCAGACTTGAAGAAGCTCGGCATGCCTGGGAAAAAGCCGCTGCCCTCAACGGCGGCGAAGCACTTTTTTTCGTTCATCTGGCACGGCTTAGCGAAAAAAAAGACCCCTCGGCAGCCGAACAATATTTCCAGCAGGCATTGCTGCTCGACCCGGCGGCAGAAAACTTCCGACTCGAATTTGCCGCTTTCCTGCTCAGACAGGCAAGAAAATCGGAAGCTCTCGCCCAGCTGCAGATCGGGCTTGCCTACTCACCTGGCTTTCATAACGTTTACAAAGGCTTTCACAACATGGAAAAACTAAGAGACCAGTTGCTGCACACAAACCCCTGATTTTTTATTCACATCAGTCTCTGTATCTGCCGATATTATTCCTGAATTATGAAAAAGAGAATAATAAAGGCAACAATCCTGCTTCTCATGCTTCTGCCGGCCAGGCTGCCGGCGAATATGGGCTTTATTTTCGAAGAAAGTATTTCGCAGTCTCTCAACCGCATGGAAACTCTCTATTCCGGCGGCAAATGGGATGATGCCATGCAGATCGGGCGCGGCATAATCAAAGATGCGCCCAAAGATCACCCGGCGGCCCGACGGGCTCAAGATCTCATCGTTTTATCTCTCGATGCCCGAAATCGCGAGATTCTGGCAAACCAGAATCGTGAAAAAATCAAAAAGCAGGCAGAGTCGGCACAACAGCTTGTAGTTGAGGGCAACTCTCTGCTGACGGCAAAAGATTACACTGCGGCGGCCGAAAAACTCGCCAGAGCAGTCAGACTGCATTCAGGCGACTCACAGACTTTTTTTCTGCTGGGTTACTCACAGCTCAAGGCCGGTAAGCGCAAAGATGCCTACAATTCCCTCAAACAATGCCTTAAACTGAACCCTGCGCATGAACGCGCTCTTTTTCACATTGCCGGGCTCAGCTACGAATTCAACCACAGCACCGAAGCAGAAAATTACGCTGCGCGACTTATTGAAGCCATCGAGAAAAAGCTGACAGAGTATCGCGATGTTTTTCAGGCGCAGCGATCTCAGGAACTCAACGACAAAGCAATGGCTACCGCCCGCAAAATGGCGGCCCTGCGCAACAACCTCAGCCAGGCGGCTTTCATGCACGGTGTTTTGACTCAGAAGCGAAAAGATTTTAAAACGGCGGCGGCCTCTTTTGAAAAGGCAGCCCGCTTAAATCCTTCTTCTGCCGAGAACTGGTTTCGACTTGGCAGCTGTTTTCTGCAGCTTAAAGTTTATCATCAGGCATCGGTTGCTCTTGAGCAGTCAATACTCATCAGAGAAACACAGTTGCGTGAGTTTTCGACCAATGCCGGCAAGCTTCTCGACTCGGGCAAAAGTGACGCAGCCGTCGAAGCTGAGCTCAAAACGCGCAAACTCAAAGAAGAGATCGCCAATTCCCTTTATGTTCTCGCTATCGTCAACGGTCGCAAAAAAGAAGCCGGAGCAGCATTGCAGAATATAGACCGCGCCCTTGAACTCAAGCCAGACTTCATTCAGGGGCGTTACACCCGCGCCATAATTCTGGCTCAGAGAAACCATCTCGAAGAGGCTCTCGAGCAGATGCGCCAGGTATTGAAAGACTGCCCGCCCAAGAGTGAGCAGGCCAAAAAAGCCATAAAAACCATCACTTTTCTGATGGATCAGATCGCCCGGCGCGATAATCCGGTTGAAATAGCTGCGGTGGAAAAAGTGCAGCAGCCCCCCCTTGAAGTTGATCAATATGTCAAGGATATGCAGGGTATCGGCGGCAAAAACGCTGAGACCAGGCTTGAAGAAGTGTTTCCGAAATTGCGTGAGATCAAACAGCTCGTCAGTATGCGCAACCATGCTGAAGCCGTGCGCCGTCTGCTTTATCTGCGCACCCAGCACCCGGATATAGCTGATATACACGCCATTCTCGGGCACTGTTACATGGAAATGGGAAGAATCGATGACGCGGCCCTCTGCTTCAAAGATGCCATCAACCTGCAGCCAGCCCATGCCGAAGCTTTGAACGGCCTGGCCTACATCATGGCCACTAAAGTGGAAAATCTCGACATAGCACTGGCTCACATCAGAAAAGCTCTGAGCATCGATGGCATGCGTGCTGAATTTCACCATACGCTCGGCTGGGTTCTTTTTAAAACCGGAGAAGTTAAAAAATCGATCGCCGCTTTTGCGCAGGCTATCGAAATCAAGCCCAACTATCTGCTGGCCCGCTACAACATCGGCCTGGCAAGCTACATCGATCAGAACTATCAGGCTGCCATCACTGCTTTTAACGCAGTTCTGGCTCTCAACCCCTCGCATCACAAGGCTCTTCTTTTCAAAGCCATCAGTATGGCCAAAACCGGCAATGCCGAAGAAGCTATAGCGACCCTCGACAATCTGCGCGGCATGCTGGGCGAAAAATCGACGCTGAAAAGAGTGGTGGTCGATTTGCACGCCAAACTCAAACTGGCGCATGAACGCCATGATGAATTGCCTGTTCCAGAAATTAAATCACCGGCACCAATCGAAAGACTGATGGCAGAAGCTGCAGAATTTAGAAGTAAAGGCCTTGTCAACAGAGCGAAAGAAAAATATCTCGAGTGCCAGCGGCTCGCGCCGGAACGCTTTGAGCCCCATTTTGCTCTTGGCGAAATGTATGCCGAAGCCGGCCTGAATACTCCGGCGCTGGCATCGTGGGAAAGAGCTGAAAAGCTGAATGCCGAACATTTCCAGCTGCAGATGAATCTTGGCAAAATGCACCACAAGCTGGGCCGACCCGAAAAAGCACGCGAATATTTCAATCGCGCCCAGGCCCTCAGCGAAAAAGACTCCGAGCCTCGTTACTATCTCGGTCTTATCGCTTACGAGGAAAAACGCTTCGAATCTGCCGAAAGCTACTCTCTGGCAGCCCTGCGTCTCAAACCTGACTTTTACAAAAGTATGGCTCTGCTGGGAATGGCCAGAATCAGGCTCAACAGACTAAAGCCAGCTCGCGACATCTACGAAACGCTTTACGCCAAAGCTCCGGCAGATTCCTCTATTCGTCGCCACGCCCGCAAAAAAATCTGGGAAATCACCAGAATGATGGCACCGGCACAGTATCCGTCAGTTGAAGATGCTCTTGAAGTCAAAAATCAGATGGTGAGAAAAGTCACCGACGCTGACCGCAAGCTGGATGTAAAACCTGCCGGCTCAGCCGAAGAGAAAGCCATCGCCGAGTATGGCAAAAATACCATGACCATCGAAGACAAAATGTGGGTTCTCAAACAGCTCGAAAGATTCGGTTCTGTTTCGACCCCCACTCCGATCGCGCCAATCCGCAGACAGGTCACCACCGAAACTATGGCCAACAAAGAAAAACAATGGGTGGTCAGAAAGCTGCAGGGTCTTGGCGATCGCAGCGGCAAGTATGCTCTGCCGGCTGAACTCAAAGCCGATAAATACTCGCTGAAAATAACCGAAAAAGCCCCTGAGCGCAAAGCAGATCCGGCTGACGAACAGATAGCCAGAGCCCTTGAAGCAGCTGAACGTGGCTTTATCAACGATGCAGTCAGCGCTCTGGTCAGCGCCCGACAGAGTTCCCCCGACAATCTCGAAGTCATGCTGAATCTTGGCTTCCTGCATACGGTGCAGGGCAACTTTAAAGATGCATTTGAAGCCTATGCCAACGCCACTGTGAGTCACCCGAAGGAGCCGCTTGCCCGACTCGCTCTCGGTAACCTCTACTGGCTCGGCGGGCAGGCTGACAAGGCCGTTGAGCAGTGGCGTCTGATCAAAGGTTCATACAAGCCTGACCCGCAATACAATATTCTTAAACGCAGTGAAAAAATCTGGCAGCGCATGCTGGAAGTCGACCCCATGGATGCTGATGCCCACTCGAACCTTGGTCTGGTCTACATGTTTGCCGGCGAGCACCGCAAAGCTCTTGCCGAATTTCAGGCCGTGACAAAAATTGAGCCCAACCGGCGTGAGCACGAATTTTATCAGGCTCAGATCAATGTGTTGATGTATTTGCAGAAAAACAACAACAATAACCGCAAAGAAGCTGAAAAACTGCTCGAAGCCCTGGCCAGAGGCCCGGAATCCTTCCCGCATTCAGAAAGGCTTAAAAACTTTGTTGCCAACCTTTAATACCAGAACGAACAAACAGCAAAACCGGCGAAGCAGGTTTTGGCCGATCCTGCTGCTCTGTATTTCTCTGATGACAACAGTTATGTCCGCCGCAAACGCGCAATCTTACAGACAGACCGCTTTTCAGGACTACGAAATTTATTCTCTCGGCGATTACACACCCAAACCAGCCAAAAAAGAAAGTATTCTCGAGCCTTCAGCGAGAAATGCCTTGAATTCAGACGGGCTGGGCGGCTTTTTTGTCGGCACCACCGCCGATAAATTTGCTGCCAACCAGATTATTCTCAGCTCCAGATACAAATACCACAAGCTGAGTTCGAGTCTCGGCACGAGCTTTCATTCGACAGAAAAGGGTTCGGTCTCGACCTTCGAGTCATCAGTGAACTGGGTCGGCAAATGGGCAGAATGGTCGGCAACAGTGCCGATTCATGACTGGAACCTGAGCGCACCGCGAACTTTCGGTGGCTACGCCGATAACAACACAGGACTGGGTAATATGAAACTCGGCTGGAAAGCGACCTATCTGCCGGACCGAAGTTATTACCGATTCGCCTATGGAGCAGTTACCACAATTACCACCGGCAATCCTGATAAAATGCTGCCGGCCGGCTCAAAAAACAGCGACGAGCTGAAGCTTTTCGGTTGCGTGACGACTCGTGAAACCGATCGGGCGACCGGCAACCTCGAGCTTGGCACTGTAATAGATTCAGAAGGCGAAGATGACCGCTTTATTTATCGTTTTGGGCTAAGCTATGAAGCTACCGAACATGTTTCGGTAATCGGCGAAATTGCCGGCGAAATTCAGGGGGGCGACGACAAAGACAGCCTCGACATGGTAATCGGTCTGAGACTGGCGCCGAACAGCACCTTCAGTCTGGAATTCGCCTGGTACAGAAATCTGCGCACCTATCGCCTCTACGGCTGGGACGACCAGCTGCAGGCTGGCTATACTTTGCGCTGGTAATCAGCGGTAATCAGCGCACCCGTTTTTTAAGCTCGGCGATCATCTCCTGGGCAACTGCCCATTCGCGCGAGTTTTCGGGGGCTTTTGCAAAAACCTTTTCGAATCTGGTCAAAGCCATTTTACCTGCTTCCTGGTCACCTTTCAGCAGTAACATATCGGTGTAGGCATTGGCGCTTTTCATCAGAATTGTTATGTTATCAGGGTCCGAGTCCAGGCCGGTTTCAAGAACAGCAATGGCGTCGGTCAGCCTGCTTTCACGGCTGAGTCGGTCAGCTTCCTCAATGATCTGATCTGCGCTCATCCGTTTCAGAAGGAAATCACTGGGGCGAGGCTTTTCTGTTTCAGGTTGGGCACCTGCAACGGCAGCAGCATCAGCTGCGGCTTTGGCTGCAACGAGAGCGTCGGCTTTTTCTTTGGCACGAGCCGCCCTTTCGGCAATCTCGGCTTCGAATCTGGCGACAACCCGCCCGGCTTCTTTTACGAATTCGGTATTTTCGCCTTTTTTGGCGACGGCAAGATAACTTTTAAGATCGGGCACCGCAAGCTCGAGGTTGCCTGAAATATAAATCAGCAGACCGCGGTAAAACAACCCGTTCGGCATGCGGTTCGGGCGTTCCTTGAGAAATTCAAGACCTTTGCGGATCAGGCCGTTCTCTGGCTCAGCCAGAAAATCGCGCTCAGCAATGATGCAGCTGACATACAATTCGATAGCCCTCTCAACGTTGTCCGCTTCCAGGGCTTCCATGGCCTGATTGAAAATGCTTGCAGCCGGGCCTTTTCGAGAAGTTCTGACCTTTGTCGACTCTTTGCTTCTCGACTTTTCTTTTTGAAGACGTTCGGAGATCTTTTCGAAGGCCTGGGCAGGTTTTGCTGCAGGCTCGGACTGAGGCTTCGCCGGAGCCTTCGCAACAACAGTCTGATCGGGCGCTGAACCATAAGCTTTTGGTTGCCCGGTAGCAGAATCAACAAGATAAATCTGCGATTCTTCAAGGCCGGGCAGTGCCGGCACCGGAGCCCCACCCTCTGAAAGAGCACGCAATCGCTGCAAAGCCTGGGCAAAAGAAGGGTTCAGGGAAAGAGCCCTGCCGTAGCTTTCGCGAGCTTCTTGCATACGGCCCATAGATTCATAGCACAAACCCATATTGTAAGGAACCCAGTATGAATCAGGGTTGATACGCTCGGCTTGTCGGTAGCAATGCAGGCTGTCACGGTATTGCCCACTTTTTTTATAGAGAATACCCAGGTTGTTGTAGGCGTGAAAATTGTCAGGGTCGATACGCAGTAGCACAAAATAAGCTTCTACCGCCTTGACAAAATTGTTTGCCAGACTGTATTCCATGGCAAGGTTGAGATGGGCTTCGATATCGCGCGGGTTATCTATCAAACGCTGCTGCAGCTGATAAATGCGCCCGGCATTTATTGAAGCTTCAATTTTTGAGGTTTGCAGAATCAGGCAAAAACAGACTGCAAGAATAAAACAGCTGCCGGTGTTTGCCAGCCTGTACAACAACAGGGTAAAATCAGTCTCAGCGAGCTTCGATAAGAAATTTGATTGCTGTCTTTTCGTTTCCATCAATTTCGATTTTGGCAAAGGCTATCATTGTATAAAGCTCTATGCCTTTGGGAGCGACGTAACCTCTGGTTACCGCAATAGACTTAACCGCCTGGTTTACGGCCCCGGCACCAACCGCCAGTAGTTCCACCTGTTTATCCTGCTCGAGTACTGCGGCAATGGCTCCAGCGACAGATTTCGGATTCGATGATGATGCGACTCTAAGTATTTCCATTTGAGCCTCTCCTTTTCTATGTAACTAACCCAACAACCTCTTCACTAAAAATTATAAACAAAAAAAACGATAACATGCAAACGCTTTATTTACAATGCTTCAAAACAGACTCAAAAAACAGGGGCAGTACACAGCCAAACAGGCAAATTAAAAGAGCTGCCGTCCCGACAGCTCTTTTAATTTTCTGAATTACTCGGCTCTTACAAACAGAACGCTGGCATTCTGTCCGCCAAAGCCAAACGAGTTGACGATACCGCCGTCTATCTGCTTCCTTCTGGCGGTGAGCGGGGCAAGATCGAGATCCTGCAGCTCCGGATCAACGTTTTCAAGGTTCACTGTGGGGTGAATGAAACCGCGCTGAATCTGCAGAATGGTGGCTACCGAACCAACGGCACCGGCCGCGCCGAGAAGATGACCAATCATTGACTTTGTTGAATTGATTGTCACATTGCCGATTCCGTCGCCGAATACACGGCGAACAGCCTTCATTTCGGCAAGATCGCCAATAGGCGTGCTTGTGCCATGGGCATTTACATAGTTCACCCGTTCAACAGGGAAATTCATGAAATTGATGGCTTTCATCATGGCACGGTAACCGCCTTCGCCTTCAGGGTGCGGTGCAGTCAGATGGTGTGCATCGGCAGTTGCGCCATAGCCCTTGATCTCGGCAAGAATTGTGGCGCCACGGCGACGGGCACTCTCTTCGCTTTCAATAACGAGTACACCGGCACCTTCGCCCATAACAAAACCGTCGCGGTCTTTATCGAATGGGCGCGAAGCGCGTTCTGGTTCAGCATTGCGGGTAGACAGAGCCTTCATCTTGGCAAAACCGGCAACGGTAAGAGGTGTAATCGCCGATTCAGCGCCACCGCAAACCATAATATCGCACTCATCGTGAATGATCTTCAAAAAAGCTTCACCGATACCATGCAGACCAGAAGCACAGGCAGATACGACACAATAGTTGGGGCCGTTAAACCCGTATTCCATGGCGATACAGCCCGCAGAAATGTTGCAGATCATCATTGGCACGAGAAACGGGCTTACCCGGCTCGGCCCGCTGGCTCTGCAGGTGTCGAATTCTTCTTCAAAGGTGTGAATACCGCCAATACCGGTAGAAACAGTCACACCAACTCTGAAAGGATCAAAATTTTTCTCTTTGAGACCGGCCATATCTACAGCCATGGCAGCTGCCGACATGGCAAACTGCGAATAGCGGTCGTGGCGGCGGATTTCCTTTTTCTGCATGTATTGTTCCGGGTTGAAATCTCTGATTTCTCCGGCAATCTGCACACTGTGATTTGAAGCGTCAAAACCGGTAATGGAGCTGATGCCGCTTTTTCCCTGTTCAAGGCCTGCGGCAAAATTATCGGTGCCGATGCCTATCGGAGTTACTGCCCCAATACCTGTGACAAAAACGCGCTTCATGATTTATCGCCTCCTGGGTCTGTCTCAAAAAGTTACAAAAGCTTTGTAGCAAAGTTTAGGTCATTCAGTCAATACTTAATTGCCGGCCAAAAAGAGAACTAGTCGCGAAACTCGAGATCTTTGAAAAACATCTCGAAAATTTCGGCAACCGACATGATTTTATCAATGCGATAAACATGTTCGCCAGCAAAAACCAGGCCTTCATCGAGGTTGCCGGCGCGGGCATCTATCAGAGACTGAATGATGCAGAACCTCCGGGAACACTTCTTCAGACAGCCAATACAGGCAGGCGGCTTGACATCGCCGGCTGTCACCCTGTCGGTAAAGGGTGTAGGCAAAGCATTACCCCATAGCCCCACAGGACTCATGATGCGAAAAACATCACCCTTTTGGGCTTTGAGATAAGTGTCATGAAAAGATTTGGCCACATTCGCCTCAAAACTGGCGGCGAAACGAGTGCCAACCTGCACTCCGTCAGCTCCAAACTTAAAAGCGTCGATTATATCCTGGTGGTCGATGATCCCGCCAGCCAGTAAAACCGGTATGTCCACGGCAGCTTTCACTTCCGGGAAGATATCCCGTGCCGGGCGTTCAGTACCGAGGTGACCGCCAGCTTCACTGCCTTCAACAACCACGGCAGACGCGCCGAGTTTTTCGGCAAGCGCAGCGACACGATCTCCGGAAACTATGGGAATTACCGGGATTCCATAATCACGGCCCAGATCAAAAATATCACGGGAAAAACCGGCGCCAGCTATCAATGCGTCAATTCCAGCTTCAGCGGCCGTTTTCATTACGCCCATGAAACCTGAAGCAGCAACCATGGTATTTATACCAACGATACCGCCATTGGCGATGCTCCTGGCAATCTTGATTTCATTGCGCAACTCATCGTGCTCCATACCGGAACCGGCAATCAAACCAATGCCGCCTTCACGGGCAACCGCACCGGCAAGTTTACCGGTGGATACACGAATAGCCATCCCGCCTTGAATAAGGGGGTATTTCGGCTGCAGTTTTCCAATTGTGAGTCGAGGCAGTATTTTCACCTGAGATCTCCGATGATAAACTCCGGCCGGTTTAAAAAACAAACCGGCCGGGAGCTTGGGCTGTTCTTAGCCTTTTTTGTTTGTGATATAGTCGACGGCGTCTTTGACGGTTTTCAGCTTTTCAGCGTCTTCGTCAGGAATTTCGATTTCGAAATGTTCTTCAAGGTCCATTACCAGTTCAACGGTATCAAGGCTGTCGGCGCCGAGATCATCGATAAAGCTGGCTTCGAGGGTTACTTGCTTCTCATCGACCTGAAGCTTGTCAACTACGATTCTTTTGATTTCTTCAAAATAGTTACTCATTTAATAATTCCTCCTGAGAATTTGGGAACGGGTCAGGACATTACCATGCCGCCATCGACGGTGAGTACCTGCCCTGTGATATACGATGCCTTGTCTGAGGCCAGAAAAACCACGGCGTTGGCTACGTCGCGGGGATTTCCAAAACTGTTCAACGGGATCTGCGCCAGCATCTGTTCTTTGACTTTTTCAGGAAGAACAGCGGTCATATCTGAATTGATAAAGCCTGGAGCGATAGCGTTCGAGCGAATGCCCTTGCGGCCGAATTCTTTGGCGAAACTTTTGGTAAAGCCAATGATACCGGCCTTGCTGGCGGCGTAGTTTGCCTGGCCTGCATTGCCCATAAGACCGATTACAGAAGCGATATTGATTACGGAACCGGATTTTTGCTTGAGCATGGTTCTGACAACCGCTTTAGACATGAGAAAAGTTCCCTTGAGATTGATTTTCAGAACCAGATCCCAGGCTTCTTCATCCATGCGCATCAGCAGACCGTCACGAGTGATACCGGCGTTGTTAACGAGAGTATCGATGCGACCAAAAGCGGCAACTGTCGCTTCAGTGAGTTTTTCAGCGTCTTCCGCTTTGGAAACGTCAGCTTTGCAGGTTGCCACGACCATACCGGTGGACTCGAGCTCGGCCTTTGCTTTGGCAAGGCCTTCATCATTGATGTCTGAGAGCATCAGACGATAGCCAGCTTCACCCATGGCCCTGGCGATTTCAAGGCCGATACCGCGGGCTGAACCGGTAACTATGGCTACCGGTCTTTCTGCTGCCATATTTTCTGAACTGTTCATGCTTACCTCGTGGTTAACTAATAATTAAATTACAGGTGGCTGTTATTACAGCGTTTAGGATGTATTTGTCAAGCATGAATTTCAGGAAGCCTGATTTGCCTGCAATAATTGCTCGAGCGTCACCGGGTCAGAGGCAAATAAGGTATTAACAGCTGAAGCAATCTTTTTATTGAGCCCTGCGAGAACTTTTCCGGGGCCGACCTCAACAAATTCCGTCACACCGAAGGCCAGCATATTGTTGACCGTATCTTCGTAAAGAACAGAACCGGTAATCTGGTCGAGAAGCTTGCTCTTGAGTTCTGCTGCTGCCGTAGTGGGTCTGGCGTCAACGTTGCAGAAAACAGGCACAATGGCGTCATTGAAGCTGATATTTTCGAGAGCTGCGGCTACCTGCTCGCGGGCTTTCTGCATCAGTGGAGAATGAAACGGCCCGGAAACTTCGAGGGGCACAACTTTACGGGCCCCTTTCGCCAACGCCAGTTCTCCGGCCTTTTTAACTGCCGCAGCCAGCCCTGAAATAACGAGCTGCCCAGGACAGTTGTAGTTGGCAATCTGACAGACGCCTTCGCTGGAAGCTTCGAGGCATGCCTGTTCAAGCTCTTCTCGCCCCAGCATCATCACAGCGCTCATTGCACCGGTGCCTGCCGGGCAGGCGACTTCCATGGCTCTGGCACGCACATCGACAAGCTTGATCAGATCATCAAAAGATGCCACACCGGCAGCGTAAAGAGCGTTGTATTCGCCAAGACTGTGACCAGCGGCAGCCGCAAAAACCCAACCGTTCTTTTTCAGCCAGTCGGTGAGAATGGCCGAAGCAAGAAAAATAGCCGGCTGCGTGTTGACAGTTTTTTTAAGCTCTTCTTCAGGGCCGTTGAAACAGATATCACTCAGACCGCGACCAAGCAGAGAATCTGCTCTTGCAGCCATTTCAGCGGCCCAGGAATATTTTTCAATCATGGCTTTCGCCATGCCAACCTTTTGAGAGCCCTGACCCGGAAAAATCAACGCTTTCATGATTCTACTCCTGATCAGCTTTTTCTTGCCGGTCTGAACTTTTCGAGGCGCTCAAACACTTTAAAATAATCAGCTTCAATACTCTGAATTATTTCGGCGGCAGTCTCTTCGCGTGTCAACAGACCACTGATCTGACCGGCCATAACCGAACCCTCATCAGTATTGCCGTCAACGACCGACATTTTCAGGCGGCCACGCCCCATTTCTTCAAGCTCGTCAGCAGGAGCACCTTTGTATTCGCGCTCAAGATATTCTTTGGTAAGTTTATTGCGAATTACACGCACCGGGTGACCCAGGGTGACACCAGTAATGACTGTGTCGCGATCTTTGGCCTTCATTACCGATTCTTTGTAATTCGGGTGAGCATGGCATTCTTTGGCAAGAATGAAGCGGGTGCCCATCTGCACGGCCTCGGCACCAAGAGCGAAAGCTGCAGCGACGCCACGACCATCGGCGATGCCACCAGCAGCAATAACCGGTATGGAAACCGCATCGACGATCTGCGGAATAAGAACCATAGTGGTAATTTCACCAACGTGACCACCTGATTCATGGCCTTCGGCAATCAAAGCGTCAACGCCTGAACGTTCGAGACGTTTGGCGAGCGCCACCGAAGAAACAACCGGAATAACCTTGATGCCTTCGTCTTTAAAACGCTTGACCAGCGGTCCGGGGTTTCCGGCACCAGTAGTTACAACCGGCACCTTTTCCTGAAGGCAGACTTCAACGACACCAGGAGCGGTGGGCATCATCAGCATGATATTGACGCCGAAGGGCTTGTCGGTAAGCTCTTTGATTTTGTGTATCTCTTTGCGAACAAGCTCAGGGTCGAGAGAGCCTGAGCCGAAAACGCCGAGACCGCCGGCATTGCTGACTGCAGCAACCAGGCTGGCAGAACTGACCCATGCCATTCCACCCTGGAATATCGGATATTTGATGCCAAGAAGTTTGGTAATTCTGGTTTCTATCATAGTAACAAAGGATCTCCCTTGAAAAAATCAGCTGGCCCTTAACTGTGGCCGCACGCCTAAGCAGGTGGTGCTGATTCACCCATCTGGCCTTCTTTTTCGACCTGACTGTGAATCAGATTAATTACGCCGGTTGAGGCACAATTGGCTGCCAGAGTCAAAGCATTCGCAATCACCGGAGCTTTTGATTTGCCGTGGCAGACAACTGAGACACCGTTTATTCCCAGTAGTGGGGCCGCGCTGTATTCAGGGGCATCGGGGCTGAACTTTTTCAACCCGCTTTTAAGTACCATAAGCTTCTCTGGAGCAATCTCTGCCCCTTTGGCAGCCTTGAACAAGGCACCCTGAATCAATTCTGAAATACTTTCACTGGCCTTCAGCAAAACATTGCCGACAAAGCCATCGCAAACAACGACATGAGCTTTTCCATAGTAAAGGTGGTCAGCTTCGACATTGCCAATAAAATTCAATGAACTGTGCTTGAGAGAGTCATAAACGCTGCGAGTCAGATCGTTACCCTTCGACTCTTCTTCACCTATACTGAGAAGCCCGACCTTCGGGTTCTTTATACCACACACCTTCTCGTAGTAGGCCGCACCCATAAGCGCGAACTGCAAAAGATGAGGAGCACGACTGTCGACATTGGCACCGACATCGAGCAGCAGAACACCGTATTCTTCTGAACTGGGAAGCATGACAGCGATAGCTGGCCGCTCTACACCTGGAATTCTGCCAATCTCGAGCAGGGAAGCCGCCATCTGCGCCCCCGTGCTGCCGGCCGACAAAAGTGCGTCAGCCTTGCCCTCGCATACAAGACGAGCCGCCACTGCGATAGAGGCATTCTTCTTTTTACGAAGAGCCTGCAGCGGCGGTTCACCCATATCCACCACCTCGGAAGTGTCGTAAATTTCGCACCCCGCAGGCAGATCGGGCATGATCTCGCGAATTGCCGATTCTTTCCCGACCAATATCAGACTGGCGTTGCCGCCGGAGGCCAGATACGATCGAGCTCCAGATACCAGTTCCTGGGGGGCGTAGTCCCCACCCATGACGTCAACGGCGATTTTCATTCGCTATTTTACCGGTCTTATTCTTTTTCGACGTCGAGAACCTTGACTTTTTTGCCGTAATAACCGCAAGCGGGGCAGACTCTGTGAGGTCTTTTCATTTCAAAACACTGTGAGCATTTTGCCAGAGCTACTGGAGCTGCTTTGTAATGTGTTCTGCGCTTTCTGCCTCTGAGTTTGGAAACTCTATTTTTTGGACAAGCACCCATTTTGACTTCCTCCGGGATTGAAATTAGTTGGATGAGTATAACAGATTATAAATTCAGAGTCAATCATAATAAGCAAAAGCGTCACTTGGGGTACACTGCAGCTTTGCCACTGCCAAAAACCAGCGATTGCCTACAAGGGTTTTTCGACAGCCAGGCCACTTTTTCGGGGAAACTTTTCGGGCACCGCCCGCTTTTTGCTGATTATCAGAAAATTACGTTCAAACGGCAATTCAGGCGGCTGCAAGCGCAAAATCTCGATGTCCTCTGGCGCGACGGCAAAAGCCGCGAACGCTCCACCGGCCTCTGCAAGCTCTTCGTCGAGCTTCGGACCCTTGTAATAAAATGAATAGCCGCCAGTTCTGGTCAGAGGCAGGGTATATTCAACCAGAGTGCGCACCGCCGACAGAGCACGGCAGACGACCAGGTCGGCCTTTTCCCTGAAAGCGGGTACGCGACCCAACTCCTCAATGCGCGAATGACAAGTTACAATATTTTTCAGCCCAACCGCTTCAGCCATGCGTGCCACGAATTCAACCGATTTTTTTCGTGAATCAACCGCGGTTATACAGCTTTGCGGCAACAGTACCGCCAGCGGCAGTGCCGGAAACCCGCCGCCAGTGCCGAGATCAACTATTTTAGCAGATTTCCATAGAGGCAAATTGAAACAAAGTGGTATGAGGCTGTCAAAAATATGTTTCAAAGCAATCTCTTCTGGCTCAAATATTTTTGAAACACTTTTATAAAGGGGATCTGCCAGCATAGCCGCCACGAGAAGGTCGAGCCGGTTCAGCTGTTCATCAGTCAGATGCAGCGAAAGTCGTTCGAGATTGGGAAGCAGAAACTGCCTGATACTTACCTGGTTCATAAAGTCGGCCCCTTTGCCTGCCGTCGTTTTTTTACGCTCATCAGTACCAGAGCCAAGTCAGAAGCTCTGACTCCGGGAATTTTCGCAAGAGCACCAACAGTTGCCGGTCTGACCGCAAGAATCTTCATACGGGCTTCCTTGCTTATGGCTGCAGGAATATCGGCAAAAAAAGCCTCGTCCAGCTGCTCCGCCTGCATGCTTTCACGCAATGAAAATTCACGGTTCTGCTGTTCGAGATAACCAGAATATTTAACTCTGGCCTCGAGCTCGAGAACGCCTATCCGGTCAAGCTCGCCAATCTCAGGCACGAAACCTGCGAATTCGGTCAACCCGGCCTCAGGCCGGCGCAGCAATTGAGCCAGAGTCAAGCTCGATGCCGGCAACAGGGTCGCAAATTGTGGCAATTTTTCTGAGAGCTGCGCAGGAGTCAGCTTTATCTCTTCGAGTTGTCTCTGAATTTCGTTGAAACGCTCGAGTCTGCGCTCTATATAACTCATTTTTTCGGCTGGCAGGGCACCACGACTGAAAGCGTGCTCTGACAGACGCTCCTCAGCGTTGGTCATGCGCAGATTCAAACGGAACGGCGACCGTGAAGTAAACACCCTGTAAGGCTCAGTAATACCGAGCGTGGTAATTTCTTCGACCATCAGACCAAGATATGACTGCCCGGAGTCAAGCACCAGCGGCGAAATACCACGCACAGCCGCACCAGCATTTATTCCGGCAAGAATGCCTTGAGCCGCCGCCTCTTCGTAACCTGAAGTACCATTAATCTGCCCGGCAAGAAACAGGTTCGGAACAGATTTTGACATCAAAGTGGGAAAAAGGTCTACAGGGTCGACGATATCATACTCGATACCGTAACCCGGCCTTGTGATGCGAGCATGTTCGAGACCCGGCAGAGTTGCCACGTAGGCCTCCTGAACATCTTCAGGAAGGCTGGTAGAAAGCCCCTGCAGGTAAATTTCCTGACTGAACGCCCCTTCCGGCTCAAGAAAAACCTTGTGGGTCTCTTTGTCGGGGAATTTGTTGAGTTTGTCTTCTATCGAAGGGCAATAACGAGCCCCGGTGCCGGTAATCAGACCGGCAATGAGAGCCGAGCGCCCGAAGTTTTCTTTAATGACCCGGTGCGTCTCTGCTGTGGTGCGGGTAATATAACATGGCTTCGCCGGAAACAAGCTTTCATGCCGCGACCAAAGAGAAAACGGCGCAGTTTCCGGGTCTTCTTCCTGCTTTTCCAGACCGCTGAAATCAACTGTCGCCGCATCGACTCTCGGAGGAGTGCCTGTTTTGAAGCGCATCAGCGGCAAACCGAGTTTTTCGAGAGATATACCCAGTTCTACTGCTGCTGGCTCGCCGGCGCGGCCAGCAGCAAAGCTGACGTCGCCAATGTGAATCTTGCCACGCAAAAAGGTTCCGGTTGTCAAAATTACGGCCGGAGCAAGCCAGATCTGCCCCGATACAGTTTTAACTCCCGAAAGAGTGCCGTTATGAAAATATAGATCGGTCACCAACGCCTGCAGCAGCTTGAGGTTTGGCTGCAGCATGAGAGACTGCAACATGCGGCGACTGTAAGCCTCTTTGTCTGACTGAAATCTATTGGCCTGCACGGCAATACCCTTGCGGGTGTTGAGGCGCCGCCGCTGAATACTGGTTTCATCAGCCACTACAGCCATTTCGCCGCCAAGCGCATCGACTTCTCTGACCAGCTGCCCTTTGCCCTGCCCGCCGATCGAAGGATTACAGGGCAAAGCCGCCACCGTATCGAGGTTGATCGTCAGCAACAATGTCTGCAGACCCATGCGGGATGTAGCTAAAGCGGCTTCACAACCGGCATGACCGGCTCCGACGACTATGACCTGAAATTCGTTTGTACTTTTCACTTTTGCAGCTGCAACGCTTTTTCGGCCAGAGATCTGACTGTTTCGTTGCTGTCGGTGGTTAATTTTTTAAGCAGTTCAATGGCATCAGGCGTTTTTTTACGCGACAACAGCTTCACTGCCGCAATGCGAATGCTTTCATCAGCCAAACCGGCTGCCCTGTCAATAAGAATCATCTGGTCATCACCCATGACAAAGGCGATATCCCGGGCCGCTGCTCTCTGCTCATCGAGGTTGTCAGAACACAGCTTCGCATATATTTCGGCTGATCTCGGCCTGGCGAATGCCGGCATGCCGGCAACCCCCGGCACAGCCGGGCCAACAGGCGGACGCGGCGCCGGAGCTTTTTGCGAAACCGATAATGGCGGCACTATCGGTCTGGCCGGTGTCGAAGCCGGAGCCACCGGCATAGCGGGCATTTCGGGAAGTACGGGAGCAGGAGCGACAACTTCCGGTTTGACCGGTGCAACCGGTGCAACCGGCGCAACTGCCGGCAAAGGCGTTGTCGGCATGGCAGACAGATCTGACATAGCCGGAATTGAGGGCTTCGCCGGTGTGGCTCTGGCAACCGGAGCAGCGGCGGCGGCAGGAGCAACAGGCTCTACAGGCCTGACAGCAGCACTTTTAAGTTCTTCCCGCATGGGGGTGTCTTTGATTTTTTCGAAAAGTGACCCGGCTACCTGAGCAACGACCGGGTCAGGGTCGTTGCAGGCCGCTTTAAGAACCTGCCGCGAAGTATTGTTGTTGATACGTGCCAGAGCTTTGAGAACGCTGAGTCTGATCCCCTGATTCGGGTCTTTCAGAGCCGCCTTCAACAGAGTCAACGACGGCTGATCGCCTATTTCGCCAAGCGCAAAAATAACGCTGTCACGCAGCCAGACCTCGGGCGAAACCAGCATGGCCCTCAAGGTCATGAACGCCTGCTGATAACCGTTCTTGACAAGATATTTGGCGGCATTGACCTTAACGCGATTTTCGGGGTCTTCAAGCAGTTGAATGATCTGCTGTTCGCAGCCCCTGATATTCTGTTCTTCAATTACTTCAACCGTATTGGCTCGAACACGCGGGTCTTCATCCTGAAGGCATCTGACCAGCGTCGGTATACCTTCTGCCCGACTGCTTCTGGCAAAAACTTTGACCAGGCCTGACTTCACGATAACATCCCGCTCTTTGAGCAGTATGCTTTCAAGTGTTGCTGGGTCTAGATCGACTTCAGTATCCATGATTATTTTGAGCATCAAAAAGCGGCGCTGCGAAGAATACTGCTCATCGGCCAGCATACTCATGATATGAGGCGGAACACGACTGTCTTTGAGATTGAACAAGCTCTGCAGAGCGGTCAGCGCGACCTCTTCGAGCATGCTGCGAGAAAGCTGCAACAGTTGGGTAACGTGCCCGGCAGGCTTTTGAGAGGCCAGAAATTTGATATGCTGCAGCATCGCTGAAATATCGGTCATTTTTTTCAGGTCAGGCAGGGAAGGGTCGAGCGACTCATTCAGCTCAGCAGGCTGTGAAGGCTTAGTCACAGATTTCTCAATTGGAGCTGGTGACGAAGGCGGTTCGGTCGGCATAACAGGAGAAACAGCAGCCGGTGGAGTGGCAAAAGAAGGTTTGGTCGGCAAAGGTGGCAGCACAGCAGATTTTGGGAGATCGGTAAGTGGTGGCAGTGAAATATCAGAAACCACCTCAGAAGGAGTGGCTGCCAGATCGACTGGTTTGAAGGGTGCGGATGCAGAAACGGGTTTTACAACTGCTGATACCGGCGAATCAGTGCCCCCTCCCAGTCTGGAGATAGCGCTGACAGCCTGGGTTCGAACCGTTTCATCCTGATCCTGCAGAACCTTTTCAAGGTAAACGATCTTTTCTTCTGCAGGCATACCGGGAAGATTCACCAGCTGCTCGATTGACATACATCTGACTTCAGCAGAAATGGAACGGAGGTTCTGAATGATCAGTTCCTGGCGTTTCTTGTTAAGCATTTTTCATACCTCGCGGTTCATCTCTTTCAGTGTCGTCTGCAAGCACAGCTAAAAGAATAGCAACTTCCGTGCGTGAAAGGCAATGTTTTCTTACTGCCTGACTGAGATCGTCGAACCTGTCGGTAGTAAGAATCTGCATAGCCTCCCCTGAAAGGGCCTGCAGCCTGCTGCTCACCGATGCAAGCGGCAGTCTGATATTTTCGAGAAATCTTGTCTGAGCAATCTTTTCAGATTCACGGTCAGCATAACCGCGGTATTTAATTTCGGTTTCGAGACTATATATTTCGTCAGAAGCGGTAAGACGCCCCTTTTCAGGTTGTTGCAGAATTTCCATAACTTCATGGTAGCTGATTCCGGGGCGCTGCAGCAGCTCAGCCCCTGAAGCAGGCTTTTTCAGATCTCCGGAAGCAAACCTTGCCAGCCGTTCGCGGGCCTCGCCGCTTGGTGCCAGACTCAATTCACTCAGGCGGTCGATCTCGCGCCCGATTCTGGCAGACCAGTCATAAATAGTGGCAAATCTTTTTTCATCGACAAGGCCGATGCGGTAGCCATCACCGATCAATCTTCGCTCTGCCGAATCATCGCGCAAGGTCAGCCTGAATTCGGCATGACCCGGAGTGATGCGGTATGGTTCTGGTTTTTCCCAGGTGGAGAGATCGTCGACAAGCACTCCCAGGTAACTTCTGGTTCTCGAAGGCCAGTAAGGCGGTTGTTTTTTCAGAGCCAGCACCGCGTTGATACCGGCAATCAAACCCTGCCCCGCCGCCTCTTCATACCCTGAAGTGCCGTTCAGTTGCCCGGCGGTATAAAGGCCGTCGAGCACCCGGCTCGCCATGGTTTTGCGAATCTGCCCAGGTGCTAGCGCATCGTATTCTATAGCGTAGCCATAGCGCAAAATAACAGCATTTTCGAGGCCGGTAACACTGGAAACAATGTCATGCTGAGCATCAGGCGGCATACCTGTAGTCAACCCCTGCAGATAAAGTTCTTCAGAATCCCAGCCTTCAGGTTCAACAAAAATCTGATGTTTGACCATATCAGGAAACTTGATGATCTTGCGATCTATGGAAGGACAGTGTTTTGGGCCATCATCGGTGATATTCTCCAGGATCAGGGGGCTTTCGCTGAGGTTGCGCCTTACCGCCTCGACAGAACGCTCATCCGTAAAGGTGAGAAAGCATGAAATCTGCTTTTCATATCTTCTCAGACGGTTTTCCCAGAGAAAACCGCCGGCGTCCACTTCACCCGGCAGCTCAGTCATGCGCTCCCGATCTACTGAGCTTTTAAGAATTCTCGGTGGAGTCGCTGTCTGCAGCCTGCGCAAACGCACTCCGGCTTTGGCGAGCGAATCAGACAGACCGACGGCCGGGCTCTGGTTCTGCGGCCCTCCCGCCCAGGTCGCCCGCCCGAGAATAATGCGACTGTTGAGGTAAGTACCTGAAGTCAGAATCAGTTTGTCGCAGGTAAAGACGCACCCGGTCTCGAGTCTGACGCCGGCAACCCTGTCGCCTTCTGTAATAATTTCGGTGACATGCCCCTGACGCAGAGTCAGATTTTTCGTCGTAAAAAGAGTCTGCAGCATACGCTGCCGGTAAAGATATTTGTCTGCCTGGGCACGGCGAGAACGTACAGCCGGCCCCTTGGAAGTATTCAGCCACTTCATCTGCACACAGGTTTCATCTATACAAGCCGGCATTTCACCGCCAAGCGCCCCGATTTCTCTGACCAGATGACCTTTGCCAGGGCCACCGATACTGGGGTTGCAGGGCATAAGAGCAACGGTGGAAATATTCATCGTCAACAGCAGAGTATCGGCACCCAGGCGTGCTGCAGCCAGAGCAGCTTCGCAACCGGCGTGCCCGCCGCCGATGACTATTATCGAAAAATGTTTGTTATTGCCCATATACTTTTGAAATTTCTATTTGCCGATGCAGAAACGCTCAAAAATGAGATCGAGAGTGTTCACATCGACCGTTTCACCGTTAACCCGCCCAAGCTCACGCACAGCCTCTTCGAGATCGATGGCGAGCATATCCTGATACATGCTGCCAATACCCTGTTCGGCGCGTTCCAGTGCGACCACTGCCTTATCGAGAGCTACAGACTGCTGCGCTCCCAGCAGTATCATCTCTTCAAAATCAGCAAAACCACGCTCGGCGATGATCGAGCCGATGGCGGCAGTCAGGTCTTCCAGGCCCTGTGACTGCAAAGCCGAGACCCTGACTGTAGAATACCCGGCAAAAAAATCTTCAGCAAGTTTCTGTGGCAGATCTATCTTGTTGCGAACCACGATCACCGGCTTTTTCGACTTTTTCAGGCGGTCAAGCACCATCAGGTCTTCTGCCTGCGCCGGTTGAGAGTCGTCAAAAACGCCGATAACCGCAAAAGCTTCATCTACAGCACGTTGAGTGCGCTCTATACCGATTGCCTCGATACTGTCACCTGGCTGGCGCATCCCAGCGGTATCGACAAGCCTGATCGGAAACGAATTGATCGTCATGCCTTCTTCGAGCGTATCGCGGGTTGTGCCGGCAATATCGGTAACAATAGCACGATCGCGGCCCAGCATATAGTTCATCAGACTCGATTTGCCGGAATTGGGGCGGCCAAGCATGGCAATGCGCAGACCATCAGCCACCAGCGAACCGTTTCTGGCGTTGTCTGCGAAGATTTTCAGTTCGGCAAGAATTTTTCTGATTTCGCGGCCAAGCAGGTGCTCGTCAATAGCTTCAACCGCGTCTTCAGGGAAGTTTAAACTCGCTTCAAGCTGGACAAGCTGTGTCAACAGTCGTTCACGAACTCTGGCCACAAACTGCGAAGGCAGGCCGTCGAGCTGATTGAGAGCCAGTCTGGCCTGCGAAGAAGTATTGGCCGAAAGAAGCTGGGCGACAGCTTCGACTTCAAGCAGGTCCATTTTGCCATGCAAAAAAGCCCGACGGGTAAATTCACCCGCTTCGGCAGCCCGGGCACCATTTTTAAGGAGCAGCTGCATGACACGGGCAGTCACTACCGGGTTGCCATGCGTCGAAATCTCAGCAACGTTTTCGCCCGTATATGACCTGGGCGCCAGAAAGGTGGTAACTACACACTTATCGGCAACCAGACCGGTTTCCGGCTCTATAATTGTGCCAAAATATGCAGAATAAGGCAGGGGGAAAGTTTTCTTTCCCCCTGGTTTAAACAATTTTTTCAGGATCTCGAAGGTTTCTGGCCCGGAAACCCTGATCAGGCTAATTGCCGATCTACCGGCAGGCGTCGATACAGCGGCAATCGTATCGATCTTTGGCTTAGACATCTTCCTCTAGGAACATGGGCACAGCACTGGAGCTTTCGATTTTTTCGGAGAAATCAGAATCGCCGTCGTCAGCCACGGGCTGCCACTCCGCATTTCCTGCGCCTTTCCGCTTTTTCACCGGAGAAATCACCACTCTGCGCATTGGCTCACTGCCCTTGGAAAAGGTTTCGATATCATTGCGATCTTTGAGAGCCATATGAATTGTGCGGCGATCGAGGGTAGACATGGGTTCGAGTTCAACCTGACGACGACTCGAAACGGCTTTGCGGCACATGCGCTGAGCCAGCATGATCAGGTTGCGATAACGTTTTTCACGATAACCCTGAGCGTCGAGAACCAGCTTGATGCGGTCATCGTTGCCCTTGTTAAGAATGATATTCATGAGATACTGCAATGAATCGAGGGTGCGACCGCGCTTGCCGATAAGCTGTGAAACGTTTTCGCCGGAAGCTTCGATTACCCAGGCGCCATCGCGCATGTAATCAATCAGGTCAAGCTGTTCGATACCAACGTTAGCGGCCACATCACGAATCAGCGAAAAAATTTCCTGGTATTCAGGGTGATTTTTGATCTCGTCGCTTACCGGGTCTTTGGGACGCTCTGGCAAAACGATCTCTTCATGAGCTGCCTCGGAATAATCTGAATCCTGGCGGCGCGGCTGTCTGCCCCGCCCCTGGCGGCGTGGTGGCCGACCGCTCTGCTGGCGGCGTGGTGGCATTTCTTCACGATTGTAGGCAGACGGTTCATCGAACGAATCGCTGTCTTCAAAATCTGAAGCTGAGTCAGGAGTCTGTTCAGGCTGACGCTGACGAGGTGCAATTTTTTCCACAAGCTTTTCAGCCTTTACAGGTGCCGGTTTTTCAGAGATGGTAAACCTGATCTTGAATTCCTGCTTACCGACAAACCCGAATATACCCCGCGCTGGCGCCGTAAGAACTTCAGTGGCAACGATCTGTTCGTTGTCGTTCAACTCGCCGTTGGCGATACCCTTGGCTTCTTCTTCTGTTTTTGCTGTAATCTCGATAGTTCTGGTAGACAAATTATTCCTCCTTTAAGGCAGCCGCAATGCGGTTAGCCTGTAACTGCTGCAATAAACCAAGTACGCTGCTGGCAAACCAGTAAACCAGCAGGCCCGCCGGAAGAGACCAGGTGATGACAAACATGAACATCGGCATGAAAGCCATCATCTGTTGCTGCTGCGGATCAGTCATCTTGCCCTGCTGGTAATACATAAGGGCTGCGATAGCAATCGGCAGAATCAGCAACGGATCGCCCTTGGACAGATCCGCTATCCATAAAAACGGTGTTTTGCGCAACTCTACAGCAATTCTGATCGTGTTGTAAAGGGCGATCAGAATGGGCAGCTGCAGAAGCAGCGGCAAACATCCACCGAGCGGGTTCACATTATTTTTTTGATAAAGCTTCAGAACTTCTTCATTGAATTTCTGCGGGTTGTCTTTGTAGCGGTCTTTGAGATCCTGGACCCGCGGCTGAATCTTCTGCATTTTGGCCATCGACCTGGTCTGTTTGAGAGTCAACGGGTAGAGAACCAGACGAACCAGAACAGTCATCAGAATGATCGCCAGACCATAATTTGGGAAAAGACCATAGAAGAACTGCAGCACCCGCAGCAACACAGTGCTGAGAAAGCCGTATTCTGAGACATGGCCCAGATTAACCTTCTGAAGATGATCGAGAATGATCGGCCCGGCGTAAAGTTTGAATTTGAAAACACGTGATTCTCTGGCGCCAAGATTGAATTTCGGCAAAGTGCAGGCAATATCATAACCCTTGTGGTTTTTCTTGCTCTGCTCTGCAGAAGTGATTTCGTAAGCACCGACAGAAATGCGTGCCGCTTCCTCGGCCTCGATTATCGCGCAAAAATATTGATCTCTGACACCAATGCCGCTGTAGGCACCGGCAACAGCCCCTTTGGCGTTGAGATCCCCGGCGTCCGACATAATCTCGGCGGCGCCAGCCTTAAGACCAAGCAAACTCATCGGCCCATAGGGGTCAAGAAAAATCCCGGGGCCGAACTTCATAGCCAGAGAACCGGTTTCGTCGTTACCGACAGAAACCAGCTGTTCGCGAAGATTGCTGACGACATGTTCAACAGCGATCGAGTAAGAATCATTTTTAACGGTGAAGCGCTTCACCAGCGAAAGCCCTGGGCTGGCCGAAGTTTCGGCCTCAGCAAGAGAAATATTGGCGGTGGCTCGAATGATTACGGAGTCTGCCGTGCGCTCTTCAAGCTCGACGGTATAGCCGGTGCCAAGCTCGGGAGCATTCACCAACTCGCTGACAAAAGGTTTCAGGTTTTCAGGGGCAATTTTGTAGCCAAAATCCTGAATAACCGGCGGAAAAAGATTCTCTTCAAAGTTGGCACCCTTGAGATAATAGACACTGGGGCTGCCGCTGCGGCTCGAAAGAATCAGACGAAGAAGATCAGTCTCGATCGAAGCATCTTTGAGACCATCACCATCGACGTCTTCAATCTTTACGATGATATGCCCCTGGGCTGAGGAGGCGGCCGTCTGGGCACTGCCGGCAGCTGTAAAAAAACAACAGAAAAGAACGAGTAAAAGAAACGAGCAGAAAAGCCTGCCCGTTTTTGAATTACCATTATGTGAAAATCTTCTGATCAGGCTTGTTTTGCTCATTATATCTTATATTCTCCGGAACCGGGATAAATTTTCGGGGCCGTCTATTTGACCGGGTCATCGCCGCCCTGACAGAATGGATTACAGCGACATATGCGCCAGCACCCCATCAAAGACCCCTTGATCAACCCGTATCTTACAATCGCTTCATATGTATAACGCGAGCAGCTCGGGTTGAATCTGCAGGCAGCGCCAATCACAGGTGAAAGAAACCGCTGATACAGACGGATAAGCTGCAGACCGACCTTCGCCGGCAGCGAACAATTGCTTTCATCCATTGGCTGGCCCACTGACGTCGGGAACTCTGGCCCGCGCAATCTTTGAAAAAGCCCAGTCACAGGTCTCTTTCAAAAGGGCAAAGGTTAGATCCCGACAGGGTTTACTGACACACAAAACCACCTCTGTGTCTCGCGGCAACGCTTCACAGACTCTGAAAATCTCTTTCAGACGACGACGCACTTTGTTACGCTCGACAGCTTTACCAAAACGCTTTGGAATCGAAATACCAAAGCGAAATTCAAGCTGAGAAGCCTTTCGATAACAAAAACCCAGCCCATTCCGAAAAAACCGGGTCTTTGCAGCAAAAACCCGCTGAAAATCGGAATGGGCGCGTAGCGTCAGGCGACTGCCGGTGTGCCGGGCATTCAATGACGTGGATCAGAGAGAAATGTTCTTGCGACCGTGGCGTCTGCGTCTTTTCAGAACGTTGCGACCGCTTACGGTAGACATTCTTTTTCTGAAGCCGTGGGTTTTGGCACGTTTTCTTTTGTTCGGATTATAGGTAAAGCTCATGGTTTATCTCCTGAGATTAAAATCTGAGTTGAGGAATCCAACTATATACCATCTTTTCGAGAATGTCAACAGTCTTCAGCCATTCAGTGTACACCTTTGCGGGGTTTTATTTTTTTCAGGAGTTCGCGCCCCCTGTCTCGGCAAAAAACCTGATCAGCACCGGCTTTAAAAGCAGCCTCATCGATCAGACGAACCACAGCAGCAAGCGCAGCACGGCTTTCAGAACCGATCACGCCATCCCGCAGCAGGCGTTCATGAAACTCAGCCGGAGTTTCAGCCGGGTTTCTGCTCACCGGCAACTCAATTTCCCATTCACTATACCATTGAGGAATCCAGTTCGAGGATCTGACCACGCCACAGGCGAAAAGTCGCAGACGACGTCTGAACGCCACTGCAACAACGAGACATAACAAAGCGTATTCTACTCTGAAAAAGTTTTGTATCAACCCGCGCAGATTATCCCCCATAGTGGTGATGATTCTGCGAAAACCGAGAACCTGCGAACGATTGTCGAAACTGTACACATAACTGAACCAGTAACCTTCATATGTCTCCCAGAGAGAAAGCAGAAAGCGGCTGATCTCAGACCCATCCCCGCCATCTTCGGCTACTGGCGTCGGATCAAACGGCACCCATCCAGAGTCGGGGAAATACACCTCGACCCAGGTGTGGGCATGCCCCTGACGCACCGTAAAGAACTTGCCAACATCGTTCCAGTCACCCATCGAGTAGCCGCTGACCGGTCTGGCCGGAACCTGCATCGCCCGCAGCAGCAGAGCCAAAGCCGTGGCAAAATGTTCGCAGCTGCCTTCTTTGCTTTCAAAAATAAAGAATTCTACCGGATCAGTCGTTCCAAAATCCGCTTGCGACAAAGAATAAACGCACTGTCGCTGCAAAAAAGCGATGGCTTTTTCCACCCTTACTGCGATATTTTCTGTGCCGGAAGCAAGAACCTGGGCAAGCTGCGCCAACCTGTCAGATATCCCTGCTGTAGAAAGGAATTCTCGCGTCGAACGATTTACCGGAATCGCTGCAACTGCTGAGTCACGAACTTCCAGAGGGTTTAAAACAACGCTGGCCAGATACCTGCGACTGCCCGAAACCCTGTTGATGAAATAGAGAGTCCGGTCATCTTCGACCCCAATGAAAGGTAAACCCAGCGCCAGTTCTGTCGCCTGATCCGGAACAAAAACCAGCGGCGGTTCGGTATTTTCGAGAATGATCTCTAAAACGTGAGTATCGCGTTGTGGCGACTTTTTATCGACGAGAGGGAAATTACCCATGTTTCTGCGCAGGTCGGTAAACCAGCGACGCGTTCGCCCCTTTTCCCAGCGTCCGCTTTTATAGGCAGAAAAAGTCGTGCCGCGCAGATACCTTGCCCCAAGTCTTCTGATGATCGACGGCGACATCGTTCTTTCTTCGACAGGCTTCACCCTCATGACAACTGCCGGATTATCTTCGAGCAAACCGATTTCACTGAGGCTGAGCGTATCGCTGAACCCCTGCAGACGACGTTTTGAAGCCTCAGAAGCCAAACCGAGACTCTCAGTTCTCGGTATAAAATAAAACAAGGCCAGCCACACAAAAACGAACAGGGCCAACGAAACAAGAAATCCAGCCAGCTGACGCCGCAGGTTCCCCATGGCTGGCCAGACAGAAACGTTTGCCAAAGCCACGCCACGATGCCTGAAGCCAGATATCCAGCGCAGAACCAGAAAAAGGTTCAATATATATGGCATCAACACCAGTGGAAAAATGAAATTCACGTTCATCGCCGCGACCGCCAGAACGATCATCAAAGAGAGAATCATGGCGCCATTCACGTCGCGCAGCGTCCGTAATTTGAAAAGCTGCAGCAACAGTATCACAGAAGTGAATTCTATCAGCAGAACAACGCCTGGCACCGGGCCAGAGCGGTGATACAAAGCAGATCCCAGTGCAACCACACTCGCAATGCCAGCCAGCGGGTCAAAAATGCCAGGCTTCAGCCCCTGCCCTCGCCAGAAAAGATAAACAATCGGCGGCATCAATGCCAGCAGCATGCCTCTGAGAAAACCGGTAGAGTATACAGCCAGAAATGCCAGCGCCGCCAGACAGAGAGCAAGTCTGAAAATAATTCTGTCAAGCGGCTTGCCAGTGGGAGCACCACGAATCTCAGCCCGACTTTTGCCGGTTATCAGAAAATTTTTGTTATCTACCACAAAGCCCACTTGTCACACCATCAACTTTTGCAGATCGACGTTTTCGACGTCGTCACCAGGCGGCGTAATAAACGAACCACCTTCGTAACAAGCTAACCAGAACACGATCTGCGCCATATCGCTTTTAACAGACAACCACGAATAACTCTTCTCTGGCCCTGCGGCCCAGACATAAACTTCCGTGTGCAGATTTCTCAGGTGCAGCAGCAGCCCCATGATGCGCCGCAGGCAGAGCTCGAGCTGCTCAGAACTCAGAGGGGCAAGATCAAAATAAAGACGACGGCTGCTCCCGGCATTGATGGACTTCACCAGCACCCACTCCTGCGTCGAGCGAGCCGAAATTTTCCAGTTGATCAGCGAAGAATCATCACCCTCCCGATAATGGCTTTGCATCCAGTAATCGCCTTCTTTGCCGCTCACCTGTTTCTGCACAGCTCCTTCCGTGTCGGCAGAATCGGCCCGGGCCCTGCTGAAATCAGGCGTCGGCCCAACCGCCACCCAGGCATCAGGAATCTCGACACGGGTAAAGAACAGATCCACCGGGTAACACGAAAAAAGCTTCAACTGGCTGGTGTGATATCTGCCACGTTGCGCGGTGGTGAAAGCAGCTTTCAAGACTACCATGGCACCAGCCGGAAGCGTCGCGGAGTAATCATCGCCGAATGCGAGAGAATACCTGGCTCTGCCTGATCTGTCGATGACCCTGCACCTCAGAAAACTGCGTTGCCCGGCAAAGCAGAAGTCGGGAGGCAACAGCTCAACCGTCAGCTCTGAAAGATTGCGCCAGGAAAAAAACAGCGACAGAAGCAGACCGGCGAAAAAACAGCTGCTCACCAGGTAGAGAAGATTGTTTCCGGTATTCTGCGCCGCGAAAAGCAAAAAAACCGCCAGAAAGAGAAGAATTTTTCCTGATGCCGAAAGGCTGATTCTCTGTCGGGGTTTAATCAACATCTACCCTCTGTAGAATTTCGCTGAGCAGCCAGTCATTGCGTGCTCCCTCGCCGGCATGCAGCGAAATACCACGCAATCCCACACGATGCGCCAAAACCTCGGGAGCAATTTCTTTGATAGTGTCGATGCTTACCCATTCCTGGCCGCGGTAAAAGGCAAAAGCCTGAGCAGCATGCATCAGGGCGATACTGCCTCTGGGGCTGACCGGCAACTCAACCTCTTCGTGTTTTCGAATGGCGGTCATCAGACGGCCAATATAGCGCAGAACAGCTTCAGCAACCGGAATTTTGCGAACATGCGCCTGTGCAGCCATCACTTCTTCGAGGGTCAGATAATTTTTTACTGGTGCCTCAACCGTTGCCGCCAGATGTTTCTTAAGAATCGCGACTTCGGCCTCTTCGTCGGGGTAACCCAGAGAAATACGCATCATAAAACGATCCCGTTGTGATTCAGGCAATGGGTAGGTGCCATGAAAACCTTTCGGGTTCTGCGTTGCAATAACCATAAACGGTCGACTCAGCTCGATGTGCTGTTTCTCGACACTCACGGCAAATTCACTCATAACCTGAAGCAGAGCACTCTGAGTCTTCGGAGGAGCGCGATTCAGTTCATCGGCAAGTACCACATTGGCAAAAATCGCCCCTCTGATAAACTCAAAATCTTCAGTCTGGCGTCTGTATATACGGGTGCCCAAAACATCAGAGGGCAGAAGATCGGCGGTAAACTGAATACGACTGAACAAACCACCGATTGCGTTCGCCAGCGCCGAAGCCAGGGTGGTTTTGCCGACTCCCGGCATGTCTTCAAGCAGCAAATGACCTTCGGCGAGCAAGCATACGACAGTTTTATCGATCTGGCTGTCTTTGCCGACTATAACCCGCCGCAGCTCGCCGGCAAGTTCCTGAAATGATTTTCTGATTTTTTCTATATCCATGGCTCTCTTGGTATTTACATTACCATCTGTTATACGATTTGTGATAGTATATTGCATCTTGGTCAGACAGACAACATGTGAAAGGAAGGAATAGATGGCAAAAAAAACCGTATCTGCCGCCAAAAGCGGCGCCAAAACATTCAAAGTCGAATGTGCCTGGGACAAAATCAAAGGCACCGAACTCAAACTCCTGGAAAAACGCTGTCAGGAGTATCTGAAGTTCATCTCAGCCTGTAAAACTGAACGTGGCACTATAGAATATATCGAAACACGCGCTCAAAAAGCCGGTTTCAAAATGCTGCCGGCTCTTGGCAGCGGCAAAAAGCTGAAACCAGGCAGCAAGTTAATGTTCATCAACAAAAACCGCGCCCTGGGTATGGCGATTATCGGCAAAAGACCAGCCAGTGAAGGCTTCAGGCTTATTGCTGCCCACCACGATGTTCCCCGCATCGATATCAAAGCCCAGCCTCTCTATGAAAAACATGGACTGGCCCTGTTCAAAACTCACTACTATGGCGGCATTAAAAAATTCCAGTGGGCCGCGATTCCCCTTTCATTGCACATCTTTGCAGTGGGCAAAAATGGCAAACTGATGACCTTCGTCATTGGCGAAAAGCCAGGCGACCCGGTTTTCACGATTACCGACGTTGCTCCTCATATCGGCAAAAAGATTCAATACGAACGTAAAACCGCAGATGTAATCAGCGGCGAAGAATTGAACATTGTCGTCGGACACCAGCCAGAAGCAGCCTCAGACGAAAAAGAAGCCGAAACACCAAACCGCATTAAAAATGCGATTCTGCGCCACATTGAAAAAGACTTCGGCCTCACCGAAGAAGATCTGGCCTGGGCTGAAATCCGTGCCGTTCCCGCCATGCCGGCCGCTGAAATCGGCTTTGACCGCGCCATGATCGGCGCCTACGGCCACGATGATCGCGCCTGCGTTGGCGCCGCCTTCGCCGCCATTTCTGAGCTCGATGTGCCCGAACACACCGCGGCGATCCTTCTTCTCGACAAGGAAGAAATCGGCTCTGCCGGCCCGAACGGTGCGCAGTCACAGATGGTTACAGACTTTCTCGGCCGCCTGACTGAAGCCACCTCTGGCGAATCGACCTTTGCCGCAATCAGAAACGCTCTCGGTGCGACCCAGGTGCTTTCGGCCGACACCAACGCCCCGATCGATCCGACTTTTGAAGGCGCTTATGACCCGATGAACTCAGGTGTTGTCGGCAAGGGCGTCTGGATAACCAAACATTCAGGTTCTGCCGGCAAGTCAGGCAGCAGTGAAGCTGACATCGAATATCTCGCCTGCATCAGAAGCATGCTGAGCAAAGAAAATATTCCATATCAGTTCGGTGAAATGGGCAAGGTTGATGAAGGCGGCGGCGGAACCGTGGCCTACCTGCTGGCAAACCTCAACATGAGCGTTGTCGACATTTCTCTGCCGACTCTCAGTCTGCATTCACCCTTCGAACTTATCTCAAAGGTCGACTACCACTATTCTGTGAGTGCCTACAGGGCATTCATGCAGAACCACTACTGACATCTGACCTGAAACGGAACGGAGTTGCCCGGCTACGGGCGCTTCGTTCCGTATTTTTAATGGCGAAATGGATATACAGACTCTCGAAAAACTGATCAGAGGCAAAAAACTGATTACGCCACTGCTGGTGTTCTCGGGCCCCGAAACTTTTCTTAAAGAAAAGACCTTCGCGCTGATGGTTTCATCGTTTGTTCCCAAAGATGAGCAAGCAGACAATGTTTCAAGAGTTATCAGCAATGTAAAAGAGCTGCCAGAAACCCTTAACCTGATTTTCAGCTTTTCGTTCAACCCGAGCCCGCGCCTGTTTTACATTCAGGATATAGATGCAACTCCGGCAAAGCAGCGCAAGGAATTCATTGACCGCCTGCAACAGGGCGGGATTCCTGCCGATACTCTGATCGTTTTCTCGGTCAACGATGGTCGTATTGCAACAGAGATAACTGCAAAGTTTAAAGGGCAGGCCGACAAAATCGACTTCTGGGCGCCCTTTGCCAACCAGCTTGGCACCTGGGTCAAAAGGGAAGCGGTTGAACTTGGCTGTGAAATCAGCGACGAGGCTGCTGACCTGCTGATCGAACTCGCCGGCTCAGACCTTGCGCTTCTGCACCAGGAACTGTCAAAGCTGGCGCTTGCCAAGGCCGGCGGCAAAATCGGCCTGGCAGAAGTAAAAACCGGCGTTGCCTATCTGCGACAGGACACAGTCTTCGATTATCTCGAACATTTTGGTCGCCGCAATCCGGTTAAAGCCATCAGATGCCTCGACAGTCTTGTAAGCCGGGGCGAAGCCCCCCAGAAAATCTGGTTCATGCTCTGCCGACAATTGCGCGAGTTTCGCCTGTTCAACGAAATCTCGCTCGACCGGCCTGATATTTTTGAGCCGGTCATCAATCTGTTGCGTAAATACCGTCAGATTGCTGCCAAATCAGACTTTAAGGCGAATCAGGAAAAAAAGAACATCCTTGCCGAAATTCAAAGCCTTGCAGACAGTATGCCAGAAACAATAGTTTCAGCGCTTGGTCTTAAACAGCAACAGAAACTAAAAAATCTGCATCTGGCACTGAACTTTTCATACCAGGAACTCATCAAAACCTGGCCTCAGATGCTTGCGCTCGACCTGCATCTCAAATCAGGCCCGCCAGATACGGGAGCAGCCCTGCAAAATTTTACCGCAACCCTACTCTGCGAAAAACCTCTCTAAAGCCATAAACCGGAAGCATGCATGCGCACACTTCCGGATAAATGGCTAACAGTCGATCAGTTAATCAAATTAACAAAAAAGCAGATCAGCTCTGCAGTCTGTTGATGGCCTTTGTCAGGCGACTGATTTTTCTGGCAGCGGTTTTAGGATGAATAATTTTGTTCGAAGCAGCCTTGGCAAATTTTTTGATGGCTTCTTTGGTTGCTTCTGCCACTTCGCCGGCCGGTTTTTTGGTTTCGGCGGCGGTAATGGCCTTTTTGCGGAGGGTCTTGAGTTCAGACTTTACAGATACCCGCAGGGTATGGCGGCGGGCGGCTTTGCGAGCATTTTTAGCAGCTGATTTAGTATTAGCCATGACGATCACCTTTCGTAATTCAATATTGGAAAGTCAAGTCTATCACTAATTGAATTAAATTTCAATACCTTTTTTATCTTGAAATCGTACCCCTGCCCGCCCATCAGCCAGTTAAGGGGTGTACATAAAAATTCCCGAAGTTTTTTCCAAACTTCGGGAATTTTCAGGCTGAACAATTAAATCAGAAGAATCAAGGGATTGTGTAAGTGCAGAGCACAAAATGCTCTTCGGTCGGGTAAAAACCCATCACCCGGCCATCGGGGCAGACAACCCTTTTTCTCGGGAGATCGGGGGCAAGATGAGGAATTGTGTGAACGTCAAGTTCTCCGAGAACCTTGCCGTCTGGAGCACAGCGATAAATACGCTCGCGATAAATCTGACCTTCTTCATGACAGGCCACCAGGCAGAAATAAACGTTGCCGGCAGCATCGAGGCCCAGAATCTCGCCACCGGCGTAAGTGACGCCCGGGTGCTTTTCAACATAGGGGAATTTGCCAATCACAAGCGTTTCGGCCGGTGAAGCTACAGTTCGCAAATACAGATCAGCTTCCAGATCAGCAATCTCAAGACCAAAGAGCTTTCCTGACGGGTCAGAGTAAAGACTCAGACTCTGGTCGCCAACCATCTGCTCGACAAGTTCGCCGTTCTGACCGAACCTGAGAACCGACTGCATAACCGGGTGGCTTACCAGGAGATCACCGTTGCGGTCAAATTCTATGGCGCGGGCACCGTTGAAACCTTCGAGAGAATGAACCTTTTCGCCCTTCGCATCGGTAATGTAGATAAAGCCGTCGGCACTGTTAAGAAACGCTATTCTGCCATCTGAAGCAACCGCAAAGTCGATAACTATTTTACCAAAGCCATCGAGAGATATGCTCTTTTCTACGGTTGCGTCCGGCTTGAAAAGCTTAAGCTGCCGATTGAGCGAATCAAGAACCCAGATGTTACCACCTTCGGCCATGCGAAACGCCCACGGCACACCATAAGACATGGCATCGGTATCCTGATCCTGGCCCCCGACCTGAGAAGCCCCGCTACCAAAGGGAATTTTCAACAGATCGACCGATTCAGAAGCATTGAACATGCTTTTATGATAGATCAGGTTATTGATCGTTTTATATTCTGTCTCCTGGGCAAAGCCCAGGGCGGCGGTCATGACAAGAATTACAAGAAAAAGCTTTTTGAACATATTTCTTTCCTGACTATCCTTTAAGGCAGCTTGAGAGCTGATCTCGGGTTAACATGCTGACCGTTCTTCTTCAGCTCAAAATGCAGATGCGCACCTGTTGTGTAAATACCGGTATTGTCTGAGCGAGCAATTTCCTGGCCCATGCCAACTCTCTGGCCCTGTTTAACAGAGTAACTTCTGAGGTGGCAGTAAAAAGACTCGTAGCCATTATCGTAACGAACCTTCACATAGCGGCCACCGCCGGATTCGTAACCGACAGCAACAACAGTACCGTCGCCAAGTGCATTGAGCCTGGTGCCGTTACCAACCGGCAGGTCGATGCCGTAGTGCATACTGCGGGTGCCTTTGGTCGGGTGAATGCGCATGCCATATTCAGAACTTGCCCGCGAAGGCATAGGAGCGCATGGCATTGCGCCAAAGCGACCATTACCACTGACAACAGGAGTGCTGTTTCCGGAATTACCGGAAGAAGAACTTGGCTGCTGCCACGGATAGACGACCGGCGTCTTACCGGCGGGGTTGCCTGGCGTCGAAACATAGTTTGCATGCACATAGGCGATTTTGCCGTTGTATCTGATTTTGTACCATGCGCCTTCTCTGCCTAGAACCTCAAGACTATCCCCCTCATGGAAACTACCGATAATTTTTCCCCAGGGGCCGGTTCTTATATTTAAAGAAGTGCTGACGTGCACAGTACCTTTGGTGACTTTTTCTTCAGTCGATTCAACCTTTTTGCCGGCCTGAGAATTCAGATATACTTTCTTTTCCTCGAACGGGTCGGCGGCGGTTACAGCGGCTGCAAGCCCACCAGTAAGAAGTATTGCCAGAAATACATTTGATTTTTTCATAGCTGACCTCACTTAATTAGAATCATACATTATACTGACCAAAAAAACTTTAGTTTTTTATCATTAGCGGTTTTGTTGAATTGCCCGCCTGAAAAAGTTATAATCGGCTTTGAACAAAGTCTAAGACGAAGGGCGCCCCCTGCCTTTGAAAAAACAATTTCTCGATCTGCTTAACGAAATTGAATCATTTTCTGATTTTTCTGAACTCCCGGCTCAGATTTCTGAATTGCTGCAGCCTTTTTCTGATTTTACCGGGCTCGCAGCAAGATTTTATATTGGCAGTGACGACAACTGGAAAGTTTTTACAATAAAGCACGGAACGGAAATTGGTGCGCAACTGTTTGACAATCCACCATGCAGACCAAGGTTTGATCTTGGCGAAATGCCAACAGAAGTCTTGATTTCCGGTCAACGGCTGTTTCTTTTTCAGAGCAGCTTCTATTCAGGCAATGCCAGACTTGGCGACCTGGCTCTTCTTATTGCCAGTGAAAGCAGAGAACCTCATCAGAACTGGCAGACAATCACCGATGTGATGGCAAAAAAGCTCGGCAGCCGCTTCCTTTTTCCGGCGCATCTTTTGCCACATCCGATCAATGACCCTGACCGCCTGCTGACTTTTCTGCACGAAACCCAGGCGCTGCTTACCAATGGTCGCCGGGTCGATGCGCTACCACCCGGTTTTGAGAAAAAGCAGGCAGAAATCTGGTTCAACGAAGACCGACCTTTTATAGAAGCTTTTCTTAAACGACTGCAGAATGAATTCAATCTGCATGCGACTTTTATCATTCAAAGCGCTGGCCCGGGTTATTACAACCATCTGGCGGTTATGGCCATCGATGAAGACGAAGAAATAGAAGAAAATCTTTCTGAGCTCATCGAAGCTGCTCTGTCGCATGATCCGATGCAGGAAATCGCAATCATCTCGCGCGCCCAGCTTAAAATCGGGCGTAGCGAATTCAGGGTTGGCTCACCGGCACCGCTTGTTTTCGCCTGCCAGGCCGGCGGCGTAACCTACGGCCATCTTGGTGTGGCCGTATCAGGTCATCAGGTACACCGACATGTCAGTCACACTTCACGTTTGATGCCGATGCTGGCCAATCAGCTGGGTCTGTATTTCAGTCATTTTTACCAGTTGCGCAAAGAGGCACTGCACGGTCGAATGCTTCAACAGATCAATCAGACCTGCAATACCATCAACTCTTCTGTCGACATCGGCGCAATACTTTTCAAGCTTGTCGAAAGCCTGAACTATCTTTTTGGTCAGTATTCAGGTGCGATTCTGATTTTTTCACGTGAAACTTCAGAGCTCGAAATCGTGAATTATCTGGGTGCGAATGTTCCTGAGAACTTTGACCTGGCGACACTTATAAACAATTCTGGGCCTTTAACTGAAGCAATCAACGAAGGCTCAGCCTTTGACAATCGCGACGGCAGATACGATCTTCCCATCAGATACGTTTTGCCGCTTGCCACTACCCCTCAGGCAACATCGATTACTTCAGAATTTATCCCACTGCGCTCTCTCGGAGGAGTGGTTCTGTTCGATTCACCTGTCAACAAGCCCCTGACCGAAGAAGATCTGACAAAACTGATGCCTATTCTTCTCAACGGCATCAGTGCATCGCTGCAGGTTGCCTGCAATTATGCCGAGAAACTCGACACCATCAAGGCGCTCGAAGGCCTTATGGCGAGGCTCTCTGACACTGACGCCCTTCTCGATGAAATGATAATCATCATCCGCCGCCTTCTCAAGGTAAACCGCATATCATTTCTCGAACTCGACGAGAGCGGCGAGTTCTTACGCATTAAAAAGGGGTTTGGCCTACCGCCAGGCATTATCGACAAAACCAGAATACCCATCGGCGAAGAGATCTCGGGCTATGTCGCGCGCCAGGGCCGTTCATACCGCATCGACAACATCGAATCGGAAGGGGTCTTCAAAAAGCGCTCGCTCGAACACTATCTCAACCGGTCACTGTTATCGGTGCCTCTCATCAACAGCCGGGGTACCCCGGGCCGAAAAGTTATCGGTGTTATCAACGTTAACAATAAAACCAACGGGCTGACCTTCACCATGCAGGATCAGCAGCTGCTCGAAGGTATCGCCCATCTGGTCGTCACCGCGCTTGAAAACGTCAGGTTTCTCGCTGAGCAACATGAAAAGGACCTGCTTGAAAGGCAGCTGAAAGACGCCAAAGACATTCAGATGTCGCTGATGCCGAAAAATTTTACCGATCTGCCAGAAAATCTCGAAGTATTCGGCCAGAGCATCCCGGCCAGACAGATTGGTGGCGACTTTTTCGACATCTTCAATCTCAACGACGGCAGGCTGCTGGCAGTTCTTGGCGACGTTTCAGGCAAAGGCATGCCGGCCGCAATTCTCATGGCTGTCACCAGAATGATCATCTGGTCTGTGGTGCAGGATTGCGCCGACCCGGTCCAGATTATTGAGAAGGCAAATGACAAGCTGTGCAGCCAGCTCGATTCTTACCATTTTGTCACCATGCAGATTGTGGCAATCGACCCGCTGACAGGTGCCTGCGAAATGTCATCGGCCGGGCATGGGCCACTTCTGGCAAGGCTGAATGCTCAATGCCGCCTCATCGAAAGCAAAAGTGGCCCCCCGCTTGGTATTGGTGGCATCAAAGGTGTCTATCACAAGGCAAAATTCAAAATGGAAGCTGGCGACGCCTTCTTTATGTACACTGACGGCCTCTCAGAAGAACGTTCTGCCTCGGGCGAAATGTTCGGAACCGAGCGCATCAGTTATCTGCTTGGCTCAAGCCCTGACCGTTCAGCAAAACAGCTTGTTGAAGCAATGATCAGCGCAATTGAGAACTGGCGTGGTTCTAATGAAGCTCATGATGATTTGACTGTTTTTACTCTTAATTATAAAGGATCTGCAAAATGAGGCAGCAGGAACAGCTTAGAACACTTGAATTCCATGCCAGACTGGCAGAAAAAGCTGCCGAAACAGAAGATCTGCACCTGCTGGTTGAAGCCATCATCTCTGAAACAGTGGTATTCATGAATGCGAGTTCGGGCTCAATCATGGTTTTCGACCCGGAAGAAAACTGTCTGAAACTCTATGTTTCATCGCACCATCCAGGAATGCAGAAAAACACACGAACCGGTCCTGTGGCTAAAGTAGCCTTGAAACAGGGCATTGCAGGGCAGGTTTTCACCACTGGCCGACCGGTTGTGTCCGAAAGCCTTACCAGGGCAGATAAATCAATCAAGCTCAGCCGCAAAAATGATTCGGGCTCTTTTCTTTCGGCACCACTGAAACTGCACCAGAAAATGATCGGCGTCATGAATCTCAATCGCAGTCAGGAGCAAAAAGGTTTTTCTGAAGAAGATCTGGTTAAGCTGAAATCGGTCGACACCCTTATTGCCGGCCTTATCGAAAAAGAAAATCTTCTGCAGACCATAGAAAGTAACCGTCGCGAGATTGCCAGCCTTTACTCCATTTCCTGTATTCTGGCCAGCAACCGCGATTTTGTCAGTCGCCTGATCGATTTTCTGGTCAAACTTTCTGACGAAATAGGCCTCGAAAGATCAGCAGTGATAGAACTGAACCCACAATTCAGCGAATCAATTTTCACAGCCAACGGAAGCACTATCGAGATTCTTGCGGCACACCGCCTCGAGCCATCAAAACTGCAGCAGATGGTTGATTCGGTTGCCGCCAGACTGAGAATGCAGCTGCAGAAGCCAGCAATAAACAGTATCGAAACTGAAGAGCCCGATGCCCCGCTCACGCTTTCGTTTGAAGAAGAAGATGGGGCGCGCGAACTTTTCTGTCTGCCACTGGTAGTCGAAGGTAAACCATCGCATCTGCTCCTGGTCAGTCGCCGACATGTGGCAGAAGACACACAGCAGGCAGTCAGATATTACCGTTTTCTCTACCTGATTTCGCAGAATCTGGCGATGGCAATTGCCCGTAACAAAATGTTTCAGCGCATGGAACAGGACAGACTGATGCTGATTGACGAGTCCCGCCAGAACGAAGTTTTTCTGGATATCAGCAAAGATCTTGCTTCGACACTTGATCCGGTTACCATTCTGCAGAAGGCGTTTGTCAGATTTCGTGAATTGATCAACTTTACGACGATCGGCATTCTGCTCTTTGACGACATCGATAACAATTATCGCCTTTTTGTACAACCCGGCGAAAGCATCTCACAGGAATTTCAGGAAAAACTTGCATCCAACATCTTCGAACTTTTCAGCGACTATCCCGCTGACCCGCCTCTTACCAGAGAGAACTTTCACAAACCCTCTTTCTTCAATCCGCACAACCCCGGCAACCGGCCCACAAAAAGTTTCAAACATGTTCTACATCTGCCCATTATAATAAGTGACAGGTTCAGAGGGCTGATCCATCTTGCGCGTGGCGAAGACAAACCCTTCACCACCAAAGATCTCGACATAACCTCTCATTTTACCGGCATTTTCATCACCAGTATCAAAAATGCCCTCATTCACAAAAGAACTGAAAAACTCGCATTCACCGACCCGCTTACAGAGCTGTTCAATCACCGCTACTTTCAGGAAACCCTGGCGCACGAATTTATCAGAGCGCGCCGCTATTCAAAACCACTTTCGCTTATGGTCATCGACATAGATTTCTTTAAAAAATTCAATGATACCTGGGGTCATCTGGTTGGCGATCAGGTATTGCGCCACGTTGCAGCTATCTTTAAGAATTCGGTTCGCGAACAGATCGATACCGTTGCGCGGTATGGTGGCGAAGAATTCGCGGTCATATTGCCCGAAACGTCACTTGATGGCGCCAAACTCTTTGCGGAACGTATTCGCAGCAAGGTTGAGCAATCACGACTTAATCACGACGGCAATGAACTTTCTGTAACCCTTTCTATCGGCGTCTCATGCACTCTTGTCACCAATTGCGACAAAACCAGCGATCTGATTGAAGCTGCCGACCTGGCCCTTTACAAAGCCAAAGAGAATGGCCGCAATCAGGTTTTATCTTACGAAGAAGGCCAGCTGAAACATGAAAAACATTAAAAAGCGTGCGGTCAACCAGACCGAACAAACCTTCAAAAGACTTTCAAGACTGTCTGATATTTCGATGGCCCTCTCTTCAGGAACAGAATTGAATGACCTTCTTAAAAGCATGGCAAAAACCGCCAAAGAAGCCCTCGCATCTGACGAAGTATACTTCATGCTGCTTGATCGCGAATCGTTTGAACTGGTTTTTTCTGCCTGCAGTGGCGGCAGAAGAAAGCGCCCCGAGAAGGTTCGCTGCCTTGACCGCCGTACCATAATCAATTCTGAAGAAGAATTTGGCTTCGCTCCCTGTACTACCGAAACTCAATCAGATTCTGACGAAGAAGCACCAATTGGCGAAGCCCTGCTTCTGCGCAACGCTTTTTCGAGCCGCCAACGCCTTCTTTATTCAGGCGAAATGCATGACCCGCTGTTCAAAGACACGCCTTTCACCTCGGCCATGCTGATACCTCTGATGACCAACACTCAGTGCGTCGGGCTGATGGTCACCGGTAATATTGAGCAAAACAGGCCCTTCAGCGTTAACGATCTTGAAGAAGCCACGGTTTTTGCCAATCTCGCGGCAATGAAAATCGAGCATAACGGGCTGCTTCTCGAGCGCGAAAACCGCATTAGAGAAATGGAAAAGCTGAACGTGCTCGCCAAAAGATTTTCTTCGGTTCAAACCCTCGAAGGTCTTATCGGCCTGTCTTTCGAATATCTCTCACAGCTGATTCAGCACGACCTTGGCATAGTCTGTCTCTACAAAGATGACGAAGAAACCAGATACTTCGTTTCGCGTCTGCCTCTGGCCCCGTCAAGCCTCGATGGCCTTACCGGTCACATTGACGACATCAGTTTTAAAATCAGGGGCAAAGCCCCGCGCATTACCAGATGCCAGCAGCTTTTTCTGCCAGGCCAGAAGACCATGAGCATGGACAAAATCTTCAGGCGCAAGGTCCAGTCTTTTATGACTGTGCCGCTTACGGTCCAGGGCAAAAACATTGGCCTCATCAACCTCAGCGCTACCCGGCAAAAGGCTTTTAATCGCGAGCATCTGCGCACTTTCACTACGCTTTCGAATCTGCTGGCAACCGCTATCGAAAATGTAAAAATCCGCCTTTACCTCGAACGCCGTATTGACGAAATTTCAGTTCTTTTCGAGATTTCGCAGTCGATTACCTCAACACTGGTTCTTGACGAAGTTCTCGACTCAATTGTCAACTTCTCGATGGAAATGATGAATGCCCTGCGCTGCGAGCTGCGTCTGCTCGACCTCACCGGTGAACTGCTCGAAGTAAGAGCCTCACGGGGCTTGTCAAAGTCATTTCTGTCTTCGACTGCCATCAGGGTCGGTGAAGGCATTATCGGCAGCTGCTTTTCTCAGAGATTGCCTATTTCGGTAGTTGACGCCCGCAAAGACCCGCGCACCAAATACACTTCACTGGTCAAGCGCGAAAAACTTGCCGGCCTTCTCGCTGTACCGATCATGCAGCGGGGTCGCCCGATCGGCGTCATCACCATTTATACCAGCAAGCCGCGTGATTTCTCTCAGGATGAAATCGACCTGCTGTCGACCTTCGCCTCACAGGCCAGTATTGCCATCGAAAACGCCAAGCTGTATGCCGAAATGAAGCGCCAGTATCTGTCGATGGTCATGGCTCTGGCAGCGGCAATCGAAGCCAAAGATTCTTATACACATGGTCACAGCACCAAGGTTATGGAATACGCAGTCAAGATCGGTGAAGAACTTGGTCTGAGTGAAGACGAAATCGAAACGGTCAGATATGCCGGCCTGCTGCACGATATCGGTAAAATCGGCATCAAAGACGTTATTCTTACCAAAGAAGGACATCTCACCGACGAAGAAATCAACGAACTGCACCGGCACCCTGAATATGGCGCCTCGATCATGGAAAGAGTCGAAATACTCAAAGAAATTGCGCCGCTCACGCTTTATCATCACGAGCGCTATGACGGAACCGGCTATCCGCTTGGCCTGAAGGGCGACCAGATTCCGCTCGGTGCACGTATTCTGGCTGTTGCCGACACTTACGATGCCATGATTGCCGATCGCCCATATCGCAAGGCTTTTCCGTTCGAGTATGTGAAGCACGAAATGAAGAAAGCTGCCGGAACCCAGCTTGACCCGGAGATAGTTAAAATCTTTTTCGAAATTCTCAAGCGCGAGGGTATCGGCAACTAGCCATCTTGATGAAATACAGCCCAGCAGAACTGATTGCCCTGCCCCACAATGCCGACCTCGACCATCTCGGTGCGGTAAGGTGCCTGCTGCTTAAATTTCCCGAAGCCAGAATTCTGCACCCGGTCAGATTCAGGCAGAACGCCTGGGAATGTGGGCGACGCCTCGACTGGTTCAAAACTGTCAAATTTGCCGAAGTTGACTTTGCAGCAGTCAGAAAAGTTTATCTTGTCGGCCTCGATCAACCCAGGCAAAACCCTGAACTTGTCGAAGAGCTTGCCCGTTTTACCCCTGCGGTAAAGATATTTTCAGACCGCAAGCACTCTTTTCCGTTTGCCTGCGAGTCTTTTCCGAATCAGAGTCTGAGTCTCACCGCGTCGCTGATGAACCAGCTGCATGATGCGGGAATGCGCTTCACCAACGAAGACATGCAGCTTTTCAAGCTTGCAGTGATAGAAAAGACATGGGCCGGACTCTCGGCTAAAATACGGGCCGAAGACAACCGGGCCCTTAATTTTCTGCAGCGGCAGTTCACCCCGCCGGGAAAGATTGCCAACAGCATTGTTCTCGGGCTGCGTGAAGGTCAGACAGGTCTCTATCACCACATGCTGAAGAACATAGAAGATATTCAACCCGGACATTGGCCGGTTACACTGATTGCGGTCAAAACTACCGGCCAGGTGCAGGATATCGAGCCGGTTGTCGATGCGGTATGGTCGGATGTTGCGCAGCCGGTGATGCTGCTTGTTCTCTCATCCGGCAATTTTTCGCGCGTCTGGGCACGCAGCAGCATCTCGCAGATCGACTTTTTTGAGGTTTTTAAAGACTTCAGGCCAGTACGCATTCGCAGATGGGTTTATTTTCACTTCTCGGGTGAAAGTCACGAGCAGAACCGGCTGCATATTCTCGGGCATCTTAAAAATCATCTTAAACCCGACATGACCGCAGGCGACATCATGTCTGCATCGCCGCAGCTGATCGACTGGCATTCGACCATTCGCAATGCCTTTGACATGATGCTTAAGTTCAATATCATGTCGCTGATTGTCATGAAAAACCACGAATTCGCAGGTATCGTCACCCGTCGCGACCTTGACCGGGCGCTGCAGATGAATCTTCTCGATGCAGAAATAGGCCCTTACGTGCCGACCAACGTGCCGGCAGTCAGCCCATCTACCCCAGTCAGGGTTCTTAAGAACCTCATGGTCAGATACAACATCACCAGATTGCCGGTTCTTAAAGATTCTGAGGTAGTCGGCATAATAACTACACACGAACTGCTCAGAGCTCTGCCTGATTATCTGCCGTTGCCCCAGGACTTTTTGCCTCTTGCAGAACAGACCGATCTGCCCCCGGCCCGTGATATCGAAAACCTTTTCAAGCGGGTCTTTTCTCTGCGCATTTTTCATCTGCTCAGCAAAATTGGCAGATTTGCAGCCCAGCAGGGAGTTGAGGTATTTGCGGTCGGCGGCTTCGTTCGTGATCTGCTTCTTGAACGGGCGAATTTCGACATCGACATCGTTGTAATTGGCGATGCCATGCCCTTCGCAGCCGCCCTGAGTCAGGAAATGGCCTGCGATCACAAGGTGTTCGACCGGTTTCATACCGCCAGACTATATCTCGAAGACCTCAAAATCGACTTCAGTTCAGCGCGCATCGAGCATTACTCAGACCCGGGGGCTTTGCCTCAGATTGAATTCAGCGGCCTGTCAAACGATCTTTACCGGCGCGATTTCACTATAAACGCGCTTGCATTATCGTTAAACCCGGAGCATTTTCTTGAAATAAAAGATTTTTTTGGTGGCTACAACGACCTTCTGCATCGCCGTATCCGCATTCTTCACTCTTTCAGTTTTCTTGAAGACCCAACCCGCCTCTATCGCGCCGTTCGTTTTGCGGGGCGCTTCAACTTCACCCTCGAACAGGACACCCGTCGGGCTTTTGAGCTCGCAATAAGCCGAGAGGCAACCTCGCGTCTGTCACTGAAGCGCATCGGTGCCGAGATATCTAAATGTCTTAACGAAGAAAAACCGCAACAGGTAGTTTCCGAGCTTTTTTCTGAAGGGCTGATGCTCAGCTTGAGCCCTGAACTCAATGACCCGTCGATCCTTCCGGGTCGTTTCAAGCTAATTCGCGGTCTGGTCAAAAGATTCGCGGTGCTGAACGAAGAGATCGACATCGAAGCGATCTACTGGGCGGGCCTGCTGTCGCTTCTGCCCGCCGATGGTGCATCCTCAATTCTCGATTCGATTGGCACCCCACACAACCGCAGGCAGAAGGTGGTAGAAACATTGGCCGCCATGCGCTCTGTGCCGGTTCAACTGAATCGCATCGAAGAATCTGATCACATCGGCCTTTTCAAATTGCTCGACAGTCTCTGCCTCGAAGCTCTGCTCGGGCTGATGGCCTACTCTCTCGACAAGCGCAATGCCCGCAAAATTCTCTATTTTATCGGCCAGTTGCGCCATACCAGACCACTGGTAAACGGCAAAGACCTCATAACAGCAGGCATAAAGCCGGGCCCGCATATGCGCAGAATTTTTGATCACATCATTGCCATGCGCTTGAATGGCGCGAAAATGACACACCAGGAGGAAATGGAAATTGCCAGAAGGCTTTACCAGAATATATAGTTTTCGACCGCCGGGTGGTATGCCGCCCGAATCTTTTGCCAGACTGCTGCGTTTCGGCTGCCTGATTGCTTTTCTGCTGCTGGTCAGCTTTATGCTGCAGGGAATCGGATCGCTGTTGTCTTCGGGCTTTCGATTGCTGGTGCTGATACCGGTTATTCTCATATCTCTGACTTTTCATGAGTATGCCCACGCCAGAATGGCCGATTTTCTCGGTGACCCCACCCCCGAACGCATGGGCAGGCTCAGTCTCAACCCCCTGGCCCACCTCGACTTTTTTGGCACCCTGTTGCTGTTCTTCACCAATTTCGGCTGGGCTAAACCGGTAATCGTCGACCCGTCAAACTTTCGCGTTCCACAGCGCGCCATGCTTTCGGTAGCCCTGGCCGGGCCGGCCTCAAACTTTTTTCTGGCCTTTGTCGGTGCTCTGAGCCTGAAGGGGCTGGCTGAGATCGTAAAGATGACCATGCTGCCACCGATGGCTGTGTTTCTGCTGGTTCAGGTGCTTGAGACTCTGATTATCATCAACCTCAGTCTGGCTCTGTTCAACCTTTTACCAATTCCACCCCTCGACGGTTCAAGAGTGGTTTCGTATTTTCTGCCAGGCCGTTACCGCGCTCAATACCGCCAGTTTGAAGAACTGGCACCGATGCTGCTGCTGATTCTCTTTGCGCTCGGTGGCCTGGGCCTGATACTTTCACCAGCTATCGAAGCCATCTATGGCATGCTGCTGAATCTTTTCAATAACCCGCTCAGAGATCTGCTGATTTATCTGAAAACCTTTTCATCAGGCGGTTCTTACTATTAACCCATAATAAAAAAAGCCCCCGGTAATGGGGGCTTTTTTTATTATGGGCTTTTTATGCGGCCGGAGTCGGGTTGTAGGGGTTCGCTGCCGCAGGGCGGGCAGCAAGTTCGCGGTCAATCATGAACATGCCGCCGGGCGCGTTGCCGGTGAGATTGATCATATCAATAACTGCTTTGGCAGCGGCTTCTTCTTCGACCTGTTCGCCGACGAACCAGTTGAGAAAGTTAACCGTTGCATGATCTTTGAGAGTGTAGGCCAGATCAACGAGATTGTTGATGCATTCTGTAATGTGTCCTTCGTGCTTGAGAGCTTCTTCAAACACCTGTTTTGCAGATTTCCAGGCCTTTGGTGGAGCCTGAAGCGCCTTGAGCTCAGATTTTCCACCCTTTTCAGCAATATAATTCATAAATTTGACCGCATGGCTGAATTCTTCAAGAGCCTGGTTGCGCATCCAGTGCTGTAAACCTGGCAGGCCTTCAGCGGCGGCATATTCTGCCATGGCCAGGTAGAGATAGAAAGAGTACATTTCTTCGTGAACCTGGTTTACAAGAGCTGTTTCCATTTTTTTAGCAAGCATTTTATTTCCTCCACAATAATGTCATATTAATTACCACCCAAAAAGTATCATTTTAAAGACAAAACTGCAAACACTTTTTGGCAAATACCTCAATTACGGTCATCATAAGCCTGAAAAAGCCTGAGAATCCTGTCAGAAGAGTTTTCATCATGGTGCCGCAAAACCCGTCTGATCAATTGCCGCTTCTGCTTGAGCCGTTTAAGCAGTCTGGCGCCGGCAATACAATGTTCGGTGTTTGCCAGAGGCAAAAGAACCTTAACAACCTTGAAAAAAAGCGTCGGCCGGGTTACGGCTTTGCCAATATCATGCACCAGAGCGAGTTCTAGCAATTCACCCCGGTCGCTTTCGCTTAAGTTGCTGTCACAGCTAATATCAGACCAGACTCTCATTACATGGGCTTTTTCTGATTTGCGCAGTTTGCCGAGCTCAGCCCTGACCTGCTCAGGCAGGCTTGAGACAGCATTTTCCCAGTCATGCCGCTGCAGTTCAGGAAACATAACCTGCTTGAACTGCCAGACGCGATATACAGCCCTCTGAAACAGGCGTCGCAAAATTGCAATCATTTGAATCTTGCGGGCCAGAGCTTCTGCAACCGTTCAGCCGTCTGTTTTTCCCGACCATGGTCGGTTGGCTGATAAAAACTGGCCGGCTGCATGCCTTCAGGAAAATAATTCTCATCGATGAAACCGCCCTTAAAATCATGCGGATACCGGTATTCACGGCCATAGCCCATCTCTTTCATCAGCCCGGTTGGAGCATTGCGCAGGTGGTAAGGCACAGAAGGCTCCTGGCCGTTTCTGATTGCCTGTTTTACCATCTTTTCGGCCTTATACAGGGCGTTGCTTTTGGGAGCAGCAGCCAGATAGACCGCCAGATGTGCGAGAAAAAGGTGGGCTTCAGGCGGGCCGACAAATTCGTAAGCCTGAGTCGCCGACATTGCCAGGGTCAGCGCAAAAGGATCGGCCATACCCACGTCTTCGGAAGCAAACCTGATCATGCGCCGCAAAATGAATTTACAGTCTTCACCACCCTCGATCATGCGATAGAGCCAATAAAGACTGGCATCAGGGTCTGAACCCCGCATAGACTTATGCAGAGCCGATATCAGATTGTAATGCTCTTCACCGCCCTTGTCATAGCGCAACATTTTGCTCTGAAATGTTTCAGCCACAAGATCTGGCCCTACAGCCGGGGCTTCCGGCTGCTGCTGCCTGGCGACCTCACAGCAGGTTTCGAGAACATTCAAAGCGATGCGGGCATCGCCGGCCGCCATCATCGCAATTCTTTCGAGGCTGGCTTCATCTACCAGCACCTTTGGCGCCCTTTGCAGCTTTTCATCACAGTCCATGGCCCGCAACAGAATGGTCAAAAGAGCCGAAGCCGCAACCGGTTTGAGAACCAGTACCTGGCAGCGTGACAGCAGCGCCGAAACCACCTCAAAACTCGGGTTTTCGGTCGTTGCGCCGACAAAGATCACCAGCCCCGATTCGATGTGAGGCAGAAGCGCATCCTGCTGCGCCTTGTTGAAGCGGTGAATCTCGTCGACAAACAGCATGGTTTTACGACCAGACAGCCGTCTCGATTCGGCTGCTCGATCAAAAGCCGCCTTCAGGTCTTTAACTCCGGAGGTGACCGCAGAAAGCTGTATAAATTCAGCTTCAGAATGGCGGGCCATAACTCTGGCCAGCGTTGTTTTGCCACAGCCGGGAGGGCCCCAGAGAATTATCGATCCGCTTAAACCAGCCTGAAGTAGCATCCGCAGCGGCTTGCCCTGACCAAGAATATGTTCCTGGCCAAGAATATCTTCGATACTGTCTGGCCGCATGCGGTCAGCAAGAGGCTGGTATGGTGCAGCAACCTGAAGGTTACCGCTTGCGAATGAAAACAGATCAGTCATCAACTTTTTCCCCGGCCGGCTTTTCTTCGGAAACCTCAGTGTCGAAAGAACTTATCTGGTCAAGGTCTGCTTCGCTCTGTTTTGCGACAACCTCAATTATTTTCCAGGTTTTGCGCCGATAAGCAAGTTCAGTTTCGCGCGCCAGCTGGTGCAGACCCTTGCGCGTCATTTCCATTTTCGGGTAAATCATCAACTTCTGACTGGTTATAAATCCGGGATTCCTGAGAGGCAGACGTTCCTGAACCCAGACAAGAAAATCAGCATTGCTCAGCAGCGCTGTTGAGGTTGCAATGTCGAGGCCACCAGATTCTTTTTTAATGAAGTTCGGCACACTGTTATTCTTCTGATAGCACTCAGAGCATGGCTCTAAGCCTTTAAGTTCCTGGACTGAATCGACCCAGATACGCTCTGTGCCGCTGGCCCAGGCACATTCAAGAAATGGGTCATGATAAAGTGACCCGGCTTTTGTCACCCAGGCTATGGTTTCGGCATCTCTTTTTGTCTGACGCCTGACCGGAGTCTGATCGAAGCCGACTACTTCCGGCAGCTCACCGGGCTTGCCTGAAGACACTACCGTCTTTTCACCCGAACCCGAAAAAACACCGGTGAGAATTCTCTGCGCCTTTGCCGGCGGCCTGTTTTTCTGACCCTTGACCGGAAAAATATAGCCCTCGGCACTGGTATCTATTTTCTTCAACTCTTTGCCCGAACTGGCAACCGCCGGGCTGTTGGTAAGCACCACAACTCCAGCCTTGTTTTCTACTTCGACAATCTGGGCCGAAGCCTTTATTTGAGCACCTGCAATACAGAGCAGAATACTGCAGAACAGCTTGAATCTCATCTGGATTCCTTTCAAGAAAGTTGTGCAGCCATTATATCACAGCCCCAACCATGCTGCACTTTCGCTGCAGCGCAATCAGAGCAAAAAATTTTGCAACCTCGACACAGCTGCAGTATTGCGCTAAACTTCAGACTCTATGTCTATCACAACCGAACAGACCAGTAACACGCTGCTACAGCCGCAGTCGGTATCTAAAGCTCGAAAACTATACACGGCCGGCCTGTATCTTTATGCAGCTACCTGCCATTTTTCGATTTCGGCATCGCAAATCAGTCTGGGACTGGCGCTGATCGGCTTCATCATTGAACTATACCATGGCAGAATCCGAGTTACCGGAACCAGTGTCGACAAGCCCTTTGCATTTCTCTGTTTTGCCTGCTTCCTGTCTGTCTTCAGAGCTAACAATCCGTTACAGGCGCTGACTGATTTAAAAACCTTTCTGCTGATTCTTTGCTTTTATCTTCCTTTCTGGTATAAGCCCGAACAATCTCAGCAAAAGCGGCTGCTTACAACATTTATTGTTTCAACCGGGATCGCGGCAACCGTAGTTTTTTATAAACATATGTTTATTTTTGAGAGCGGCACAAGAGCAAAAGGTTTCTTCTCAAGCCCCATGACTTTTGGCGAGTGCCAGGCAATGGCCCTGCTTGTCATTGTCAGTGCAATTGCCTT
>JAKQQP010000258.1 GCA_029564115.1 Candidatus Rifleibacteriota bacterium | reverse complement strand
AGAAGAGGCGTTATCTTCAATTCGGTTCAGCCTCGGACGTTACACCGACGAAAATCAAATTCACGAAGCAATTAATATTATTTCAGAATGCTTAAGGTCTATTTAAATCCCAATTTAATGAGCTTTAAGAATTCTTTAGGGGTTAAATCATCTTCAAGTTTTTTTAAGAAAACCTCGACGGGGGGGCCGAAGCCGGTGAAGTCGTGATCGGTCTGGGTTTGCAGCTTTTCGTCGAAGGCTTTTTGCTCGGCGTAAAACGGGAAATCTGCCGGAATAAAGCGGGATTTGAGATATAGAAGCTGGATTTTTGGCTGGGTTGTGTAGTCGAAGAAGTCGATCTGCTGCTCGCGCATTTTGATTTTTATGCGTTCAAGCAGCTGCGGCAACGGCTTGTTCACGAAGTCATCGTAGCGCATCAGGCTGACTTTGCCGGATTGAATGTGAATTTTTACCAGGTCGGCCTTGTCGACGTCACCGAACAACTGGGTGGCGCAGCCGACATAAAGACGCAAAACCGCCGGCAGCGCATTGATCAGACTGGTATGCAGCTGCAGTGAATGATCGCTGTCAAGGTGGCCGATTCCGGATTCATTAGCCTGAATGCAGGCCCGATGAATATTCTGCGGGGAGCCGACCGAAAAAAGAAGCGCCCTCGCCTGCTCTACGGCACTCCTGTAATCGCCGAAAAATTCCTGAACATCTCGCTGCAGGCTTTTGGGCATGTGTGAATACGGCTTGCGACGGCCAAAAAGGTTCAGCCCGAAATACACCAGCAGATCCTCTATTCTCGCAGCGCGCGCCCTGGCAAACAACTCTGGCTGACCGGCGGAAATGTGTTCCCAGGCTTTCGTAAATGAGCCAAAAACCTGGCGGATCTGCGTCGAAAATTCAAACTCATCGGGCTTGCACTGGCGACCGAAGCTCAAACAGACGTTTTGATAATCTTCGATCAGCGCCTGATGCTTTTCGTAACGACTGAGCCGTTGAACTGGCGCACGCACCCTGACTTCGCGCTGCGAAAGCGTTACCCAGTCAAATCGGCGGCGCTGCCTCTCAGCCAGAAACGCCTGCTCGTCGTCCTGATTGCGGAAAACAAAAAACAACCCCGGCCCGACTGCAACTGCGTTGGTTTCCAGCGCCTGCTCAATAAAAGAACGGATTTCGCCCTGGCTGTAATATTTCTGAAAGGTTCCGCGTGAGGTTACCACCCCATCACCATAAGGCCGGAATTTTGCCACCAGACTTTCTGAACCAAGCATTACCGCAACCGAAAGAACTTTTTGCGTCAATGAAAAGGCCTCGCGCAAAGTTTCGCGCCTTTCCTGCGGGTTCTCAATAACATTGATGATAAAACCAAGATTAACTATGTCTGCCGGCGCTTTCTCTGAATCGCGGCGAAAAACCGGGTCCCAGCCGGCGGCGTTGATTCCGTGGGCGGCCAGTTCCCTCAGGTCATCGCCTTTGCCGCAGCCAAAATCAAAAACGCTGTAATGGCCATCAAGGAACCCGTGTTTGTACAGGCTCTGCATTGGCGCCGAAAGAACATTGCGGTCAATGGCCGTGCGGTGACGATGAATTTCTTCGGGCAGATCATATTCTCCTGGCAGAGTTTGAGAAACCGGCTTTGCTGCAACCTCAACAGTGCTTTCCGATTCGGCAGGAATTTTCTGCAAATGCCCGTCAACCAGCTGGTAGCCCTTTGATTTAATCTGACGCAGCC
>JAKQQP010000247.1 GCA_029564115.1 Candidatus Rifleibacteriota bacterium | reverse complement strand
GCTGCAGAAACTCGATGCCCTGCATTCTCTCGGCGGTGTCGAAAGCGATGCAGTCGAGCGTTTCGCGGCTGTTTGCCAGGCTGTCGCGCAGAACCTCGGCGGTGTGAAAGACATCCATGAACTTCATGAACGGTTCGAGCTGAATTCTGTCTTCTTCAGCGATGAAATAGCCTTTGTGCTGGCGCGAATAAGAAATCTTGAGGCCGAACTCGGCGTCGAGCTGCTCGATGTCGCGCTGAATCGTGCGCCCCGAAACCTCGAAGCCTTTCTCGTGCAGGTATTCAGACAATTGTTTGAAGTTCGGGTAAAAATCCTCTTCGACTTTTTTGATAATCAACGAATAGCGTTTTATTGTGCCCTGTTGCGACATGCGACCTCTCCTGTAACAGTCTGTTATGGACCATTCTAACCATTAGCTCTCCGGGTTGCAATTACTAAAGGCCGGGCGTGAGTAAATAATGAATGAGGCGATTGTTTGAATGACGGGAAAGGCCAGAGAATAAGCGACTTTGCCGGAATCAACGGGTAGAAGCACGCTGATTCCGCCGGAATGGTTGTTGTTACCTCATCGCTGAAAATGTTCAGTCGGCGGTGATGTTGCTGATCGTCGAACTGAGGTAGTTGCCTGCTTTAACAGTTACAGAGAATGTTCTGGTCCCTAATGTATTCGAAACCGGCCATTTAAAAGAAATGCTCGTATCTGACCAGCTAAGAACCGAAGTTACTGTCTGATATATACCGCTGCCGCTGATTTCGATGCTGCGGGTAACGGCGCCTGAACCTTCAAAGTCGGCTGCAATGCCGAAATGGCTGCCATAAATTGTGAAGGTGTCGCCGTCGCCGATCGTGCCGGCCGGGTAATAAGAATTGATCTGCGGCCCGGCTACCGAAAAGCTGTTGCTGCTGATGGTGCGGTTGTTGATGGTGAGTTCGACGGTTTTTTGCCCGGCAAAAGAGAAATCGGGCACCCTGACTCGCACCAGATTGTCTGACCAGCTGACGACCGGGGCGTGGCTGCCGCCAATTCTGACATAACTCGAACCCTGGTTGCCGAAACCCTGCCCGGAAATGCTTATAGTGGCGCCGACATTGTCAATCGCCGGGTCGATGTAACTGATTGTCGGTACAGTCAGATTAAAATTGCCGTTGGCGTAAATCGTGCTGCTTTTCCAGACGGTGAAGCCGATCGAACCCGACTGCGAAATCGACAGACTGTTCGGAACGGTGCAGGTAATGCTGGTATCTGACCAGGTGCTGACGGCTGCCACAGAATAGTTTGCCGTCTGGCTGAGATCGTAGAAGGTGACATAAGTGACACCTGAGACGAAGGTGCCGAACCCCTGGCCGCTGATAGTGACGACAGAGCCGGGGCTGCCGTTATTTGGGGTAATGTTGAAAATTCTCATGTCGCTGAAGGCGAACGGAGTACTCTCGTTCGAAAAAAAACCACCGACATTGACGAGAAACTTCTGGTCTGATAATGAACTCGCTGGCAGTTTTACGGTTATCTGGGTATCCTGCCATGAGCTTGGTGTGACGGTAACGCCGCCATAGCTTAAAATACTCGAGCCCTGATACAGGCCAAAGCGACTGCCGTATATGGTGATCAGTGTGTCTGAATTGCCGCTGACCGGTGAAATGTAACTTATAGTCGGCCCGCTAAGGTTTGATGATGGTTTGGAGCTGCCGCCACCACTGCTGCAGCCAACCGTTATAATGCCGATTATTAGAAGGCAGACGATAATCAGATTTTTCATAAACCTGATTATAAGAACGTTTCGAATAAGCGTTAATGGTACCCTTTGCGATAGTTGTCTTAAAACCAGCCAAAGCTCTGCTGCAAAGTGAAAATCCGGTTTTGAGGCTAAATTTGCGGTTGTGTGTTACAATAGTTCTTATAAATAAAGAATTACATTGAAGACAACATAAACAGGGTGGTTGGTTGAAGACTGTTTAAATCGAAGCCGCGGTTCTGCTGTTTCGGCATGTTTCTGAATACCAAAACCCCAGGTGGTTTTAAATCTGACCACCTGCGCTCAATAACTCACGGAGAACTGGCAGTGGCAATAACGTTAGCACCAAAAGAATTGAAAAAACTGTTTCCGACAGACATTCTCTTTCAGACAACGTTCTGGGGGCAGGTTAAAGCACGCATCGGCTGGGAACCGCGGGCTTTCGACATTGCCTCTGATGACGCCAGAAGTGATGTTTTATTGCTGAATCAGCCTTTTGGCGACAATCGTGTGGCCGCTTATATTCCTCAAGGACCAGAGTATGCCCCAACGCCCGAAAATTACGGGGTTTATCTCGAAGAACTGGCAGAAAAGCTTGTGCCTCACCTTGACTCCAGAACGGCTTTTATCCGTTTCGATCTTCCGTGGCTGTCACCCTTTGCTGACTGCGGTTTCGACGATGCCATCATTCCCGCGGCCCGGGTTCAGGAAATGCGCATGAATTACGGTACCAGTTCCTGGAATTTTATCAAGTCGGTTAGCGATATGACGGTTGCCTCGTGCATGATTGTTGACATCGCCGACGCCGAAAAAAACATTCTGGCCCGCATGAAGCCAAAAACCAGATACAACATCGGTCTCGCCAGGCGCAAAGGGGTGCAGACCTTCATCGCCGGCATCGATTCCCTGCCCGCATTTTACGACCTTTACCTGCAGACTGCCGGAAGAAACAAATTTCTGGTCTGCGATTACGACCATTTTCATGCCCTTTTCTCGGTTTTTGAACAGAACAATCAGGAAACCGAGGTCGTATTCATGATGTCATGCCATGACAACGATCTGTTGGCGGGCGTAATCATGGCCATTTCCGGCCGCACCGCGCTGTTTCTGTTCGGAGCATCATCTGACCACAAACGTAATCTCATGGGTTCATACGCCGTACATTGGGAGGCTATACGTCAGGCACGCCTTCGTGGTTGCATTGAATATGACATGGGCGGCGTTTCTCCCGGTATGAATCCTGGCCACCCTTTCTACGGGCTGTATTGCTTTAAATCCGGTTTTGGCGGGCGTTTGCTTCATCGCTCCGGAACCTGGGATTTTCCTCTCGATAAAGACGCCTATACGGCATTTCGCAATGCTGAGACCATTTTATGCGGTCTGGGCGGTTCCTGAATTCAAAAACCGTCAGTTATTGTCGCACTTGTGGCATTTGTGACGCAGTGTGGCAATAATTTGCCAAACAGTGTCGCTAATCCCTGTTTTGCCAGAAATACAATATGTTGCACGAGCCGTGGTGGTGATTAGGAGTTGTAACGACAATCTTCGTTTTGATCAGGCAAAATAGAGTAAATAGGCATTCAGTCTGCAACAGAGCTGAATTAATCGCTCGGATCGATGAAATTTGCAATAGTTGGCATGCGGCTTGCGTTAATGTTTCACGTGTAACCTGGACGATATCGTGCTCGCCCTGACCAGCCGTTTCGGCAGTTCACGCCCAGTCTGAAAACCTCAGCGGCCTGGCCTGACGCTCAACTCTGGTCGGTCTGACCTATGATGTCGGCTCCCGGAAACCTTGTCTGCTTTGTTCTCACTAATATACAGGTTTCTGTTGCTGCCTGGCAGCAAATACGAAAGGAGTCCGTCATGTACAAGATCCAATTCATCGGTGTTGGCAGTGCCTTTACTACCCGCGAATACTACCAGTCAAATGCTCTGATTATTGCCCAGTCTGGCAAAAAGCTGTTAATCGACTGCGGCACTCAGGCGCAGTTCGCCCTCGAAGAACTCGGTATCAACAATGGCAATCTCGGCAAAGAAATCGACGGTGTGTATATTTCCCATCTTCATGCTGACCATATCGGTTCACTCGAGTGGCTGGCTCTGGTTACCTACTTCAATCCATCGTTCCAGCGCCCCAAACTGTTTGGTATTCAGTCTCTGATGTCGGATCTGTGGAACAAAAGCCTGCGTGGCGGTCTCGAGACTCTCGAGGGCAAGATTGCCAACCTTACCGACTACTTCGAATGCCACCCGGTTCGCATCAACAACTCGTTCGTCTGGGAAAACATCCGCTTCACCCCGGTACAGACTGTTCATATCGTCAGCGGCATGCAGATTCAGCACAGCTATGGTCTGATGATTCAGGAAATTGGTTCTGATCATCGTGTGTTCTTCACCGCCGATACACAGTTTGCTCCTTATCAGATGCGCAAATTCTACGATCAGTGCGACATGATTCTGCATGACTGTGAAACTGCACCTTTCAAGTCTGGTGTTCACGCCCATTACGACGATCTCAATGGTTTGCCCGAAAAGACGAAAGCCAAAATGTGGCTTTACCATTACCAGCCAAAACCACCGCAGGACTCAATCAAAGATGGTTTTCTCGGCTTTGTCGAAAAGGCTCAGATAATCATTGTCGACAAAAAGCCGGAGGCAGAGCCCAAAACCGTTCGAGCCGCGGCCTGAAGTTGACTCAGGCTGTAAAAGTTTTTTAAGAATTGATGACAGGCTGAATTTGATCGATGTTTTTATCGTCAGAAGCGAAAGGAGGTGTTCGTCAGTATTTGTTGTCGGCTTGACTGACCTGCATCATCTCTAAGTTCTGTCTGGTTCTAATTAAGAAGCCCCCGCAATTGCGGGGGCTTCGCATTTCTGTCGATCTGAGGTGAGCTGCTTATTTTACAACAAAGCTGATCATGCGTTTCGGAACATAGATAAACTTGACGATCTGGGTGCCTTCAAGATACTTTTGCACCTTTTCGCTGGCTTCGGCGGCTTTGCGGGCGCCGGCTTCGTCGATGTCAGCCGGCAGTTCGATCTGGTCGCGAAGCTTGCCGTTAACCTGAACCGGCAGGGTGACGGTCGATTCAATGAGGGCTTTTTCGTCCCAGGCGGGCCAGGGCTGCTGATGCACCGAGCCGTTGCCGTTGATTGTTTCCCAGAGTTCTTCAGAGAGGAAAGGAGTGATCGGTGCCATTATTTTCAGCATGTTTTCGACGACATTGCGCCAGAGAGTCGTTTTGGGCAGGCTGGTTTTTTTGACTGCATCGGCCATGGCGTTGGTGAGTTCCATCAGGCGGGCTATTGCCGTATTGAAACTGAAGTTTTCGATATCGTTACTTACCGCTTTGATGGTGCGGTGCATGATGCGATTGAGGTCTTCGGCTTCTTTGCCTTCGGCTTTTTCGTTGCCGCCAGGGTTTTCGCCGATCAGGTCGAAGACGCGGTTGATGAAGCGGTTCATGCCGCGCACACCTTCGTCAGACCATGATACTTCGAGTTCGAAAGTGCCCAGAAACAGTATGAATGCTCTGAGTGTGTCGGCTCCATATTTTTCGACGATTTCGTCGGGAGTGATGACGTTGTTTTTCGATTTGCTCATTTTAGTGCCGTCGGCAGCCAGCATCATGCCTTGATTGCGCAGTTTGCTGAAAGGTTCGATAAAAGGCACCAGGCCGGCGTCATACATTACTTTTGTCCAGAAGCGGGCATAGAGCAGGTGCATGACAGCGTGTTCGGCGCCACCGACGTAGAGATCGACCGGGGCCCAGAACTTAACGTCTTCGCTGTCGAAGGGGGCGGTATTCAGCTTCGGGTTGATGAAGCGCAGAAAATACCATGACGAGCAGGCAAAGCCGTCCATGGTGTCGGTTTCGCGGCGGGCCGGCTTGCCACATTTCGGGCAGGTCGTATTGACCCAGTTTTCGATGAAAGCCAGGGGTGACTTGCCGTCGGCACCGGGTTTGAATTCATTGATTTCAGGCAGCTTCACCGGAAGCTGGTCTTCGGGCACAGGCACTTCGCCGCAGCAGTCGCAATGAACTATCGGCACTGGTGCGCCCCAGTAGCGCTGTCGGGAAATAAGCCAGTCGCGAAGTTTGTAGTTGATACGGCCGTTGCCGAGTTTCTTTTCTTCGAGCCAGGCGATCATCTTTTCAATGGCCTGTTCGCTGATTAAACCGCTGAACTGGTCTGAATTTATCAGGGTTCCGTATTCGGTGAAAGCGGCTTTCAGTTCGCCCTGGGCGGTGCCTGCCGGAGTAATGACTTCTTTGACCGCAATATTGTATTTTCTGGCGAAGGCAAAGTCGCGTTCATCATGAGCCGGAACGGCCATTACTGCACCGGTGCCGTAGCCGTAGAGAACGTAATCACCGATGAATACCGGTACTTTTTCGCCGTTGAACGGGTTGATGGCAAAGCCGCCAAGATTGACGCCGGTCTTTTCTTTTTCGGTAGACAGGCGGTCGATCTCTGATTTTTTGCGTGAGTCGCTGATGTAAGCTTCAACTGCCGCTTTGTTGTCGGGGTGGGTCAGTTTTTCGACCAGCGGGTGCTCGGGTGCCAGCGTCATGAATGTCACACCAAAAATGGTGTCGACACGGGTGGTAAAGATCGGAATATCATATTCTTCACCGCTGACCGGGTTGATACCTTTAAAGTTTACTTCGGCACCGGTGCTTTTACCGATCCAGTTTTCCTGCATTTTTTTGATTCGATCGGGCCAATCGACGGTTTTGAGGTCGTCGATAAGGCGGTCGGCATAATCGGTGATTTTGAAGAACCACTGGTTCAGGTCTTTCTTTTCGACCTGTGATTCGCAGCGCCAGCACTGGCCCTGTTCTACCTGCTCATTGGCGAGAATGGTGCGGCATTCAGGGCACCACCACTGAGCGCCGGTGGCTTTATAGGCCAACCCGCGTTTATAGAGGAGCAGGAAAAACCACTGGGTCCAGCGGTAGTAGTCGGGGTCGGTTGAGTTTATTTCGCGGTCCCAGTCGTAGCCACATTCTACCAGGCTGAGCTGGCGACGGTAATTGGAAGCGTTCTTCTCAGTGGTGATTGCCGGGTGCACGCCCATTTTGATGGCGAAGTTTTCGGCAGGCAGACCGAAGGCGTCCCAGCCCATGGGGTGCAGAACGTTGAAGCCCTGCATGCGCTTCATTCTTGAAACAACGTCTGTCGGCACATAATTGCGCAGATGCCCTACCGAAAGGCCGTTTCCGGAGGGGTAGGGAAAGAAGTCGAGGCAGTAGAACTTCGGGCGGCTGCGATCGTCAGAGGTTTTGTAAAGCCCCATTTCGCGCCACTTAGGCTGCCATTTGTCTTGAACTTTCTGCGAATCATATTTTTCTGCCATGATTTTGCTCCATGTCTTGTGATTGTCTGCGCCCCATAATAGATTCACCCACCGGCAAAGTCAATATCTACAGAGTCTTTGCGCCTGATTAAAGTTGTCTCTGATTTTGCCGGCTGCTCAGATAAAAACAACGCTGTGAGTCTCTCTTCGAGTCGTCACAGCGTTGGCTTTCGGTCTACCTGCGGCCACTGGCCACTAATTTTTCAGTCTGGTGATGACCTCGTCGCGGCCAAGAACGTCGAGAATGCCTACCAGTTCGGGGCCGTGGCATGAGCCGGTAATTTTAACCCTGATCGGCATGAAAAGATCTTTACCTTTGGCTTCGGCTGTTTTGCCGGCAGCTTTGATTGCGGCGTTATAGCCATCGCGAACCCATTCGCATTTTGCAAATTCATCAGCGAGAGCGGCAAACAGAGCCTTTGATTTTTCGGTGCTGATCATCGCAGCCGCTTCATCGTTTTCGGGCTGGCTTGGCCGCAATACCGATTCGGCGACGGCAACGGCGTCGTTGATGGTGTTCATCTTGATTTGAATGAGTTCAACCAGCTTGCGCATGATTTCGGGGTTTTCGAGGCGCCGGTCATCGGGCATCGCTTTTTTGAGAACGGGTTCAACCATGGGCAGCAGTTTTTCGACCGGCAGCGCCCGCAGGTGTTGGCCGTTCATCCAGATCAGCTTGTTATGATCGAAAACACCTGGTGATTTGCTGATGCGCTCGAGGCTGAAGCACTCGATCAGTTCATCGACGCTGTAAATTTCGCGGTCATTGCCTTCGTTCCAGCCGAGCAAAGCCAGAAAATTGATCAGAGCTTCTCTCAGAAAGCCGTCTTCGGCATATTGCCCGACTGCGGTGGCGCCGTGGCGTTTTGAAAGTTTCGATTTGTCTTCGCCGAGAATGAGCGAAGCGTGCCCAAAGATCGGCGGTTTTATGCCGAGTGCTTCATAAAGAATCAGCTGCCGGTGGGTGTTTGTCAGGTGTTCTTCGGCTCTGACGACGTGGCTGATCTGCATGTCGGCGTCATCGACGACGACACAGAAATTGTATACAGGCATGCCTGATGATCTGAGAATGATAAAATCGCCAAGGGTTTCGGCTTTCCATTCAACGCGACCGCGCACCAGATCTTCGAGAACATAGTCTTTCTCAGGCACTTTGACTCTGATGACATGAGGCTCGCCGGCCGCTATGCGGCGTTCAACTTCTTCTTTCGAAAGTTTGCGGCAGGTGCCGTCATAATGAACTGAACGGTGTTCTTCTTCGGCTTTCTGACGTTTGCTTTCGAGTTCTTCTTCTGAACAGAAGCATGGGTAGGCAGCACCATTGGCAACCAGGCGGCGGGCGTATTCCTGATAAATGTGCAGGCGCTGTGACTGGAAATATGGGCCGTGCGGGCCGCCGACTTCGGGGCCTTCATCCCAGGTGAGGCCGAGCCACTTCATGTCGCGCAGCAGGCCATCGACTGATTCCTGGGTAGAGCGTTCAACATCGGTGTCTTCTACTCTCAGAATGAATTTGCCGCCGGTTTTTCTGGCGAAAAGCCAGTTGAACAATGCGGTGCGGGCACCGCCCACGTGAAGGTAGCCTGTCGGAGATGGCGCAAAGCGCACACGAACCTGTTGTGACATGATTAAATGATGTTACTCCCCATAAAAATTTGCTCGTTGCCGTTGGAAAGCGCGTGACCGCAACGACCGAAAGCGGCGACGGCAACCCGGCCTTCGCCTCTCACTATTGCAACTTTAAAACCACCACCCAGACCCGGGTTGATGGTATAGCACTGACTGAAGATATCTCTGACCGCGTTGCTGACCGAGAATTTCTCACGTGAATCTTCTTTGATTACCGATCTGGCGATTGCGGCAACGATAGTGGCTTCGCGCAGTTTGATCGGAAGTTTTTCGGCAGTGGCGCCTACCTGAGTGATAGCTGCCCGGTAGCCTTTGTTATTAACTTTTTGCAGCCAGTATTCTTCCTGTTCGGGGTCTTTGGTCATTGCCAGGTAAATTACGGCGCTTTCTGGAGTCAGCATCTGATCTTCGTGGTCTTCGACCAGATCTTTGACAATGTCTTTGTAGGTCACGACTCCAACCAGGTCGTCGTTGTTGTCGACGACTGGCAACGCTTCGAGCTCGCTGGCAGAGAGCAGCGCCGCAGCTTCGCGTACAGACATGTTGGCGTTGACACGCTTGAACTTGCGTTCCATGAACGACACAACTTTGTCTTCGATATCGACATCGGCTAAAGTAGCCAGATGCGAAGGAGTCAGCAGACCCACCAGTTTTTTATCGGCATCGATAACCAGAACGCATTCTGGTTGCCTTAAAATGACGATTTCGCGTAGCCCGAAAATCGTCTGATCGTGTTCGACGATGACCGGGTTTTTGTCCATTATTTCTTTAACCCGAATACCCATGTTTACTCCTCCACTTTTATTCGGCTTTTTTATTATCACCTATGCGGCAGAAAATCATTCGTCCTGCACCGGTTTGCAAAATATTGCTGACGGTCGTCACGACTGTTTCACCGACATGGTCACCGCCGTCTTCGATAACCACCATGGTGCCATCAGACAGAAAGCCGACACCCTGGCATGGTTCTTTGCCTTTTTTAACGATTTTAACCTCGATGTCCTCGCCACTGATAAAGATCGGTTTGAGGGCGTTGGCCAGGTCGTTCAGGTTTAAAACCGTTATACGATCGAGTTCTGCCACTTTTTTGAGGTTGTAGTCCTGGGTAATCATGATGGCTTTCAGTTCTACGGCAAGCTTGATCAGTTTGCCATCGACTTCGTTGATGTCTGCAAAATCCTGTTCGGCGATAACCACATGGTCAGGGAAATCTGCTTTCAGTTGATTGAGAGTCTGCAGACCTTTGCGGCCCTTGTTGCGTTTGATTTCGTCGCTCGAATCAGCGAGAAACTGCAGTTCATTGATGACGAACCTGGGTATAAGAATATTGCCTTCAAGAAAGCCCAGTTTGAAAAGGTCAGAAAAACGGCCATCGATTATGGCGCTGGTATCGATTATTTTTGAGCGGGCGCAAACGCCTTCAGCATTGATTTTTGACTGATAACGCCGGTATCTGAGAATTATCTTGGTGCCAAGGTAGGCAAAAAGAAGGTTGAAAATGAGCGGAACCACCAGATTGAATAATGGTACAAGACTGGCCAGGTATTTGTTTTCGAGCTTTATGTCGCCAAGGCCTTTGTACATTATAAAATAAATCGGGAAAAACAGCAGGTTGGCGCTGACCAGGCCCATGAGAAGGCCAAGTGCTCCCCAGGTGAGTTCATTGCTGTTGGTGTGTTCAAGTTGGGTTTCAAGCCACTGGTGTAACTCGCGCCCGGCCATCGAGCAGAACAGGTAGCCGATAAAGCCGAGTAAAGCTGCGAGGGTTAACTCAGGGTTTTCGAGCTCGCTGAGAAAGGCAAGGTCTGCAGCTGTGGCGTAGCCGATGGCTACACCTGAAATGGTGCCGGTTATAACCAGCAGAGATCTTAAAAGTTGAAATATCATTGCATGTTCTCCTGCGAGCACAGAAGAATACCACGAAGCTGCCCTTAAATCAATGGTCAAGCGTTCCTTTGCTTAACTTCCTGCTACATTCGTCCGCTTGTCTGTAATTTCGGTCGGCTGTTTTTTCAGCAGTGAAAAAAGAAGAGTGATTATGTAGGTTACGCCGGCAATGACAATAGTGACGGCTCCAGAGGGAAGATTCGGCCCGTAGCTGGCTGCCAGGCCGGTCAGGGTGAAAAGCGTGCCGAGCAGTATTGCCGCGATCATGATTTTCCAGACGCGGTCGAAGAATCTGGAGGCTATAGCCACCGGCAGGCTTAAAAGGGCGATAACCATGATAATGCCCACTATCGAAACGGTCAGAACTACTGTCAGGGCTGTCAGGCAAAGCAGCAGGAGATAGTAGAGTTCGACCGGCATGCCACGGGTGCGGGCAAATTCTTCGTCAAAACAGACGGCGAGGGTCTGGTTATAAAAAGTGAAGGTCAACCAGAGAACTATGACATCAAGAATTGCGATCAGATAAAGGTCTTCGCGCGAAACCATGAGAATATTACCAAACAGGTAACTCATGAGATCTTCGTTATAGCCGGGAGTTTTGAAGATGAACAGAACCCCGACAGCCATGCCTATTGCCCATAAGGCGCTGATTACCGTGTCTTCACGTTCTTTTGCCTTTAGACTGATGATGCCGATGGTAATCGCCGCGCCCAGAGCGGTGATGATCGCTCCATAAACAGGGCGCAGCCAGGGCAGTTCGTAGACGACAGCGAAATAACGCGCTGCGCCGAGGCCGCCAAGAATACAATGTGAAATCGCCGCCGCAATGTAGGTGATGCGGCGCAAAACAACCCAGGTGCCAACGATGCCACTGGAAATGCTGCACAAAATCCCGGCCAGAACAGCATTCTGCAGGAAGGGAAGCTCGATAAAATCTTTTATGAATGCGGACATAGATGCCCCTTTTCGCTGCAGCGATGGTCGTGTCTGATCAGATGCACGTCGAGCCCATACATTTTTTGCAAAGATTCGCCGGTCAGCTCAGAAACCGGGTGGATCTGCAGAGTTTTTCTTACGCAGATGACGCTTTTTACTCTTGAAGAAACGAAGCCGACATCGTGTGAAACCATTATAATCGTGAATTTGTCATTCATTTCGGCAAACATGCGGTAGAATTGTTCGGTCCCATGAACATCGACGCTGGCCGTCGGCTCATCGAGGAGCAGCAGTTTTGGGTCTGACATCAAAGCCCTTGCTATCAGCGCTCTTTGCTTTTGGCCACCAGAGAGCTCGGCAAACCCTTTATGAACAAAATCTTTGAGACCGACATCGGCAAGAGCCTGATGAGCTCGGTCGATCTGCTCTTTGTTATAGCGCCCGAATAAAAACTGCCGCTGCAGACAGCCCATCAGAACCACGTCGAGAACGCTGACCGGAAAACTCGCGTCGAATTTCGAAAACTGCGGGACGTAGCCTATTCTCGAGCAGTTTTCAGACGGTTTGCCACCAAATATTTCGATGCTGCCGGCAGTGGGTTTCAACAGCCCCAGCATCAGCTTCAGCATTGTGGTTTTGCCACCACCGTTCGGCCCGACGATACAGGCAAAATCGCCGGTCTGCAGCTCGAGGTTGATATTTTCGAGAACTGTTATGCCATCGTCATAGGCAAAATTGACGTCTTTGAATCTGATGATGGCATCGTTGGCGCTCATTGTTTTTGGAGGGCTCCTGTCACGGTTTGGGCGATTTCTCTGAGGTTGGCGAAATAGTTCTCAGCCAGCGGGTCGATCTGAATGACAGAACCGCCGATTGCTTCGGCAACTGTTTTAGCCGCAGAGACCGGAAACTGTTTCTGCACAAAAATTATATGAATATTTTCGGCGCGGCATTGTCTGATGAGTTCGACGAGCTGCCTTGGACCAGGTTCCTTGCCTTCGATTTCTATGGCTCGCTGTTGCATGCCGAATCGATTGGCAAAATAACCGAATGCCGGGTGAAAAACCAGCATTGTCTGGCCTTTCCAGGGCAGCATCTTTTGTGCGAGTTCTTCTGTTAGCTCTTCTAGTTGGCGATTGAAGCTGCCAAGGCGTTCGTCGATCAGTGTCTGAGAGTCTGGCAGTAAGGCCTTAAGGGCTGTGGCTATGTTGCGGGCCTGAATTGTTACCTGCAGCGGGTCGAGCCAGATGTGTGGGTCAGGCTGCCCGGCTGCGTGCGTGCAGTTTTCGTCGTGCTGATGATCTGAGGCGAAGGTTTCCATCGATCGGTAAGCTACACCCTCATTTGTAGCGACAATTTTAAGGTTTGGGCACACCGCCGCCAATTTCTTTTCGAGAGCTTTTTCGAAGGGAACCCCGATCGTAAAAAACAGCGAGGCTCGCGAGAGTTTGCTCATCTGCTGTGGGAGCGGTTCGTATGTGTGCGGCGACATACCCGGCCCGACCAGAACCTCGACTTCGGCGAGATCACCGGCCAGCTGTTCGACAAAAAACTTCTGCGGCAAAATACTGGTAAAAACCATTAATTTTGCCGGAGTTTGCGCAAGTGCCGCGATTTGTACCACAGAAAACAACAACAGAATGGTTATTTTAAATAAATTTTTGCTCATTGTTGTCAGCTTTGGGTTTTTAAAAAATGTATTCAGTCAGATTCAACGTTGCACAGCAGCTGAATCTGGTCTGTTTCAGAACATTTTTTGATTTCGTGCTTTTCGGCAAATTTGTCCCAGCACTTTTTCTGGGCCGGAGACAGCACCCCGGCGCCGCTGCAGAGCGGGCATACATGGTCTAGAGCGTTGAGAATGGCTGATCTGATGAATTCAGAACGGTTCGGCATGGCCTGAAGTATTTCGAGTAGATTCGGGTCGACTTTGAAAGTAACGGTATCGGCTTTTTTCAATCTCTACCTCCGAGTGTTATTAAATAATATAACTATATTCATTTTTCTGCCAGTTTGTTACGAGAAAACCGTTTTTACGGCTTCGCGCAGAGAACTGACTTTAATTATGCTTTTATCATCAGGCAAATCGCAACTGCCAGAAATTACAAATCTTTTGAAACCGAACCTTCGGCCTTCGGTTATGCGCCTGTTGATCTGCGCCACGGGTCTTATTTCGCCAGCCAGGGTCACCTCGCCGATGGCAAGAATATCGGTGGGAAATGGCTGATCGTTGAGGCTGCCGGCCAGCGCCAGTGCCAGCCCAAGATCGCCGCCCGGCTCGGTCAGTTTCAGACCGCCGGCAACATTGGCAAAAACATCACGATTATAAAACTTCAGGCCGGCATGCTTTTCTAAGACGGCGATGACCAGACTGAGGCGGTTGGAATCGAGACCTGAAACCACGCGGCGCGGCATCGGCAGAAAAGACTGGGTGACCAGTGTCTGTATTTCGGTGAGAATGCAGCGGGTGCCCTGTAGCAGCGGCACGACAACGACACCGGGGGCTTCGCTGCGTTTGCGGCTGATAAACAGATCTGACGGGTTGATTACCGGGCTGAGGCCTTTGTCTGTCATCTGAAAAACCGCCACTTCGCCAGTTGCGCCGTAACGATTCTTGAAAACCCTCAGCAGTCTGAAGTTCGAATTAACATCGCCTTCAAAATAGAGAACGGTGTCGACTATGTGTTCGAGCATTTTAGGCCCGGCAATGGCACCGTCTTTGGTGACATGACCAATGATAAATACAGGCATGCCCCGGTCTTTTCCATATTTGGTCAGGATAGCGGCGCACTCTCTGATCTGAGTTACCGAACCGGGGGTGGCATCCATTTGTGTGGTATAAACAGTTTGAATAGAATCTACGACCAGCATGCGTGGTAGATACGAAGCCAGCCCGTTGAGTGCTGAATCGAGATTCTGCTCTGCTACCAGAATTATGTCGTTGCCATTGCCGACCCGCAGTCGCTCAGCACGCAGTTTGATCTGCGTGGCCGATTCTTCGCCAGAGACGTAAGCGAGAGGTTTGATGTTGACGCCCAGACGTGAGATGAGCTGCAGCATAAAAGTCGATTTGCCGACACCTGGTTCGCCACCGATAAGAGTGATGCCACCTGGCACCAGGCCACCGCCGACCAGTTCGTCAAAAATATCGACGCCAGTCTGCCAGCGTGCTGCCCGTTCAATTTCGACTTCATCGAGAGTCTGAATGATCGAGATACTGCCCGAGAGGGCTGCGGGAACCCGGCGGGCCGCAGGCTGCTCGAGCTCCTGAGCGAGGGTGTTCCATTCTTCGCAGCCACTGCATTGCCCCTGCCATTTAGGGAAACTTTGCCCGCAGGACTGGCAGACGTAGCGAACTTTTGCTTTAGCCATGTTATTTTCTCCTGCTGGCCGGGGCCTGCTTTTTGGTAAGTGAGGCGGTGCGCTGCAGATCTTCGGCAAGAAATTTTGCCGTCAGAGAGTTTTTGGCTTTGAGAATTTCTTCGGGGGTGCCGGTTGCGATTATTCTGCCGCCTTTTTCGCCGCCTTCAGGCCCGAGATCGATGATATGATCAGCTGTTTTCATTACATCGATATTGTGTTCGATGACTACGACAGTGTTACCCTTCTCTGCCAAACGATTGAGAACGTCGAGAAGGCATCTGACATCTTGAAAATGCAGGCCGGTTGTGGGTTCGTCGAGAAGATAAAATGTCGAGCCGGTCGCCACTTTCGACAGTTCGGCAGCAAGCTTGATGCGCTGTGCCTCACCGCCAGAAAGGGTCGTGCTTGCCTGCCCGAGAGTTATATAGCCGAGGCCAACGTCTTGAAGAGTCTGCAGTTTGCGTTTGATCGTCGTAAACGAATCAAAGAAGCCCAGGGCTTCGCTGACGCTCAAATCAAGGACTTGAGCGATATTCAAGCCCTTGAACTTTATTTTGAGCGTTTCGTCGTTGAAGCGCGAACCTTTGCACTGCTCGCAGGTCACAAAAACATCCGGGAGAAAATGCATCTCGATCTGAATCTGCCCCGAGCCCTCGCAGACTTCGCAGCGGCCGCCCTTAACATTGAAGCTGAAACGCCCGGGTGTGTAGCCACGGGTTTTAGCTTCGACTGTCTGCGCGAACAGTTCGCGAATAGGTGTAAAAATGCCGGTATAAGTGGCCGGGTTTGATCTGGGAGTGCGACCAATCGGGTTCTGATCGATATTTACGACTTTATCGATAGCTTCTATGCCTTCAAGTTTTTTGTAAGCGCCGACTTCAAGGTGTGAGCGGTTGATTGTGTTGTTCAGCAGCGGAAACAAAGTATCAGTGACAAGACTGGATTTGCCGGAACCGGATACGCCTGTTATCACTATGAGTTTGCCTAGTGGCAATTCTACATCGATGTTTTTGAGATTATTATGTGTGGCACCCCGCAAAACAAGCTTTTTGCCGTTGCCTTCCCGGCGCACAGACGGGACCGGTATGAACTCGAGACCGCTCAAAAAACGGCCTGTCATGCTCTGCGGGTCAGCCATGACCGCTGCGGGTGAACCTTCGCTGACCAAAGTGCCGCCTTCTATGCCGGCACCAGGACCAAGATCGATGATGTTGTCGGCTTCTTCCATGATTTCACGATCGTGCTCGACTACAAGAACCGTGTTACCGATATCTCGCAGTTTTTTGAGGGTGTCGATCAAACGACGGTTGTCGCGTGGGTGCAGACCTATGCTCGGTTCATCGAGAACGTAGGTGATGCCGACCAGCGCCGAGCCAATCTGGGTTGCCAGTCTGATGCGCTGAGCTTCGCCACCTGACAGAGTGTGAGCGGCACGTGACAGATCGAGATAATCGAGCCCGACGTCTTTAAGAAATCTGAGGCGATTGTTGATCTGTTCGAGAATTTTCTTGCAGATGAAACGCTCTCGTTCACTTAGATCGAGTCTGGCAAAAAAATCTACCAGGTCGCCTACCGCATGTTGAGAAAGCTCGTGAATGCTTTCGCCTTCAATCTTTACCGCAAGGGCAATTTCGTTGAGTCGCTTGCCCTTGCATGACGGGCAGGGCATGGTTCGCATGAACCGCTCATAAAATCTGCGGGCTCCGTCAGATCTGGTCTCCTGAAAACGGCGGGTCAGGGTGGGAATCACACCCTCGAAAGGCTTGGTAAGTGAGCCTTCCATGGTGCGGCCGCGATATTTTACATTTAAAACCTTATTGCCTGAGCCATAAAAAATTACCTGCTTAACCTCTTCAGGAAGATTTTTAAAAGGCACATCCAGAGAAAATTTATAGTGCTGAGCCAACCCTTCCATCCATTGTCGCGAGAAGGTGGCTTCAGTAAAATTCTCTGAGGCGATTGCGCCTTCAGTAATCGAAAGATCACCGTCGGGTACAACCAGCTCCGGGTCCACTATCAGCTGAAAGCCAAGCCCCGAGCACGTCTGACAAGAGCCATACGGAGCATTGAACGAAAACAATCTTGGCTTGATCTCAGGCAGCGAAATGTCACAGGCCGCGCAGCGCAGATTTTCGCTGAAGAGCTTTTCAACAGCTGTTTCATCTGCTTCGGTATTTACCAATACCAGTAATTGCCCATCGGCCAGCTTGAAGCAGAGCTCAACAGCCTCGGTGAGTCTGGCGGAATTCTGTTCGCGATCTTTGCTGTCGAGTTTGATACGGTCTACCGCAACCTCGATATTGTGCTTTTTGTTGCGGTCGAGCTCAGGTATTTCGTCGTCGAGTGACCACATGTCGCCATCGACTCTGACGCGCGACAGGCCTTCTCGACGCAGTTCGTCGAACACTTTGGCGTATTCCCCTTTTCGGCTCCTGATAATGGGCGCCAGAAGGGTAATGCGGGTTTTATCAGGGTAAGAAAGGAGATTGCCTACTATCTGTGCAGGAGTGGCGCTTTCTACGGGCTGTGAGCACTTGGGACAGTGAGGTTTGCCTACAGCTGCAAACAGCAATCTGAAATAATCATAAAGCTCGGTTATGGTACCGACGGTTGACCGTGGGTTGCGGGAGGTGGATTTTTGTTGAATTGCAATGGTTGGCGAAAGACCTTCAATGCTTTCCACGTCCGGCTTTTCCATTTGCTGCAAAAATTGCCGGGCGTAGGAAGACAGTGATTCCATGTAGCGGCGCTGACCTTCGGCGTGAATGGTATCGAAAGCCAGAGACGATTTTCCTGAACCGGAAACACCAGTAATGACAGTTAGAGCGTTTGTCGGAATGATGACACTGAGATCTTTAAGGTTGTGAACCTTTGCTTTTGCGATACGAATCATTGTTGTGTGGGTTTATCAGCGCCAGTCGTACTGAATTACGCTGGCCTGAGTGGGTGTGCTGATTTCGCCGCCGCCAAAGGTGACTTTGTAAAAACCCGAAACCTTGACCGGCTTGCCGCCACCACGTTTCTTGCCGACTTCTACCAGGCCGTTCTTAACAACGACTTCGCCACGGTCTTTTTCGTCGTCATAAATGACTTTGAATAACCCGGAAGCGCCTGTCACCAGAACATCAGAAGCTTCTATGACCAGAATTCCTCGTCCGTCGAGTGAAATTGCCGCCGTCAGGTCACCGCGTTTCAACAGCATCGGCTCTTTTTCGATTTTATTTTCTTTTGCAGCCAGAAGAGGCGGCATTATCGTCATTTCTGATTTGCCGGCGATCTTGACCTGATTTTCGAGCTGCATCTGTACTGTTACAGTGCCCTCTGGCGAAGTTTTGAATGAATATTCCTTGTCGAACTCAAATTTTTCGGTCAGCCTGTCCCAGGCACCGATGTGACGGTGCTCTACTTTGCCGGAAAACTCAGTTACCCGCGAGAACAGAAGTTTGCTGCGTTCTTCCTGGAAGGCGAGAGCGGCCGATCGCTTGCGCATCATCATGATGAAAATGCTGAGCACAAGTATTGCGGCAAGAACGATGACTCCAATGACCATGCGGCGCTTTTTCTCTTCTGCTTCCTGGGCGAGCTTCTGGGCCTTTTCCCGTTCCAGTTGCAGCTTTTTAAGCGCTTTGTGGTCAAGCTTTTCTAGTTGGTGCCATTGTTTAGCCATTTTTAAACACTATCTGCCAGTTTCAAAAGGTATCGATGCCAACCTGAGGAGTTGCCATAATCGAATTTTCTTTAAAAACTTTTTCATCCTTGGGGTATAGAGTACGTATTTTAACGGAAATTGGAAAAAAGTCCACAGGTTTTTCAGGCGGCAGGGTGCCGGCTACCGAAAATTCGACAAACTGAACGTCGTTGACCAGCACTTTTGTGCGGGTTTCTTCCGGGATCGGGGTCAGGTTAAGTTTGCCAGATCTGGCGTAATCATTTTTTGCATCGGTGCTGTAAAAAAATGCTTCTGATTTTATGCGCAGATTGCCAACTGGTGTGCCTCTGACATTTTGCACGAAGTCCAGGAACAATTGGTTCTTAACGATTTTGCCCGGCTGATTTTTGGGTTTTTCGGGTTCACATACTACCCACGACATGATTTTGAGTTCACCGCTGCCGGGAGTATTGATCGGTTCGCCGTCTTTAACTATGCGCAGGTAAAATTCGCCGGGTATTTTGGGGTCGGGGTTGTCGCACGGGTCGAAAAAAGTGTCTGAAAATAAAGTGGTAGGGTAGGTTGCGCTGCGTATTTCGCGACTCAGAAGGCTCAGAGTATTGCGTAACTGGTCTACAGTGCCGCTGATCCATTGTGCCCGCCCGGCGGTTTTACTGCCGCCGATGAAGAGCTGATAGACACCGGTCATGAATAAAGCCATCACGGCACAGGCGATGACCACTTCTACAAGAGTGAAGGCTCGCTGGTGTTTTTTGTTCATCAGTCGATCGACCCTTTGCGGGTAATTTTTTGAACGCGCTTTTGAGTTTGTGTTGTGGTTTTGCCCTGGAAATTTTTGATCAGGCCCTCGACACAGACTTCTATGGCTTCTTCGCCGTATTTTTTGAGGCCTTTAATGGATTGAATTCTGACTTCGTTGACTCTGTAATTGAGGGTGTAGGGGTATCCATCCTGGGTGGTGATGTCGAAGTCATTGATATTGCCGATATTTTTGGCTGCCCTCATTTCGAGGGGGGGCTGCAGCCTGCTGCCATCGCCGGCGAGGTTGCTGCAGTCACGGATATAATACTTGAGATACTTGCCTGGTTTCAAATCGCCTGCTGGAGCCTGCGGCATTGTGTAACGTTCTTCCGGGTCAGATACGGCCAGCCCTGGCGCTAAAAATCTGTAGTCGGGGTTATGGTAGCTGCCCAGCCTCACAAAAGCATTTTTGCCGGGTAACGGGTAATAATAATATTTGGTTTTTTTATCACTGTCGAACTCGCGAGACGGCAGAACTCTTACGTAGAGTTCTGGACGGCTGCTCATTGCTTCAAAAGCATTCTGACCGCTTTCTGTGATATTTTCAAATTCCGTAAAGTTGCATAAAGGATTTTTGCCCTGGGCAAATTCAACAGCGTCATACAATTCGGTCGGGAAAAGTTTTGCTTTTACCAGAAAATGCTGCATTGCGGCTCTGGCGGCAAAAAAGGCCTGGCGTTCCTGAATCGTCAGTTTGTTGTGCCCGGAGGTACTTGATTGCCTGAACATCATTGTAACGAAGAGAATCAACAGACAAAAACAGAAAAAAAGGGCTACTACAATAGCTATACCTTGTCGGGAACCTATTTTTCGGGTCATCCGTCGATATCTCCCTTGATAGTCATGAGGTGTATACGCTGTGTTCTGCCGTTCTTTTCTTCCGGGGTGGTGAAATAACGCTGGTCGAGGTTCCATTGTATTTGAACGACCAGTTTTTTCATGGGGCACCAGGCGAATTTTTCGCTGCTTTCATAGGCGGTTTTTTCTGAGACCATTTTGGGCGTATAGCGCTCGGCGGTCGGGTTGACAAAGCGAGGTGCGTTGGCATCGAGCCCTTCCATGCCCTGGTCGAGATAAATATTGCCGGGTGCCTCTGATATGCCTTTGCCGTTGCCGTTGCCGATGTCGAGTTCTGTTAACGGTTTGCCAGTTTCAGAGGTATCGGCGGCGTAATCCTGCATCCATGAACCGTCGGACAGCAGGGCCGGGTTGCGCAAAAAGGCAAATGACATTTCTGTCGATTCGGCAAAATCTTTCGGGTTGCTTTCGGGGAATGAACTGCCAATCTGGAGCCTCTCGGGTTTCGGTGGCTTTTTTTCTGAGGTGACGTCTTCGACGCGGAGATGTATCAGGTAGTGAATGCCGCGTGAGTCTTTGGTTATGCCACGACAGGGGTAGCCAGCCGCTTCTTTGCTTGAGCCAGGGAAAAGCATCGGCACAAGCTTTTTGGCCCAGCTGGCGTTGTAGCGCGAGTATCTCTCCATACCGGCAAGATCGTCAATCTTGATATAGCCGGGGTTTCCCTGACGCAGAGCGGCAAACGGAACATTGTCGAGAATGGCGTTGAGTATCTCCGAGGCTTTGTTGATGGCAAAAGCCTCGGAGGCGTTTTTGTCTGATTCTACCGTCTGACGGCTGATCAGCCCGAACATCGGAACCAGGGCGACCGCCAGGATGGCCACCGCTACAACTATTTCGATGAAGGTTACGGCTCGTCTGTCGGGCAGAAACATCAGCCAGTCACCTCTTTCAGTCAGTTTTGTAAAAGTTCGGATGCAAGAGCTGAAAGCGACGAGCGCTCAGACTTGTTCAGAATGATATGACCGAAAAGATTATGGTCTTTGAATTTTTCGATAACGAAGTTCAGACCGTTTGAAGAACTGTCGAGGTAAGGATTGTCGATCTGGTATGGGTCACCGGTTAAAACAACCTTGGTGCCTTCGCCGGCTCGGCTGATGATTGTTTTGACTTCGTGAGGAGTAAGGTTCTGAGCCTCATCGACGATCAGATACTGTTTGGGTATGCTGCGACCTCTGATATAGGTGATCGCTTCGATCTGCACCTTCTGAGATTCGATCAGGAAACGGATTTTCTTGTCGACGTCGTCAGAATTTTTATAAAGGCGGTCCATGACAAATTCAAGATTGTCAAAGATGGGCTGCATCCAGTGACTGAGCTTTTCGTCTTTTGAGCCGGGAAGGTAGCCGATGTCTTTGCCGAGAGGCATGATTGGCCGGCTGACCAGCAATTTGCGGAAAAGATGTTCATCAATAGTTTTTTGTAGGCCGCAGGCAAGCGCCAGCAGAGTCTTACCAGTACCGGCGCGGCCAACCAGGGTTACCAGTTGAATTTCGTTGCAGAGCAGCAGTTCGATGGCGAATTTCTGCTGCAGGTTCATTGGTTCAACACCCCAGGGTCTTGAATTCAGATGAAACAGGGGCAGAAGCTTGCGCTGCACGCCGTCATATTTGGCCAATGCAGTTTTATTCTCGTTTTCGGCTGCCTTCAAAAGAATGAATTCATTCTTGAACAGGTCGTTTTCTTCGTAGACGAGCCCTTCGTCACGCAAAAAGTTTTCGATGCGGCTGGCTGGCATCACCAGTTCGCGCCAGCCTGAGTAGAGTTCGTCTATATCGACTTTGTTGGTTTCGAAGTCTTCAGCGGCAATGCCCAGGGCGTCGGCTTTGATACGGCAGTTAATGTCTTTACTGATTAAAATCGGGTTGCGGCCGGCTTTTTTGAGGGTGAGGGCACATGCCAGGATGCGGTTGTCGACTTTGTGACTGTCGAGCCCGAAGCCGTGAGGTATTTCGGTTTCGGAGTCGATCATGATTTGCAGAGTACCACCTGTCGACAGTGCAACGCCGTTGGCCAGATTGCCCTGTTCTCTCAGGTTGTCGAGTTCTCTCGAGGCCTGTCGTGCTTCGCGACCCCGCTCATCGTTGATTCCCTTGAAGCGATCGAGTTCTTCAATTACACCCAGTGGAACTACTACATCGTGTTCTTTGAATGAGAATAGGGCCTGGTGACTGTGAAGAATTACGTTGGTATCAACCACAAAGGTTTTTTTCATTAAGTGATTTCCTGTCCTGGAATTTTGAGCTGTACTCCGCTTGAAATTATCACAGCACTAAACAATGTGTCAAACCTATATGATACCAGCCACAGAAAGATTCTCTTTTTTACGTAATTTTTGAAGATATTTTTTGGCCGGCCGATTAAAGATTTTCTGAAAACATCCGATAGTGGAAAACGGGAAAGTGTAATTACCCGATTCTACGAAACATTAGGTTTCTTAAAACTGAAAGGAACAGAAGTTCCATGAATAAACGGCATAATTCATACCTTCTGACTGGTTTTCTCATGCTTGCCATGGCTTCGACAGCCTTCGGCCAATTTTATGATTACCAGGCACCCGAAGGTTACTCTATGGCGCCGCCTGAGAGTGACTTTTATTATGAAGCGCAGCCATCGGTGAATGCTGACAGCAGCTGGGTCGAAGAAGATTCGGTTTCGACCGGCTATCAGTCATACACAATAAGAAAGGGCGATACGCTCGGTTCTATTTCGAAAAAGTTTTTCGGAACTACAACGAAATGGAAAGAGATCGCCAGAGCGAATGGTATCAGCGATGCAGCCAAAATAAAAATTGGCCAGGTTCTGCAGATACCTTCGACTGACTACGAAAAGGGTCAGGGCGTAACCTATCGTCAGCGCAGCAGGTATATTTCATCGCCGCCGACTACGGCTCCGAACCCTGCGCCGAGCACCTCTCTGCCTTTGCCGCCGGTAACTCAGGGAAACGATGCCGTACTTTACTCTGAGTCTGGCCTGCCACAGATAATTTTGCCCGGCGATCAGCGGGTGAGAAAAAAAGAGAGCGACAATCACGTTTCGTTCAATGGTTTGACGGGTCTGGTAAATACTTTTGCCGCTTACCCCCTCGGTGAAAATATGTTTTCGACCGCCTTCGGCATGGTCTGGAACAAAATCACCCGTCGTGATGGAGAACGTCTGAAGGGCGGTGAAGATGCCGACTTCTGGGAATTCCCGATTCTGATGACCTACGCTGGGGAAAACTTTGAAGTGGCTTTTAAGCTGCCTTTTGAATCTTACGATGTTTTCGCTCCGATCACTTATAACTTTCGCGATGGTTCAGACTCAGGTATGGGCGATGCCCAGCTGCGCCTCAAATTCTCTTCGCAGAATGAAGAGATGGCATCTTGTCTCGGGCTTGGCGCCATTTTTCCCACCAGTGACATCGATATTGGCAACACCGATACCAACAATGCCTGGGAAATATTTGCCGGGTTGTCGAGCAAGCGCAAGGAAGGCGGCAACATTCACCTGAATGGCGGCTACCAGGCTGGTGACGGCAACACCAATCACGAAGGGGTTTTTGTAAACGCAGGTTTTGATTACAGCGCCAATGAATCGTTCACTTTCATGGGTGAAGTTAATTTTTATAATCGCGTTAACAATGGTCGCAGCACAGATCTTACGCTTGGCATGCGCTATCACGTGAAGCCGGGGATGTCTCTGACCGTTGCTGCACCGATTGCTCTGAGCAACGATATGTTCTTTGGTTATGACTACCGTTTGCAGGGAATGCTGCAATATCATTATTGAAGCTTGCTCTGAGCTGATTAAAGACCGGCGGGTCGCCTGTGGCGGGCCCGCCGGTTTTTTATTGGTCTGCAGGCAGGTCTGGAGTGTGAGGTCTTGCCGGGGGCCATTCAGGTTTAAGCGCTTCTGATTTTTTGAGCAGCAGACCGAGAATGTCTGGAGTCACCACTGCAGCCTGCGGGCATTCGCTTGCTCGCGGGCCGGCAATATTGAGAATATGCGGCTGTATACGGCCCAGCCATTTCGCTGCCTGTTCCAGCATTGCCGGTTCAAAAAAACGTCGGGAGGCATGCTTTTGACGTTCATTTGCTGTTTTGGCAAAGTCAAATACGAAAAACGGTTTGCGGTAATGCAGGCAAAGGTTTGCGGTCAGCGCAGTACCTCTTGACGGGCCACCGTCGGTTAAGATGAGTGTGGCATCTGAATCTTTCACGTTCAGTCGGGTACGCTGCTGATATTTTTCTGATTGTGTCTCTTTCAGCGGATAAATAGCTGAGATCGGCCCGTCTTCGGCTTTTCTTCCGAGGGGGCACCACCCGGCGCAGTTTATGCCGGCCCTTAGAGCAAAGTCCAGGGCAGCGCGGTCTACACCGGTCTGACCGCCCGAAATCAACATTGGCAGTGCAAACTTCGTCATGGTTTCATTATAAGTCATCGTGGCTCCCCTGGGTAGAATATGGGCCGAACAACATATAATGCTGGTATATGTGAAGATCTTCTGTGCTCTGACTGCTTTCGAGAGGCGGCAGACATTCGCGTTCGAACAAACAGTCGAACATATAAAGTCGTTCAGGGTAGTGAAGAGTCATGCGCAACCAGAGGCTGCGCCTGGTTTCATAATCGGCATTTTCGAACAGGGTGCAGAGCAGCTCTGAGTGCCCGCCAGCAACAAGATTGTCGAGAGTTGCGCTGGCGTTTTCAAGGGCAAACTCGTCTTTGTGACCGATGAAGGTAAGAACCCAGAGATCGCGTGAACATATGTCGCGACTTTGCTCGAGAGTGCGGTTTTTGAAGCAGATGCCATTGTTGCAGCTGAATAATTCTCTGGCGTGGGCAGGCATTTTAACGAACAGTTGCTTCTGGTAGTTTGTAGAATCAATGTTGAGAGGGCATTTGTCACAGTTCATACGCAGCTCCTTATTCATCTTAAAAACAGGCGTGTTGATAGACCCGGCCTATGTAAGGGTTCGAGATAATTGCGTCCAGATATCTGGCTCGGTGACTGCCGATATTCATAAAACTGTCGAGGGCCGGCAAGCCGGCGGCGGCAAAAACAGGGTTAAGCAACCAGAGACTGCGGGGCTCAAAAGCTTCAAGCCATTGCCAGAGTTGCAATCGCAGATGGTCGTCAGCCGCATGAAAAATAGAGAGGATCAGGGCGCGGTCACGCCCGATAAGAGCCGATCTGAGAGATTCAAATACAAGCTTTTGCGCAAGTTCATCGTTTTGATAGAGGCGGTTGATCACGTAATAGTCGAGCATGCAACGGCTGCCGAGGTTACGGGCACAAAAACCGGTTGCACATCGACTCTCTGATGGAGCGCAGACGGGGTTGCTGCATCGCTGTGGAGCATTACCGACAACAGGATTGAACGGGCATTCATTACAACACATCATGATTTGCTCTCCCAATTTTTAGTCTTCACTGGTAAATCAATTGAAAAAGAAAAAAGGGAAAGTTTTTTTGGGAAATTTAAAAAAATGTTCCGACCAATCTGCTGACAACGATTGTCTGATTTGCTATTCTCTCTGAGAGAGGTTTCTGATGATCGAAAGCCACACTGAATCGTGTCTGCACAGTTTTATGGCTGCGCCCGGCCCTGAGACAGCTTTTAACCTGATAAAGAGCTGTCAGAGTTATCTGTGTAATATTGCCGGCAGCTGGCGCGAGCCAAACCTTTCCCGTGCTGACAAAATCCGTGAAGTTACCAGCGAAATGCTGCTGATACTTCTTGAAAGCTTTGACCAGCGACGTGTCGCGCACCCGAAGTCTCTGCTGGCCTTCGTTCATCAGAGGCTGAAAAATCTGGTCAGGCCTGCCCGCCGCCGTGAAACAGCATTTGGCCTCGCAGATGGTCTGCCTGACGTCGGTCGCTGCGCTTTTACACCCTTACGGCTTGCATTTGTCGATGAAATATTGCACGTGGTCAGGCACTTTTTGCTTGGTTACTACGATGAAATGGCGAGTCAGACGGCCTTTCTTTTTATGCATGTATTCCCAGAAATACCCTGGGCAAGCCGCATGCTCGCCGATTGGCACAATGAAGACCCGCAGCGTCGTCTCGAGGCAGATAAGAAGCGTTTGGCTACATTCAACCAGAATCTGAGAAACAGGTTCAAAAGCCTGAATCATGGAGACTGGCGCGAAGTTTCTGAATGGAGCAGCGGCGAGCGCAGTCATCTGGCCTGGCGAATTATCGATATTTCTCCGGCAGAAGTGCCGCACGAGCTCGAGGCAGATCTGAAGTCTCTGTCGTGCTGGCGTGAAAAAATAGACAGGCGTCAGCCTCAGCAACAATCAGATCTTGAAGTGGCGCTGCGCATTTTTGCTGCAATGAAAAGCGGCGTAACGATCGAAGAAAATGGCATACTGGCGGCAGAAGAAGCGGTGCCCTGGGGCGAACCCTGTGATTTTATGCTGCAACTACTGGGAAAAATCTGCAATGAAACTGTAGTTGCTGAGGCTGCCGTTGACTGGCCGGAGTTTTCTTTTTCTGCGAAGTGCCCCAACGCCGCTGACGACCCTGAGTTTATTAAAATTGCCGAAGAATTGAGTGTCTGGGTTGGCGAAATTTCTCAAGAAAAAGGTAAAAACAGCGAAAAAACCGGTAATAAGGTGTTAAAATACGACTGAAAAGAAAATCAGGAGATGTCGATGAACCTTTCACCCGGTTGTATCGTAGAATTTTCAGCCAAAGGAACGCAGCCGGAAATCGCAGCGGTTTTGAGTGTCGCACCTGGCAGTGCCAGGTTGTATCTTCTTAACGGCAAAGAAACCAATATACCCGAAAAAAAAGTGCTGCATTCTACCGCCAGAGCCGTTACCAGTGTCTCTGATCGCGAAACCTGCAAACAGAACCTTGTCAGAACGAACAGCAATCGTAACGAAGTGGCGGCCAGCATCGACCTTGCCGAACTGCACGAACTTCTGGTCGAAGAACAGCGCCCCTACGGTCTGATTGAACTTGCCGGCTTTCTTTTTGCACCCGAAGACGAAGACAGCGCTGCGGCGCTTTTGCGCCGTCTCTGCGACGATAAAATTTATTTTAAACACCGAAATGAAGGCTGGCAGCCTGCCACTGCTGAAGAATTGCGCCTGGCTATCGACCAGCAGAATCGCAAAGAACAGCTGGAACGCGAAGAAGTAATGCTGGTGACAGCTCTGAAGTCTCTCGGTCGGCTAAATGGCATTCCTGCAGAGCTGAACGATTGTTTAGAAGATCTCAAGAACTTTATTGCCAGCGGCGAAGAAGCTAAAATTCCGCGACGCTTGTCGACTGCTCTCGAAAAAGCCGGTTTGAACAACCAGCGCAAGCTGTTTCAGGCTCTGGTTTCTTCTGAGATTCTGCACCCTGACGAAAATTTTGCCATCATCAGACACCGGCTGCCGGTCGATTTTTCTGACGAACTTGTCAAAGAAGCCGCGACTCTTTGCCAGACCGATATTCGCGCCCTCGATCGCCTCGATCTTACTGCTCTTCGCACCTGGGCTATAGATACCCCCGGTTCAAAAGACCGCGACGACGCTTTTTCATTCGAACAGCACGCCGATGGCGGGGCAACTCTCTGGGTTCACATTGCTGACCCGGCTGAGCTTATTCTGCCTGACTCGCCGCTCGACCGCGAAGCTGCCAGGCGTGGCAGTTCGGTGTATATGCCCGATCAGCGGGTGCATATGCTTCCGCCAAATATTTCAGAGCATTTTCTCAGCCTTGACGAAGGCAGTGAGCGACTCGCTCTGACTTTGCAGATAGACTTCGATGCTGCTGCCGCAATTAAAGACTTCAAAATTCGAGAAACCTTTATCAAAATTGATCGGGCGCTCGATTATGATTTTGCTGATTCGCTCATTGCTGCTGAACCATGGCTTGAACAGGCCCTTGCCTTTGCCGTAAGACTCAAAAAACGTCGTGAATCCGGTGGGGCCATGATTTTTCCGCGGCAGCCAGAGCTCGATATCAAGGTTGTCGATGGCGAGATCATTGTTACCCATCGCAGTCGCGACGATCTTACTCAGGGGATGATTGCCGAATTCATGATCTGGGCTAACCACGCCGCTGCCGAATGGTGCCGACGGCACAACGTGCCCTGTTTATACCGCACCCAGGAAGGCGAGCCTTCAAACAATGCTGCAGACAGCGATGTTTTTGACCCTGTGGCATTTTTTGCGATCTTGAGAACTTTGCGTAAAACCGTTGTCAGCGGTACCCCCGGGCGTCACAATTCGCTTGGGCTCGATTCTTATACCCAGGTTACTTCGCCGTTGCGGCGTTATTCAGATCTGCTGTTGCATCGTCAGATCAAGGCTGCCATCAACGGCCGGGTGCCGGTTTATGACCAGAACGATCTCTCTCAGGCAATGATGATCGCAGACACCGCTGTCAGCAGGGCTGATGAAATAATGCGTGACCGCGAACGCTATTTCCTGCTGAAATATCTGAAGCAGCGTCAGGCCAGTGGTGAGGTGCTTTTTGATGGTGTCGTCGTCGATGCCGGTATGACTGAAGTCACTTTCTACGTCGATTTTATCTGCTCGTTCAAATACTGCCGCCGCCCGTCTTTTGACGTCAGTGTCGGGCAGAAGGTTGTCGTAAAAGTCACGCAGATCGACCCTTTCGATGGCTTTATCAGGTTCGACCTGCGCCAGACGTAAAAACGCTATTCTTTCAGCATTCTGGCGCTGTTCAAGACGACGAACACAGGCCCGAGGTTGTGAGCAACTGCCCCAATCAGCGGGCTGATGAGACCGGCTGTCGCCAGGGCGATCATCAGCAGGCTGAAACCGGTGCCGATGAGAATATTCTGATTGATGACATTTCTGGTTTTTTCTGAAAGAGTGAACATTCTGGCCAGATTAAGCAGGCTGTCAGAATTGAGAGTGATGTCAGAATTTTGAATTGCTATATCAGAACCTCCCCGGGCGATAGCAATGCCGACATCGCTTGATTTGAGGGCGAGCGCGTCATTGATGCCATCACCAACAAACATGACCCGATGACCCTGCAGCTTTTTATCATTGACGAAGTTAAGCTTGTCTTGAGGCAGACATTCGCAGATTATTTCGTCAACGCCGAGAGCCGCACCGATTTGAGTGCCTATTTTATATTTATCGCCGGTGAGCAGAACAACGTTTTTGACGCCGAACTGGCGGATCTGGTCGATTGCTTCGCGCATTTCGGGTCTTGGGCGGTCAGAAAAGAATACTTCGCCGAGCAGCCTGTTTTCGTCAGCGACCCAGACCGATATTTCGTCGGTATTGCCAAGGTTTTCATCGGTTTTTAAATCGATTTCTGTGGTGATCCAGTTTAATTTGCCTAGAAAATAACGGCGACCTTCGTGCTCGGCTGTAACTCCGCGTCCATGCAGTTCTTTCTGCGTCGAAGGCACGGTGAATCTGATGCCGCGACTGTGGACAAAGGTTATCAGCGCTGAAGATACAGGGTGAATCGAGCCACTGGCGCATAGCGCGGCGGTTTTCAGCAGTTCATTTTCGTCAATCCCAGGCAGTGGGCAGATTTTTTCGACTTCGAGGCGCCCCAGCGTCACTGTGCCAGTTTTGTCAAAAATTACGGTGTCGATGTCGGCAAGTAATTCAAGAAAAGCTGTGTTTTTTATCATTATGCCGTTGCGAGAAGCCGTTACCAGAGAGGCAACCATCGCGGCCGGGCTCGCCAGAATCAGGGCGCAGGGGCAGCTTATTATCAAAACCGTTATTGCTCTGCTGATATCGCTGCTCAAAAACAGAGTTATAGCGGCGACCATTATTACAAAAGGAAAATACAGACCCAGATACTTCTCTATTATTTTAACTATCGGCGCTTTAGAGCGCTCGGCATCTTCAAGCAGGTGAACAATTTTGTTGAAGAGCGTGTCGGCAGGGGTTTTGGTTACTCTTATGCAGAGTTTGCCGCTGAGGTTGATTGTGCCGGCAAAAACGCCAATGCCCGGAAAAGCTTCTACAGGAATCGATTCACCGGTAATTGGGGCCTGGTTGATCATGGTGTCACCTTCGACAACCATGCCGTCAGCCGCGATGGTTTCGCCGGGGTAGCAGATAATTTCGTCGTTTACCGCAAGTTTGTCAGGATCGACAAGAGTTTCGCTGCCGTTTTCGAGAAGTCTGGCATGTCTCGAATGAAGTTTTTTCAGTGCGGCAATCGCTTCTTCGATCCCCATGATGCTTTTTTCTTCGAGCAGATGCCCGAAAACGAGAATGATCGGAATGATGGTTGCGATGACAAAATCGCCTTCAACCATGGCGGCAAGTATAGCAAGGCTTACCAGTTGCTCGGTCATGAAGCAGGCTTCGCGGTTGAAAAGCCCTCTGATTCCGTTGACAAAGATTGGTAATGATACGGCCAGAGCCGCGATTGCCACGATAAATCTTGCAGTTTGCAGCTGTTCCGGAAAAATGGCTTCATAAATCAGGCCGGTTACGAGAAAAATTGCTGCAAAAATCGAGTTGGCTAGCTTAACCTTGAGAATGTTATTCAGGCCAACGCTGTGTTGATAATCAGACGATATTTCGCTCATGGCTCTTCTTCTTCATCGTCGTAGAATGGGTTTTGGTTGTCAACTACCGGCATCGTCACGCCGGTGCTACCTTCGAAAAGCAATCTGACCGGCGCTGAAGATTCATTTCCAGAGGGCAGAACGATGGCGCGTCGCATTTTTTCGATAACCGATTTGTGAGTGCGGGTGCGCATTTCCTGGCTGACTTCGTCGGGTGACTTTTTCCAGGCTTCAAGGAGCTGACTGAAACGCCCCGCACTGGCTTCAGCCTCGGCAATTACAGTTTGTTTATAGGCCTGAGCCAGATTGATTTTTTCGTTGGCAGCTCCGCGGGCTTTGGGCAGCTTTTCTTCACTCAGACTGCGGGCATCGTTGATGAAGTTGCGCCGGTTGATGAAGGCAGAATTAACCTCTTCAAAATCGTTTTTAAGAAAAGTTGGTGGCGCAATTTCTTCGATCTCGACGGATACCAGCGCGAGGCCTGTGTCGAGTTTATCAAGCTGCCTCTGCACTCTTTCTTTAACTTCTGTAGAAAGCTGCTTTTTATTTTCTGACAGAAGGCCATCAATGGTAAAGCCGGCGGCGACTCTTGTCATTTCGGCGATGGCAAGATCATGAATCATTCTGTTGAAGGTCGAAAATGAATCTGAAAGCTTAAAAATGGCCTTTGTCGGTTCGCTGATCTGGTATTTGACAAGAATCGAAGCCTGAAAAATATTTTCGTCGCCGCTTATGCAATAACCTTCCTGCAGTGGGTCGATCGACCGGTAATCAGCTGCTTCAGCCTTACTTATCGCCGCAAGTTCGCTTATTCTGACCTGCAGTATCTGTTTGACAGGGATTTTTAAAACCTCATCGAAAGGCTGCGGTAGAGCCAATACCCAGCCCGGGTTGAGTATCTGATCTACCGGAGTTTTGCCGTTTAATTTTCCCATTCTCAGGATCATGCCGATCTCGTCTGGCTTTATCAGCGTCAATCCCGAAAGACAGTAACCGACGAAAACCAGAAACATCACCGCCTTGAGCAGCGTCATGAAGTCTTCTATGGTTTTCACCAGCGGGCTTGTAGTTCTGTTAGTCCTTGTCATCGATTGTGTTCCCGTTCAACACATTGAATGGTGCCTGGTCGCTTCGTAATATAAACACGGCGTTTTCGTTCACCATTTTTTCGAGTGCTTCGAGCGATCTGCTGAATTTATAGAATTCCCGGCCTTTTTTGTGTGCTTCGGCATAAATTTCCGCTGCTTCGCGGTCAGCTTTACCCTGAATTTCTGCGGCAGTTTTGATGGCATCTGCATTGATTCGCGCTATTTCAAGGTCTGTCTCCGAAAGAATCACTGCAGCCTGCATACGCCCCTCGGCTCGGTATTTGGCGGCGTATTGGCCACGCTCGGCACGCATCTGGCTGAAAATAGCTTTGACGTTGTTTTCAGGGTAGGCCAGTCGTTTTATGCCCAGACTGACGATCTCGACACCAAAGCTTTCGCGCGCCCTTTCCGCCACAGCTTCTAAAATTCTTTGTTCGATCTCTTCGAGTTTCAGCTGCCCGGGGTCTGTAGATACCAGGTTGGCAAGGTCGTAGTTGCCGAGAACGTTGTTTTTTGAACTCGAGACCAGACCTTCAATCTTGTCTTCGGCATTGGCTGTTGTTCCGACTGATTGCAGAAAGGTCAATGGCTGACTGATATGCCAGACGATATAAGTCAGCAGGATGACCGCTTTTTTGTCGCGTGTCAGCGTCTGGGTGAATCTGGTGTTGTAAATGCGGCTGCGGCAGTCGAACAGATAAAAGCTGTCGATTGGCCATGGCCACTTGAAGTGGGCTCCTGGCGTTTCAATTATACGATTTGGGTCGCCAAAATGGGCGATAACGGCTTTGTAGCCTTCCGGCAGGGGTATAACCACTGCTTTGTATGAGATGAGGCTTAAAAGCAGAGTCGCGAGTAGCAATCTCAGCCAGAATTGCATATGAACACCTTCTTTACCAGTTTTGCAGATTCAGATAAATTTTATCGCTGCTTCGCAGCAGGGTTTTATCGACGACATAAATCGGTTTTCCAGCCAGCAGTCGTTGCATACGATCGAGCTTGAGCCTGAATTTTTCGAGGTCCGGGTCAGATTCGAAACCGGCTGCTCGACTCGCAAACGACGAAGACTCGCCGGCGGCTTTTGCAGTAACATTGGCAGCATAACTGTGAGCCTCGAGTTCACGACTTTTGGCATTGGCGCGGCTCATAAAAATTTTATGGGTATTTTCTGTGTTCGCCTTGAGCACATATGTGAGTTTATCGATCTGGGCGCTGATTATGTCTTCAAAAGCCCCAGCCACTTCGGTCGGCGGGTGCATGGCGAGAAAAACGATCTCAACGATGCTTACTCCCAGTTCTGCAGCATCGAGATCTTTTTGAATCTGCCGGCGCAGCTGATCGGCAAACAATTTTCGATCTCTGGCGATTATTTCGTCTGAGCGTGCCGAAATTGTTTCGAGAGTAAGGTGTCTGTATGCGGCGGCGCTGATGAATTCATCTGGGTTTTGCAGGCTGGAGACGAATTTTAAAAGATTGTCGATGCGGTACATCAGCTGGCAGTCGATCGAAATGATTTCAACACCGTCGCCGACAATGAGATTGAAGTAGTTGATCGCGTGAGATCTCGTCCAGATGATGTGTCTTTGCCCAGGATCAGGCTCGAAACCGACGTTCAGTGTTCTCACCTGATAAGGGTTGTGAAGCTCTGCTGTGGAAAAAGGCCACGGCAGCTTGAAATATACTCCCGGTCTGGCGGCAGCGGCGCCGGTTATCTGCCCAAAGCGGCGAAATACCGCTTCCTGATCGGGCGGCACAATTACAACTGTCGTAATCAGCCAGACTGCGAAGAGTGTAAAAATAAGCACAGGCTCAAAAATTCTCAGGCCGAAAGCGACGATTTCTGATCTGGCGATGTTTACACCCGAAATGGTTTCTATACTTTTGATCAGACTTGTCTTGATCGATTCTTCTGCGGCAAAGAAAGCAATGAAAAATGGAACGGGCAAAAAGTCATTCCCGACCCCTGAAAGTGCGACTCTCATGCTGCGAACCGTTGCTGTCAGCATTTCAGCAGACAACAGCGCTATAAGAACAAAAACCGAAAACAGCCCGTAATCTACGATTTTTGCAACGATTTCGCTTTCCGCTTCGGGCAGATAAGAGGCGAATGCGAACAAAGAAAAGATCAGCGACTGATAAAAGCTGAGATAGCCGAGAGCACGAAACCACTGAATCGAATCGTCGGGCTTTTTTGCGCTTTGCACCGTTCTTACCGCAAAAACAGCGAAGAACAACAGAAACAGCTGACTGACAAGGTAGATGATCTGGTTGTTGAACGAGTCGTGAACTGATAGATCCAGGCCTTGTGTCAGCCGATACAGCTTGAAAAAAGACAGGCAACACATCGCTATTACCGCAAACAACGCCGTGCTTCGCAAAACGATGTCTGCTTTGCCGCGATTTATGCCCCGGCGCATCATAAGCGCCAGAGGCTTGTTGCCTTCTCTGGAGATTAGAGCAAAAAAACTGTTGCAGTAAAGACCGGCGACTGTCAGCGCCAGAAAAATAAAAGAGCCAGAGAGTTTGTCCAGGCCGGCATAAATGCCAAGCCCGGTTGTAACGAACAATATTCCGCTGACAATGTTAAGCAAATTCATGCCGCCAGTGTAACACACGGCACGGGCTTGAACAAACGGTATTAGGGCAGGTCAGTGTTAACTGATAGTTGATTGCGGCAATTTCAGCATTTCTTCGTGAACTTTGCGTTTGACGTCGTCAGGCAACCGCGATTCGTATTCTGAAATTATCTCTATGCCGTCACGGTGCAGTTTTTCTGCGTCGGCAAACATGTGTTTTATTTTGCCGAGTGTTGCAGTGAATTCATTCGACAGGTTTTCTTCAATGTTTTTCCATTTGGCGTTCAGAGCCTCATTGAGCTTCTGGTTGTGATCGAGCAGCTTCATCACCAGATGCTGCGTGCTGCCCTGGCTGGCACCTTCATACTTGGCAAATTTCAGTTCAAGTTCTTTTTTCCAGTTTTGCAGAGCTTCGAGGTCGTTGACCAGCTCTTGAATTTGTCTGTCTTTCTCGTTGAGCTTGTTCAGGTAATGCTCTTCGAGACGCTTGGCCTGTTTAAAACTGTCTTCCGACAGCGCAGCCCTTACCGATTCGTGTTCATGTTTCGTAGAATCAAGCATCTGCTCGTATTTTTCTTTGATCAGCGCGATTTCACGGTTCTTGAAAAAAATTACCACTTTGCCGCCGATGGCGAAAAGAGCGGTTATGATTATGACAAGGCCGATGACGTGTAATATTTCCATGATTGTTGCTCCGGATTATCAGAATGACTGTCGTTTTGCTTCGCTCAGGTGAACTGGATGTCGCCGCTTACCGATTCTGCTTTGAAAGTAGCGCCGTCGCTGCCAGATTTGAGTGACGAGCCCTGGTTGTTCAGGGGGGTGACGTCGCCTTTCCAGTCGAGAACTACATCGCCACTGCGGGTGGTGGCTGAAACTTCTTTCCAGGGGCCGCTCATCTTCTCGACGATGATGTCGCCGGAAGTCGTTGCCAGCGCTACGCTGGTGCTTTCTGAGATGCTGCCTTCGGTGAGCATTATATCACCCGAAACCGAGTTGATTCTCAGTTCTTCGATTCGCGAATCACGCACCAGAAAGTCGCCAGAAGTCGACTTGATTTCCATGGCGATCTCACCGCCCTCGATCTGCACTGAGCCACTAACGGTCTCGATCTGAGATTGTTTCAGATTGGCGCCTTGAATGCGAATATTGCCGCTGACGGTTTTAAGCTCGCCAATGTGGTAGTTGCCCCTGATTCTGACGCCGCCAGAAACAGTTTTGCAGTTGACATGCATGTCTGCGGGCAGAGTTATTTCCAGGTCTATAGCGGCTTTAACCGGTTCATTACGGTCAAAGCCGACATTTAGGGTTTTGCCGAACGTTCTGATGCCGTATCTGGAAAACCACTGCGTGGGTTGATATTCGCCGAGAGTCGCTTTGCTGACCTGCCCGGTGACGTGCATCTTGAATTCGTTGCCTTCGTGAATGCGAATTTCGCCAAAAATGTTCTCAAAAACGAAGGTATCACAGTTCTCAAACCCTTCCGGGGAAGTGACCACAAATTCAACCGGTACACCGTCGAGTGGCTCACCTTTGACATTGCCCAGCTCACTGGCCATACTGCCTACAACTTCCTGCATCCAGTTGCCGAATTCTTTCATTTTATCCTTGAATTCACGCCGGCGCGGCTCTGCTTTCTTTACTGCCTGCTGAACCGTCTGTTGAACTGTTTGAGCGAGATTGCGCAGGTCAAAACCCAGTTTGGTTGCGTGCAAAAACGGGTTGAATTGATCTTCTTCTTTGCGTTCACGATCGCGGCGGCGGGCATATTCTTCTTCTTCTTCGCGCTGTCGTCTTTCGTTTTCGCGGCGGCGGTCGGCTTCGCGCTCTGATTCTTCGCGACTGGTGCCACTTTGCCCTTTGTCGCTTATTGCTGCAAGCAGCCTCTCAGACTCTTCAACGGTGATTTTGCCTTCTGCCAGCATGCTCAAAATCATTTTTCTCGCGTCAGACATGCTTTCCTCCATGTGCTTACAGTTTTTATACAAACGACTATCCCGACATGATATACCGCCGCCGCCATAAACCGCAAGCTGAGCCATAGTCGAAAAATATCGCCGGTCGATGTTTTTTAGGCAGGGTTGTCGACAAACTCGGGGTTAATCTGCAACTGGCACTCTTTGAGCAGGCGCAGCCGGCAGCATTCGACCGCTGCCTCAGAAAGATCACAGCCCAGCCAGTTTCGCCCAAGCTGTTGCGCTGTTACCAGCGTTGTGCCACTGCCACAGCAGAAGTCGCCAACAAGATCGCCAGGGTTCGACATGGCACTGATAACTCTATTGAGCAACGCCAGCGGTTTTTGTGTCGGGTAACCGACTCTTTCGCGTGACAGCGGGTTTATTATCGGTATGTCCCAGACGTCGTCAACCGGTGTTCCTTGCGGGTGTGGCAGGTATTTTCGGCCACTGCTGGCGACAATACCCGATTTGGCAAAACCAGAAGTTTTTTTATACGGCACTCTGATTGCGTCTATATTAAAAACAGGCTCGCTGCTGCGGCTATACCACAGCAGAGTGTCGTGTTTGCACGAGAATCGCCGCTTTGACCGCCCTCCGCCGGTGTAATGCCAGATAATTTCGTTGATAAAGCCTTTTCGCCCAAAAATATCGTCAAGCATGACTCTGGCGTGATGCGATGTTCGCCAGTCAAGATGCAGAACCAGGCTGCCGTTAGCGCAAAGCAGAGGGTAGATAATGGCAAGCCTCTGACGCAGCCAGGGAAGATAGCTGGTAAGGTCGTCATCCCAGCGGTCGTCGTAAACCAGCCCTTCTTTGGTGCCTACCTGTTCTCGACCCGTCAAAAAAGGCGGGTCGAGATATATCAGTCTGAAACTGCCGGGAACAAGCAAAGAGGCGACATGCAGCATGTCGCCTCTGATGAGTCTTGCGTTGCTTTGTTCAGCAGTTGCCAAGTTTGCCAGCCAGATATTCTTGCAGGGCATCTATTTTGACGCGTTCCTGAGCCATGGTGTCGCGGTCGCGAACGGTGACGGTCTGGTTTTCAAGGGTGTCAAAATCGACAGTAATGCAGAATGGGGTGCCGATTTCGTCCTGGCGGCGATAAAGTTTGCCTATGCCGGCGGTATCGTCATATACCGTGCGCCAGCCGCTTTTTTTCATGAGGGTGTTCTTTATCTGCATGGCGGTGTTGCGAATGCCTTCGTTGTTTTTCTTCAGAGGCAGAACCGCAACTTTGATCGGCGCCAGTTCGGGGTGCAGTTTGAGCACAATGCGCTGACCGTCGTTAACGGTTTCTTCGCAGTATGAATCCATTAAGAAGGCGAGAGTAGCCCGGTCGACACCGGCTGATGGCTCGACAACATAAGGCAGAATGTGCTGATTGGTTTCGTGATCGAAATAAGTCAGCTTGTTGATGGCGTGAACGTTGGGTATTTCGCGGCCGTCGGCGAGCACCAGCTTGCCGCCCTTGGTGTGGCAGGTAAGGTCGAAGTCGGTGCGGTTGGCAATGCCTTCGACTTCGTCAAACTGCTTGTTCTCGTCTTCGCGATCGGGGAAAAAGCGATAGAGCAGATCGACGGTAGCTTTGGCATAATGCGCCAGTTCTTCTGGCTTCTGTTCGTATTTGCGCAGATTTTCGGGGCGGATGCCGAGTTCGGTATACCAGTTGAACCGGTCTTCGACCCATTTTTTATGCCATTCATCATCGGTGCCTGGTTTGACGAAAAATTCGATTTCCATCTGTTCGAATTCGCGAACTCTGAAAATAAAATTGCGGGGAGTTATTTCATTGCGGTATGACTTGCCGATCTGGGCGATACCGAAGGGGAGTTTGCGGTTGGTTGAATCGAGAACGTTTTTGAAGTTGACGAAGATACCCTGAGCCGTTTCAGGACGCAGATAGGTTGTATTGTTTTCGTCGGCAACCGGGCCACAGGAGGTTTTGAACATCAGGTTGAATGGCCTGGGTTCGGTAAAATCGTGTTTGTCACCTTCGGCACACTTTTCGTTCGGGTCAACCTGATCTGCTCTGAAGCGTTTCTTGCACTTACGGCAATCGACCATCGGGTCAGAAAAGGTGTCTTCATGCCCTGAATACTTGAAGACAAGGCGATTCATCAAAATGGCGCAATCGAGACCTTCCATGTCGTCGCGCTCATAAACAATACGGCGCCACCAGGCTCTTTTAACGTTATTTTTCAGCTCGACGCCGAGAGGACCGTAATCCCAGGTGCCCTGCAGCCCGCCATACTGGTCGCTGCCCTGAAAAATAAAACCGCGGCGCTTGCACAACGAAATGATTTTCTCGAGATCTACCATTTGTTTCTCCCGTCGACGACAAAATTTTGCAATTGGCGAAACTTTTTGCGAAAAGATTATAAGCTCTATACCAGTAAAAATCAATATCACGGGCCCGGAGAATTAATGTTATAATCGGCTCACTATGAACCAGAATAATTCAAAAAAACCGGTTGTTTGTGTCTTTTGTTCTTCAAGCGCCGATGTCTCTGAAGAGATTAAAACTGCGGCTGCAGAATTCGCCAGGCTGCTTGCCGAAAACCGCTTTGCCGTTCTTTACGGCGGCACTACCTGCGGCTTGATGAAAATAGTCGCTGATGCCCACAAAAATGCGGGCGGGCATCTGATAGGCATTATCCCTGAATATATGATTGCCAGGGGAATTCAGCACCCGAATCTCGATGAACTGCACAGTGTGGCCGATCTGCGACCACGTAAACAGGCAATGCTCGACCGTTCAGACTACATCGTGGCCTTACCCGGCGGCCTTGGCACCTACGACGAATTTTTTGATCTGTTGACTTTGAAGCAGCTGGGGCGTCACAACCGCCCGATGTATCTGTTGAATATCGAGAATTTTTTTGCGCCGTTGCTGGCTCTGATGCATCACGGCATTGCCCAGAAAACTATCAAAGCTGAGCATCTTGAACTGTTTCAGGTGGTCGACACCCCTGAACAGCTTATGAAGACGATTGCCAGCCACCATTCGCTACAGGTGTGCCACTGATTCAATAACTCTAAGAGTTTGGCTGTTTTTGCAAAAATAAAGAACTCCGTCAGCGTCGCTGGCGGAGTTCTTCTTTGTGCTGGGTTTTACCGATAACGGCGTCAGGATTTTCTTCCGACTTTTGCTTCGCCTTTTTTTCTGAGGCGTATGGCATCAGGGGTAACCTCTACCCATTCATCATCGGCAACATATTCGAGAGCTTGATCGAGAGTCATGCGTCTGGGTGCCTGCAGTTTTTCAAGCTCTTCTGAGGTAGCTGAGCGATGGTTGGTAACGTGGCGTTTTTTAACGATATTTACTTTGAGATCACCACTGAGCGGTCGTTCGCCGACAACGAGACCTTCATAAATTTCTTCGCCAGGGCCATAGAACAGAGTGCCGCGTTCTGAAAGGTTTTTGATGGCATAACCAGTGGCCACACCGGGGTCGGTAGCTACCATTACACCATTGCGGCTTTCGGGAATATCACCGCGATATGGCTCATAAGCTCTGAAACATTGATTCATGATGCCTGTGCCATTGGTCATGGTCAGAAACATCGATCTGAAGCCGAGCAGCCCTCGCGCCGGAACAGAGAAGATCAGGCGCAGATAATTGTCGAGCAGGCGCTTTGAAGACTCGAGCATGGCGCGTCTGGGGCCGAGGACCTCCATGACGATGCCCATGTAGTTGTCTGGAATATCGAGTGCCAGTTCTTCGATAGGTTCGAGCATCTGGCCATTTTCGTCGCGCTTCATGATTGCTGCAGGTTTGCTGACCTGTAATTCGTAGCCCTCACGCCGCATGGTTTCGATGAGAATACCCAGGTGCAGTTCGCCTCTGCCCGAGACCAGAAAGGTATCACGTTCTTCGGTGGCATCTTCGACCCGCATGGCAACGTTAGTTTCGAGCTCGCGGTCAAGGCGGGCGCGAATCTGGCGAGAAGTGAGAAATTTGCCGGACCGACCCGAAAATGGGCTGGTATTGGCGGCAAACGCCATCGAAATTACCGGCTGATCGACTGCAGTTACTGGCTCTGGGTCACAAAGTTCAGTAGAAACAGTATCGCCGATTGAGAGCGTGTCGATGCCGCAGATAGCCACGATATCGCCTGCGCCTGCTTCTTCTACTTCGACGCGTTGAATGCCCCGATAAGAATAAAGTCTGAGAATTTTGTGTTTTTCGGCTACTTCGCCAGGATGAATTCTGAAAACTTCTGATTTCCCAGAAAGAACACCGTTTAAAATCCTGCCAATGCCGATTCGACCAACATAATCGTTGTAGTCGAGGCTGGTAATCATCATTTTGCCAGGGCCTTCAATGTTGGCGACAGGCGGTGGCACCTGTTTAATCATTTCTTCGAGCAGCGGGCGAATGTCGGTGCGGGGGTCTTCCATGCTGCGCACTGCATAGCCGGCACGGCCAGATGCATACAGAACCGGGTAATTGAGCATGCTTTCTTCGACCCCGACATCGATGAAAAGATCGAGAATTTCGTCTTCTACCGCTTCGACACGAGCATCGGGGCGGTCGATCTTGTTGATGACGACGACGGGTCGCAAGCCGGCTGCAAGAGCCTTTTTCAATACGAATCTGGTTTGAGGCATCGGGCCTTCAAATGAATCGACGAGCAGCAGGCAGCCATTGGCCATCTGCAGAACGCGCTCAACTTCACCGCCAAAGTCGACATGGCCTGGCGTATCGACGAGGTTGATACGATAATTATTGAATTCAAGCGACAGATTTTTCGAAAGAATCGTTATGCCGCGCTCTCTTTCAATGGCGTTGTTGTCCATGAAACACTCTTCAACGCGCTGATTATCGCGGAAAAGACCGGACTGTTTGATCAGGGCATCGACCAGGGTGGTTTTTCCGTGGTCGACGTGGGCGATAATCGCGACATTGCGAATCATTTCAGGGTCTGTGATGTGTCTGTGAGCTTTCACTTGGCGGTACTCCGGCAAAAAATAGGGTCATGCTGAATTGCAGGCAAATAGTGTACCCGAACTGCAAAAGTCATGCAAGACAAATTTTTTGCCGCTGATTTTCAGGTCGCAAAAAAGGCAGAAATTCAGTAATGATTTCTGCCTTTCTGGTTGCTGACAATCAGTATTCGCGTGGCTTGTACTGTTCGAATGCCTTTTTGTCGAAAGCGCGGCGATAGGCTTCCTGGGGGCTGATTTTACGCTGTTTTACCAGGTCCATCAGTGACTGATCCATGGTTTGCATGCCGGCCTGCTTGCTTGTCTGCATGATCGAGGGCAGCTGAAAGGTTTTGTTGTCGCGAATCAGGTTGGCAACCGCCGGAGTATTGATCAGAATTTCGAGGGCGACTTCGCGGCTCATGCCGTCGATAGTCGGAATCAGCTGCTGTGCCAGAATTCCCTGCAGGGCATCGGCGAGCTGAGTTCTGATCTGGTCTTGCTGGTGCGCCGGAAAAACGTCGACGATACGGTCTACAGATTGTGCTGCCGACGGGGTGTGCAGAGTGGCAAAGACAAGGTGACCAGTTTCGGCAGCGGTGACGGCCAGAGAGATGGTTTCGTAGTCGCGCATTTCGCCGACGAGAATGATGTCAGGGTCTTCGCGCAATGCCGATCGGAGCGCTGCTGAAAACGATTTGGTATTAGGCCCGATTTCGCGCTGGTTGACGATGCATGACTTGTGCTGATGCACGAATTCTATCGGGTCTTCAATGGTCAGAATGTGGTCCTGGCGCTCATTGTTAACCTGGTCGACCATAGCGGCGAGAGTGGTTGATTTCCCTGAGCCTGTTGGCCCGGTGACCAGAATGAGGCCTTTGTTGCGTCGGGCCAGGTCACCGAGAATGGGTGGCAGCTTCAGCTCGGCAAGAGTTTTGATGCGGGTTGGAATAACCCTGAAAACGCCGCCCATGCCGAGTCGTGAAAAGAAAATATTGCAGCGGAAACGCGCTACATCATGAAGTTCGTAAGAAATATCCAGTTCAAGGTCTTGTTCGAGTCGTTCTCTTTGCTCGTTGTTCAAAAACTGGTAGATCAGACGGCGTGTTTCTTTTGCGGTGAGCGCCGGAATATCAGTTGGCCAGAGTTTGCCCTGCAGACGCAGCATTGGCGGCGAACCGACGGTGAGGTGAAGATCCGAGCCGCTCTTTTCGACAATCAGACGCAGAAGATCATCGATGATTACTTCGCCGTCATCGCCTGATCTGGCACTTTTCTGGGCTGGAGAAGGCGTAGACGTATAGCCGCCGATTGTTTGAGGGATACCGGTTGGTCTAGCCGGGGGCGTTTCTGCGGCAGTCGTGGCCGGAACATTTGCTGGCGCCGCAACTGGCGGCACTGGCGATGGCGCCGGAGGTCTTGGCGCTGGTGGTTGCCCGGCCGGCGGCGGAGTTGGCCGCACCGGAGCGCCTGGAGGTGCAGCCGGTCTGGGCGGCTGATTGCCTGCGCCTGGAGGCATTGGCGGTTTTGTGGGTGGCTGCGACGAAACCGTAGATGGAGTTCTCGGCTTGTTTTCATCGTCCGGGGGGGTGTTTCCACCAAAGAGTTTGCCAAAAAAGTTGTCGCTCATTTAGAACAGCCTCATAAATTCGTCGGCACTGGTTTCGCCATTCAGCATCATATCGAGTGTCTTCTCTTCGAGGCTTTTAATGCCCTGTTTGCGGGAAAAGCTTCTGAAGTCCTGGTAGGTCTGTCGATTGATGATCATCTGTCGCAGTGTTGCGTTGGCCGGTAAAAACTCGATTATCAGAGTTTTGCCGGCATAGCCTGTGTTGTTGCAGCCTTCGCAGCCTCTGGGCTTGAAAATCTGCCTGCTTTTATCTTCTTCGTTGATGAGATCGAGCATTTCTGTTGGGATTTCAGCCGGTTGACGGCATTTGGGGCATAACACCCTCACCAGTCGCTGGTTGGCGACGCCGCACAGGGAAGAGGCGAGAAGTACCGGGTCAACATCGGTTTCGAGAAGTTTTACAAGACTGCTGGAGGCATCATAAGCCAGAAAAGACGTCAGCACGGTTTTGCCGCCAAGAGCAGCGAAGGCTACCTCCTGGGTTAAGTCTTTTCCTGAAAGATGATCGAGATAGATAACATCAGGGTCGAGCATTAAAGCAAGGTTTAGACCTGATCTGGCATTATCTATGCCGCTCGAGCCAATCTGAATTTGAGTGGTTTTAGGAAGCGCTGCCACAACAGGTTCCTCGATCGTTACCATCTTTTTGGTTTCGGCATCGTAGCTGCTGATTATGCAATAATGAGTGGTTGTGCGGCCTGATTCTCTGGGGCCTGTAATGTAGAGAACTCCGTGTGTTGTTTTTACTGCAGTTATCAATTCTTCTATGGCAGATTTTCCGGCTCTGCCAAGCTGTTCTACTATGCTGCCGAAGTCACTGAGCTTGAGAATGACCATTTCACCGTTAACGGTCGGGTAAAAAATCGACTGTATGTTCACCTGCCGGTTCGAAACAGTTACCCTGAAATGCCCTACTATGACACCTTCACGACTCAGATCGCGCTCAGATATCTGCGAAAGTTTTTTGAGTCGCGAAATCACTTCGTGATGCACTTTTATGGGAATTTCTATTTTGCGTGACAGCACATCGTTAGATCTGAATCTGATCAGAACGCCCTTTTCTGAGGGTTCGAAGTGAATCCGGTTGACCTTGTTGATGATTGCCTGCCCGAGAATATAGTTGATAACCTTTTCGGGGCCTTCCATGCCTTTGGGAATACCGCGTTCGAAGTTTTGCTTCTCGGTATTGTCTATTTCGCCGTCGGCAACCTTTTCCTGGACATCGAGAGGGCCGTAGACGGCTGAATAGGTTTGTTCAAAGTCAAAAGCTGTGCATATCGACACGGAAACGATGACGCCGAACTTCCCTTCAAGAAATTCTACCGGCCTCGAGTCGAGCGGGTCGACCATACATACGCTGAGCTGATTGCCGGCCTTGTAGAGTGGTATCAGTTTGTGGTCACGGGCAAACTCCGGCGTAATCATGCGTGAAACTTCGGTGTCGACGATATCGGGGTTCAGGTGAATGAACGAAATGTTCAGCTGGTTACCCAGCGCCCAGATAATGTCATCCTCTGTGACCAGACCCAGCTCTGTCAGGGCTTCACCAAGCTTCATGCCGCGGTCGCGCTGAAAACCGAGAGCTTCCTTGAGCTGCTCTTCGGTGATAAGGTTGCAGTCTATAAGTATATCGCCCAGGCGTTTTTTCTGTGTAGTCATGAGCAATAATTTACCCGATGGTGCAAGCTTAGGCAAGTAGTATCTTGAACCTTTTATATAGGGGGTGCCAGAATAGTTTTATAGTTTTCGCGGTGCGACGGTTTGGTGAAGGTGCGATGCAAAATGCGGGCAAAAGAAAAGAGCCGCCCTGTTAAAGGCGGCTCTTTTGTGCGCAGATGCGATTATTTCTTTTTGTTGTTGATCATTTCGCGCAGGTCTTTGCCAGGCACGAATTTGGCTACGTTGCATGCCGGAATTTTGATCGGCTTTTTGGTCTGGGGGTTGATGCCGGTTCTGGCTTTGCGGGTGTTAACCTTGAAAGAACCAAAACCTACGAGGCGTACGTCATCTTTTTTCTTGAGAGCTTTTTTGATGATCGAGAGAGTAGCATCAAGAGCCTGAGTAGCCTGAGTCTGAGTCATGTTGGTGGTTTTTGCGATTTCGCGCACGAGTTCGATTTTTTTCACTGAAAGGGATCCTCCTAAGAAACTGAATTAGGACTCAACACAAGTAAATCGTACCAACAGTTTTCAGCTTTGTCAATGGCTTACAAAAAAAATCTATCTTTTTTTTGTCTGTACATCACGAAGACGGTTGAAAATTACTCTCTGTTCAGTGTGTAAGTCGGTAAGTTGGCTCTGCGCATTGGAAATTTTCCGCTGATGGGCGGGACTTGAACTGCCTGCTTTTATCATGGCATCGATTTCGAGTTCTTTTTGTCTGATCTGGCTCTGAACGCGAAGCAGGCGGTTACGCAACAGCCAGAATTCTCGCTCTGTGGAGTCATGGCCGGAAAATTGCTGCGGCAGTCGGTGTGATTGCCCGAGTTCATGCCCGTGCTGATCTTTTTTCATGGCGGCGTCATTTTCGAGGCTGCCACCTATGACCGAATCACGGGCTATCTGTTGCTGTCTGAGCATTTCAATAAACTCTGATCGCTGTCTGGCATTGGAAACCCTGCCGTCAAAGTTGTTTTGTGGCCTGATTCCGCCGATTACTTCAGTCGCTGCCGGCAGATCGATTTTTGCATCGAGTTCGGGTCTTATCGGCGGCAAACCCTCTTCGTCAAATACTGGCTCTGTTCCTGACGGGCCGGGTGGTGGGGGCTGAACCGATCTTTGCTGTGGTGGTAAAAATTTATTGTTTTGAGTTACCGGAGCTGCTGCTGGTTGCAGTGCCGGTGGAAGCTCTGGCTCTATGGCAGGTTGCAGCATTGGCACCGGCGACACGTCAGCAAAGTTTCTGTGTTCCCACTCGCTTTGCAAAGACGCTTCAAGAGTTGTTCCCTGAAATTTGCCCGGCTTATCGGCTACTTTGTTTTTATCAGAAAGCGTAGTGTGCATGTTTGGCTGCAATACCAACTGCCTGTTTCTGCTGTCTTCGGCAGCTCTTACCGCTACCAGACCGGAAAAAACACGCACTCTGGTTTTGCCGTAGCGATCGACATCAACGTCGAAAGAAGTGCCAAGAACACTGCAGCTGCCAAGTGGTGTGGTCACCTTGAAGATATCGCTGCTGCGCCTGACGTTGAGCCAGACGTAGCCCAGTCGCAGGTTTATGCCGTAGCGCATCAGGGTTATCATGGCGTTGTTTTTCATTCTTACGACGGTGCCATCAGGAAACCTGAGTTCGCCCCTTCCGTCTCCTTCGACATTCACCATGTCGCCGGGTTTTAATTCGACGGGCTGGGCAGTCTGCAGCGAGAGCCATGTTGACCCCGAAGTGCGTGAAAGAACTGCTCGGCCTGCAAGGGTTGTAAAATGGTATTTGTCGTGCTGAGCTTCTACCAGAGAGGTTAACAACAGAAAGCCAAGCAGAATGATGCAGGTTTTGAATCTGTTTTGCATTGTTTGTGCTCCAGAGCTTAAGTCAGAGTCTGCTGTGATTCTAAACCTTTTGCTCGGCAACCTCAACCGCCAAATTCATGGGTGGGGTAAAAGCTTTGCTTTGTCACCTGAACCGCAGAGCTCAAATGCTGTTTCTGTTGCTTTTTTTGTAGACTGAGATCAGCGGTTTGTCATTTCGCTGATCCAATTGCGAAAATGTTCTTCGAATTGGGATACTGGCAGTTTACATACGTCTAAGAGCGCTTTTTCGAAAGTTTCTTTGTTCTTGAGTGAATTCAGAATCAATCTTGGGGCGGTCATGGTGAAGTTCTGTATGATAAACCTTGCATACAGGCCTGCCAGTTGATAAGCCTGATTGACTCTTGGCCCGCCATCGAGGTTGCGAATGGCGGCAAATTCTTTTTCGAGCTGATCCAGTGTCATAAGCTGTTCTGGGGGTGCTACCTGTGGCTTGAATTCTGTGAAGGTATCGTCTTTGTGCTCGGCAAAAACGGCAAGGCCTTCATTCAGCCAGGTTGGGCACCTGCCGGCACCTGCGATAAATACAATATTGTGAGTGAATTCGTGCAGCAGAATGCCGCGAGCCGGTAACCTGCCAGTTGCCCCGGAAGGCGGAAAACTCTCTGTTTTCAGGGTCATGGATTTGCCACCCTGAGCGAAACCGCCAGCCCATGAAGTCGGTTTTACCTCGTTAAATTTGATTGGGTCGAGAACGATTATCGAGGTTCGAAAAGCCGGGATGCAGTCGAGGTCGCCGGTTATCTGCAGGTAGATCTCTTCCAGACGTTCGTCAGAAAGTTCGTTCTGGATATGTATGTATTCACTGTTGATTGGAGTATAGATGATAAAACGTCTTCCCTGGCGCATGACCATCTCGTTCTCTTTGGCCATACGGCCGAGGTTGAGGGTTATGCGCTGTCGCAGATCGCGGGTTTCTTCGGTATCGTCTTCTTCTATCAGTTCACGCAGGGTTTCCCAACATGAGACTTCTTCTGAGTCCTGCTTTAACTCTGCGTGGCACAGGGCGAGCATTTCAAGAGAGGCCAGGTCTTTAGGTTTCAGGTCGAGGGCTTTTGTAAGACGTGGAATTGCTTCGGTAAAACTGTGTTTTTCGGTTGCCAGATATTCGCCGTGCCGAAAGAAAAGGTTGTAGGATTCTGGGAACAGCCCCTCGGCGAGGAACAGAAGTGATCTGTCCTCTTCGGCAACTTCGGTGACGGGGTTTCCCTTCAATACTGGTTCAAGCTTGTCTTCTATTTCTTTTATCTGCTCTGGAGTCAGCCCAAGAGCCGCGTCTTCAGCAGCTGCGGGCTGGCTGATAAAAAAGTTGATTACAAGCAAAGGTATGGCCAGTAAAAAATACCATTTACAAACTTGATCCCGGAGCATTATAAAGCCTCCATTTTGTCGGTTGTCTGGTTGTCGAACAAAAATAAGCATCTCCGGCTTTAACGTGCCGGCATATCTCTTTAATTATAATCAAAAAACAGTGGTTTGATCGAGCAAAAATCGCCAGCCGGTTTTGTTGATAATCGCATTGAATAGAAAGAATTTGGCTGGTTGAACCGGTTTTTGCCAGTTTCTTACAGTGCAAAATTCTGATAAGTAGATTTTCGTTCGTTTGCTTGAGATTCAGGGGCCATTTTATGGGCAGATATTGAATTGTCTTTACTTTTGTTTTTTGTCGGGTACCTTTAGTGGAGAGATATAAAATACACGGGAGGTGGCAATCATGTTCGACAACATCTATGCTGTTCAGATCGAATGTGTCTGCGGCGCAGTTTTTGAACCTGTCGATGTCGTTACTGATGAATACGGCGAACATTGGGCTGTATGCCCTGATTGCAAACGCAAAATCAGATTGCTGGCCAAAGACTGATTTTTCTTGCACGCCTTTCCGACCTTATGCTATATTACCACCACAGGCCGGAATGGCGGAATTGGCAGACGCACGGGACTCAAAATCCCGCGCCCCTTAAAGGCGTGTCGGTTCGACCCCGACTTCCGGCATCGAGAATGAGTTTAAAGGCGTTTAATAAACTCGCAAAAACCCGCTGATGAAGCGGGTTTTTTGTTTGTCTGAACTTTATGAGACAGCATGATATCGCGTTGCGTTACGCCTGAAAATGGTGTAACTTTATAGTGTAACCAACAAATGTCTGAGAGGTGTTACACCATGCCATTGAACCCCGCACAAGTTAAGGGCTTGAAACCTGAACCCGGTAAAAAGGTTACCCGCATCCATGACGGTTCGGGGTTATATCTGTATATCACCGACAAAGGCAGCAAACGTTGGAGATTCAAGTATCTTTTCAAGGGCAAAAACCAGATGCTTTCCGTTGGCACATACCCGGCTGTCAGTCTGGCGGAAGCCAGAGCCAAAACCCTTGAGATGGTTACACTATTGAAAAGTGGTGTAAACCCCTCCGACAATCGAAAAGCACAAAAGGCATCGATAACAGAGGCCAGTGCCAACAGCTTTGAAGTCGTTGCCAGAGAATGGCAGGCGATTCAGAAGCATGATGTGACAGAAAAGTCCAAATACCGCATCAACTACGGGCTTGAGAAGTATGTTTTCCCTTTTATCGGCAAGCTGGCGGTATCTGAGATTAAGTCGTCACAGATTGTCGAGATTGGCCGGCGCATGGAAGCCAGCGGCCTGACCGAAACAGTTCATCGGGTCATCGGCTATTGCAGCAATATTTTCCTTTATGCCATTTCAGGCGAAAGGGCCGAGTCAGACCCTACCGCGGCAGCAAAGAAGCAGTTGAAACCATTACCAAAAGAAGCAAAGCACATGGCGGCAATTACATGCCCGGCAGAAGTTGGAAAACTGCTCAACGCTATCGACGGTTACACCGGTAGTTTTGTTGTCAGATCGGCTCTGATGCTTGCCCCGCTGGTCTTTGTCCGGCCAGGTGAGCTTAGAAAAGCCCGCTGGTCAGACATAGACTTTGACCGGTCAGAGTGGCGGTTTACCGCCAGCAAGACGAGGCATCCTCATATTGTGCCGCTTTCCCGTCAGGCTGTCAGAATATTGAAAGACCTGCACCAGGCAACCGGTCGCGGTGAGTTTGTTTTCCCAAGTCCGACCAGTTCAAGCAGAGAAATGAGCGATAATGCGATACTTGCCGCTTTCCGGCGCATGGGTATCGCGAAGGAAGAACATTGCGGGCATGGCTGGAGAGCGACAGCAAGAACCCTTCTTGATGAAGAGCTTAAATATCCCTTGCCGGTAATCGAAATGCAACTGGCCCACGGAGTTAAAGACGTTCACGGCCGGGCTTACAACAGAACGACATTTATAAAAGACCGGCACGAAATGATGCAGGTCTGGGCCGATTACCTCGATGGCTTGAGAGCAGAGGCTGCACATCCGGCGCCTGCAAAGAAACGGCATGAAGCCGTGCGGAAGTGTAACAAATGACAAAAACAATACAGATCAGTAACGAATACCTTGAACAGAAGATCTATCAGGTGCGCGGCCAGAAAGTTATGATTGACTCCGACCTGGCTGAGCTCTACGGAGTAGAAACCAGAGTATTGAACCAGGCGGTTAAACGCAATGCAGAACGCTTTCCGGCAAGTTTCATGTTTCTGCTTTCACCAGGCGAAGAAGAAAACTTGAAGTCACAATTTGTGATATCAAGTTTGAAAAGCCTTACTAATAAAGGAACACATGGTGGCCGGAGAAAACCTGTCAGCGTATTTACTGAACATGGAGTTCTTATGCTTGCTAATGTTCTGAAAAGCGAACAGGCTATAGCCGTCAGCATTCAAATCATCGAGGCGTTTGTCAGACTTCGCAAAGTCAGTCTGAGCTATGCCAACATTGCGGCAAAGATCGACGAGATTGAATCACGCCTTGCCGGGCATGATGAACAGTTCAAAATTTTCCACGAGATCATTCTGCCGCTTCTCGAAGCACCGGTTTCTCCAAAAAGAAAGATAGGTTTTGAGCCAGCGAGCAATAAAATAAGGGGCAAACAATGAACAGATCGTTTTTTACTGATGAGCAACATGCTGCCCGGTGGCTTGCCAGGTTTGCCATTCCTTTTGCGAACGCTAATACGCCACGGGCGATTAGAGAAGCAGCTTTTACGGCCTTTGCTTACAATGCTTCCATGATATGGCGTGGTGACGGCGCAGATGTTGAAACGTCAGAAGCAGACTTTGAAAATGACGAGATTTATAAGCACATTAAAAATAATGAACTTGTTGGTCTGCAGGAGTTGGTTAAGTCAATGCTTTATATTGTATTGTCAGGTAAAAAGCATGAAGAGTTACCGTCGGAAATCATACAGCGGATAACTGACATAGAGTTAGAGATTAATAAGGTTGTAACCAGAGTTCCTGATTGTCTTGTTAACTGGAAGGGAAGCGGAAATTCGATAATAATCCCGATGCCGACAGATAAAGAGTCGGTCTTAACGCGACTCAAAGAATGGTTTATTCTCGCCATAACCAAGTGTCTTTATTCGTTTACTATATTAAGCATGATTTCACCAACGAGAGGCCATGGCTTTGAAAAGATTGGTATGTGCCCGGTATGCGGTCTTTTTTTCGAAAAGATCAGGAAAAATAAAGAATTTTGTTCAGAAAATTGCGCTGAAACCGCACGAATGCGGCGAGTGAGAAGTAAAAATAAATAATTGTTCGGTCTATTGACTTTTTAACCCGAACAGCGTATTTTGTCCTTGTGAGTTTTTGTTGTTCACAAGAGCGTTAATTTGTAAATTACGGCAAATTAAAAAAGCCCCTGTGATTAGAACTCACAAGGGCTTTTTTGTTTTGAGGTGTATTTAACCACAAAACCCTGAGAAGTTAAGGTTAACACACCCCGAAACGAAAAGCCAACAGTCAGGCTTTTTTTGCCAGACTGATATTTCGCTGCGAGGTTTTTCCATGATTGAACAATCCGTCTTTCTCAGAACCAGGGACATTTTAAAGCTCCTCGGCATCAAACGATCTACCTGGAATAACTGGGTAAAAACAGGCCAGGCCCCTGCGGGCCTAAAGCTCAGTTCCCGCATTTTCATCTGGAAGCAGGAGGATATTGAAGCCTTTCTCGAGGCTGCCCGGCAGGAGGTGCAGTCATGAGCAAAGACAATGCTGAACGCATAGACTTACTTGAAAATGGCCTTTTAAGACTGAAGCAGGTGTTGTTGTTTGTTCCGGTCAGCAGATCAACTTTCTGGAACGGCGTTAAATCAGGCAGATTCCCAAAACCAATTAAGAACGGCCGCTGCACATTCTGGACCGCCGAAAGCATTAGAACTCTT